>NZ_VFUI01000026.1:0-49122 GCF_006440535.1 Mesorhizobium sp. B2-5-13 | reverse complement strand
GGAGTAGGGGAGTAGGGGAGTAGGTTACCCGTTCCGGGCCTAGCTTCCTTGCTCCTACTCCCTTAGTCCCTGCTTTCTACGCTGCCAGATCGCGCAGCACGTATTGCAGGATGCCGCCATTCTTGAAGTAGTCGAGCTCATCCAGCGTATCGATGCGGCAGATGATCGGCACGTTCTTCACCGTGCCGTCGCCATAGGTGATCTTGGCGACCATCGTCTGGCGCGGCTTGATGGCGCTCAATCCGTCGATCTCGACCATCTCGTCGCCCTTGAGGTTGAGGGAAGCCCATGAGGTGCCGTCCTCGAAGACGAAGGGGATGACGCCCATGCCGACCAGGTTCGAGCGATGGATACGTTCGAAGGACTGAGCGATGACGGCGCGGACACCCAAGAGGTTGGTGCCCTTGGCCGCCCAGTCGCGCGACGAGCCGTTGCCGTATTCGACGCCGGCGAAGATGACCAGCGGCACGCCTTCCTTCTTGTATTCCATCGCCGCGTCGTAGATCGATTCCTCTTCCTTCGTGGGATAGTGGATGGTGTAGCCGCCCTCGCGGCCGTTCTCGCCCAGCATGTGGTTGCGGATGCGGATGTTGGCGAAGGTGCCGCGCATCATCACCTCATGGTTGCCGCGGCGCGTGCCGTACTGGTTGAAGTCGGCGACGCCGACGCCATGGTCGGTGAGGTATTTGCCGGCCGGCGAGGCAGCCTTGATCGAACCCGCCGGCGAGATGTGGTCGGTGGTGATCTTGTCGCCGAAGAGGCCGAGCACGCGGGCGCCCTTGATGTCGCCGATCTTGCCGAAACCTGATGTCATGCCGGCGAAGTAGGGCGGGTTCTGCACATAGGTCGAATCGTTGTCCCAGGCATAGGTCTGGCCTTCCGGCGCCTTGACGTTCTGCCAGTACTCGTCGCCCTTGAAGACGTCGGCATATTTGCGGGCGAACAGCTCGCGGGTGACGTTCTTCTCGATGAACTCCTGGATCTCGGCCGAGCTCGGCCAGATGTCCTTGAGATAGACCGGATTGCCGTTCCTGTCGTCGCCGAGCGGCTCCGTGGTCAGGTCCTTGGTGACGGTGCCGGCCAGCGCGTGCGCCACGACCAGCGGCGGCGACGCCAGGTAATTGGCCTGCACGTCGGGCGAGACGCGGCCCTCGAAGTTGCGGTTGCCGGAGAGTACCGCGGCAGCAATCAAACCTTTGTCGTTGATGGTCCTGGAGATCGGCGCCGGCAACGGGCCGGAATTGCCGATGCAGGTGGTGCAGCCGAAGCCGACCAAGTTGAAGCCGATCTGGTCGAGCTCCTTCTGCAGGCCCGACTTTTCCAGATATTCCGCCACCACCTGGCTGCCAGGCGCCAGCGAGGTTTTTACCCACGGCTTCTGCTTCAGGCCGAGGCGGTTGGCGTTGCGGGCAAGCAAGCCGGCGCCGATCAGCACGCTCGGGTTCGAGGTGTTGGTGCACGAGGTGATGGCGGCGATGACGACGTCGCCATGGCCAAGGTCATGGTCGGTGCCTTCGACGGCGTAGCGCTTGGAGATTTCGGCCGATTTCTTGTACTCGGTCTCCATCGCCTTGGCGAAGCCGGCCGGAATGCCTTCGAGCGCGACGCGGCCTTCGGGCCGCTTGGGGCCAGCCATCGACGGCACGACGCTGTCCAACTCCAGTTCGAGCAGATCAGTGAAGACCGGGTCGGCGGAGCCGGCCTCGCGCCACATGCCCTGCGCCTTGGAATAGGCCTCGACCAGGGCGATGCGGTCCTCGCTGCGGCCGGACATTGTGAGATAGCGGATGGTTTCGGAATCGACCGGGAAGAAACCGCAGGTGGCGCCATATTCGGGCGCCATGTTGCCGATGGTGGCGCGGTCGGCCAGCGTCATGTTGGACAGACCTGGGCCGAAGAACTCGACGAACTTGCCGACGACACCCTTCTTGCGCAGCATCTGGGTGACGGTGAGCACGAGATCGGTGGCGGTTACGCCCTCCTTGAGCTTGCCGGTGAGGCGGAAGCCGATAACTTCGGGTAGCAGCATGGAAACCGGCTGGCCGAGCATGGCCGCCTCGGCCTCGATGCCGCCGACGCCCCAGCCTAGCACGCCAAGGCCGTTGATCATGGTTGTGTGCGAATCGGTGCCGACGCAGGTGTCGGGATAGGCTGTCGTTTCGCCGTCCTCGGTGTTGGTCCACACGACCTGGCCGAGATATTCGAGGTTGACCTGGTGGCAGATGCCGGTGCCGGGCGGCACGACGCGGAAGTTGCGGAACGCCTGCTGGCCCCATTTCAGGAACTTGTAGCGCTCTTCGTTGCGCTCATACTCGAGCTCGACGTTGCGGGCGAAAGCCATCGGCGTGCCGAACTCGTCGACGATGACGGAATGATCGATAACGAGGTCGACCGGCACCAGCGGGTTGATCTTCTGCGGATCACCGCCGAGCGAGGCCATGGCGTCGCGCATGGCGGCGAGGTCGACCACGGCCGGAACGCCGGTGAAATCCTGCATCAGCACGCGGGCCGGGCGATAGGCGATCTCGACACCGGCGGTGCCCTTGTCGGTCAGCCAGCCGGCGACCGCCTGGATGCTCTCCTTGGTAACGGAGCGGCCGTCCTCGTTGCGAAGCAAGTTTTCCAGCAGCACCTTCATCGAATAGGGCAGCTGGGCAATGCCGGTGAGGCCGTTCTTCTCGGCCTCGACGAGGTCGAAATAGGCATACTCGGCGTCGCCAGCTTTCAGCGTGCGGCGGCAATTGAAACTGTCGAGGGATTTTGACACGTGCGATCCGTCCTTGTCTGTTCAGCCTGAAAGGGAACGGACGCCGATGGCATGCAATCACGCGCAAAGGTGCGGGTACGGCCATTTCCGCTGTCCGTTCCCAAGCAACCCGAGCCGTTCAAGGCGGCGCGTGCGCTGGTTCGGCGCTAATTCTGTTCCCGCGCCGACCGCTGGCACGGATGACCCGCATATAGAGAATTTTCTGGAATAGTTCTAGACAGTTGCAAAGCAAATTTGTGCGATGCGGCAGCGACCGTGCCGCTTCGTTCGAGAGACAGGTACGGGATGCGGCTGATCGCCGAAAATCTGGGCGGTGAGCGCAGCGGCGCGGCGGTGTTTTCCGGCATCGGGTTTGCGCTGGAGGCCGGGCAGGCGCTGGTCGTCACCGGGCCGAACGGTTCGGGCAAATCGACCTTGCTCAGGGTGGTCGCCGGCCTGCTGCCGAAAGCCGAAGGGCGTGTGCTGCTCGAAGGCGGCGGCGAGGAATTCCCCTCTATCGCCTCCGCCTGCCACTATCTCGGCCATCAGAACGCGATGAAGACGGCGCTGAGCGTGACGGAGAACTTGCGTTTCTGGCGGGAGTTCCATGGCGAAGGCCGGCTCGATGTCGAGGAGGCGCTGGAAACGGTCGGGCTGGGCGGCATCGGCCATCTGCCGTTCGGCTATCTCTCGACCGGACAGCGACGACGCGCGGCGATCGCGAAGCTTCTGGTCAGCCAACGGCCGGTGTGGCTGCTGGATGAACCGACGGCTGGGCTGGACAAGGCTTCGGAGGAGCGATTCGCGGGGCTGATGACGGCGCATTGCGCAGATGGCGGTATGATCGTGGCGGCAACGCATCTGCCGCTGGGATTGGAGGGGGCGAAGGCGTTGGCGATGGGGGAGGCCGGATAATGCAGGCCGCGTTGCACCATCGTTGGAGAAAGTGTCGCAAAGCCGCAGAGGCGTCGCGCCCATGCTAGCCCTCCTCCTCCGCGACATCCGCCTCTCGATCCGCGCCGGCGGCGGCGCGCTGACCGGCGTCATCTTCTTCCTGGCCGTCATCGCCACCATCCCCTTCGGCGTTGGTCCTGACCTCAAGCTTTTGGCCCGCATCGGTCCGGCGATCCTGTGGATCGGCGCGCTGCTTGCCTGCCTGCTCGGGCTCGACCGGCTTTTCCAGGCCGACCGCGAGGACGGCTCGCTCGATCTGCTGGTGCTCGGTAACGACCGGCACATGCTGGCGCTGACGGTGCTGGTGAAATGTGTGGCGCACTGGGCGGGCAGCGTCTTGCCGCTGGTGGCCGCCGCGCCCCTGCTCGGCCTGTTCATGAACATGGAGCCGTTGGCCATCGGCGCCACGGCGCTGACGCTTCTGGTCGGCACGCCGGCCATCACCTTCATCGGCGCCGTGGGCGCCGCGGTGGCGGTGGCGCTGCCGCGTGGCGGGCTCCTGATCTCGGTGCTGGTGCTGCCGCTGACCATCCCGGTGCTGATCTTCGGCGTTTCGGCGAGCTATGGCGCGACGGCCAATCCGGATCCGTTCCTGCAGCCCTTCCTCATTCTTGCCGCGCTGACCTTGTTTCTTGCGGTGCTGGGCCCCGTGGCCGCGGCGCTTGCATTGCGTCATGGCACGGATTGAGGTGGCCACGAGCGGCACAGGCTGCGGCGTGGCGGCCGATTGCGCGGGCCGTGGCGCGAGGCTAAGGGAAGGCATGATCGAGCACAGCGAACGGATCGGGTTGGCGGGCGGCATGCCAAGGACGCGGCCGGCATGAGCCCGCACGCCCTCTACGTCACCGCCGCCTATGCCATCACCGCAGTGGTGCTCGCCGGACTGATCGGCTGGATCCTCATCGACCAGCGGGCGCGCAAGCGCGAGCTTGCCGAACTCGAGGCGGCTGGCGTGCGCCGCCGTTCCGACAAGACCGGGGCGGGAAAGCCGTGAGCAGCGAAATCGAAACGCCGCCGCCGGGCCGTCGCCGCCTGTTTGTATTCTTGCCGCTGCTGGTCTTCCTCGGCCTGGCCGGACTGTTCCTGGCGCAGCTGTTGTCTGGACGCGATGTCTCGGAAGTGCCGTCGGCCTTGATCGGCCTGCCAGCACCGCAAACCAACCTGCCGCCCCTGGAGGGCAGCAATCTGCCGGGGCTCGATTCGAAGGCCTTCGCCGGAAAGGTCACGCTGGTCAACGTCTTTGCATCGTGGTGCGCCCCATGCCGGGAAGAGCACCCGGTGCTTCTGGCGTTGGCGCAGGACAAGCGGTTCGTGATGGCGGCGCTGAATTACAAGGACCGGCCGGAAAACGCCCGCCGCTTCCTCGGCGACCTCGGCAATCCGTTCCAGGCGATCGGCGTCGACGAAGCCGGCCGCACGGCGATCGACTGGGGCGTCTATGGCGTGCCGGAAACCTTCGTCATCGGCAAGGATGGCAAAATAGCCTACAAGCATGTCGGCCCCCTGACGGCGGAGTCCGCCAAGGAACTTCTGCTGCCGCAGATCGACAAGGCGCTGGCGGCACAGATATTCAGGTGATGCCGGCCTGCAAACGGCGGCTTCCTGCGCTTCCGGTACTCACGTACTTGAGGTACGCTCCGCCCCGGTTCCGGAATCCACCGTTTTCGACTCGGCCTGACCGGAATCTCAACGCGCCGGGCTGGCGCGTCGATCGATTTAAACTCAGCCGTAGATCTGCTTGTGGATCTGGTAGAGCATTTCCGAGCGGTCGGCCCGCATGTCGGCCAGATCGCGGCTGGAGAAGCTATCGATTTCGGCGACGAGGCGGTTGTAGTGCTTGCGCTTGGCGATGCTGCTGCGAGCGCGGGTCATGAGATCGTTGAAGATCATAGCAAGGTTCCTTCTGTGCCGCATTCTGGCGGCTGGTTCTTCCTCCCTTGATCGATACGGAACATGACATAGTAATGGTGCATTGCAAAAAGAAGATGTCGCAATGCACCATTGCACACAGCGCATAGCCGGTTAATGGCGTCCTAAGGCATGTCCTGTCCGTTTTGTCTTACAAATTGCTGATAGCCCGTCTTGCCAGATCGGTCGCGGGCTGGCTTGATCCGGCGTCACGTGATGCCGGGAGGAAATGCATGGCGGCCGCAGACCATTACGAAATTCTCGATCCGCGTTTCGCGCGCCTGTTCAACGGCAGCGCGCAAGTGGAGAAACTGTTCACCGGCTGCCGCTGGGCGGAAGGGCCGGCCTGGTTCGCCGCCGGCCGCTATGTCGTGTGGTCCGACATTCCGAACAACCGCATGCTGCGCTTTGACGAAACCGATGGCAGCGTCAGCGTGTTCCGCCAGCCGTCGGGCAACTCCAACGGCAACACCGTCGACCGGCAGGGCCGGCTGGTCACATGCGAGCATTCGGGCCGCCGCGTCAGCCGCACCGAGCATGACGGCTCGGTCACCACAGTCGCCGCCAAATGGAAGGGCAAAAGGCTGAACTCGCCCAACGACGCGGTGGTGAAGTCCGACGGCTCGATCTGGTTCACCGACCCGACCTATGGCATCGACACCGACTATGAGGGTGACAAGGCCGAGAGCGAGATCGGCGCCTGCCATGTCTACCGCGTCGATCCCGACAGTGGTGAGGTCGAAGCCGTGATCACCGATATGGTCAGGCCGAACGGGCTTGCCTTCTCGCTCGATGAAAGCCTGCTCTATGTCGTCGACACCGGCCGCACGCATGGCGCGCAGAATCCGGCGCATATGCGGGTGTTCAATGTCGGCAAGCACGGCAAGAAGGTTTCGGGCGGCAAGGTGTTCGCCGACTGCACCGCCGGCCTGTTCGACGGCTTTCGGCTCGATGCAGACGGGCGTATCTGGACCAGCGCCTTCGACGGCATCCATTGCTACGATCCGGACGGCACTCTGATCGGCAAGGTCAAGGTGCCGGAGGTGACCGCCAATTGCGTGTTCGGCGGCGCCAAGCTGAACTGCCTCTATATCGCCGGCACCACTTCGCTTTATTCGGTGCGGCTGATGGTGAATGGGGCCAAGACGTACTGATCAGGAATGAAGGGGAGGACGTCATGCCATTCGTCAACATCCGCATCGTCAAGGAAGTGATCGCCGCCGATCCGGCAGGCAAGAAGGCTGACATCGCCAGGAAAGTCACGGCGGCGATCATGGACGCCACCGGACTTGGCAATGACGATATCTGGGTGGTCTTCGAGGAAGTCAACGCCCGCGACTGGTATGTCGGCAAGACCGATGTCGAGACGTTGCGGGCGAAGAAGTAGGGCGGCGGAAGAGAGGTCGTCGCTCAACGCGAGCGAATGAAATCCGCGAAGGCAGCCAGCGCGTCGCGCATGGCCAGCACGTTCGCCGGCCCCCCCAGAATGCTCGCCACCTCCGGCGGCTTCTTGCCGAGCAGGGCGATCTCCGGTCCGCCATCATAAAGCGCGAACGACATGGTGCGCATGATCTCGGCCAAAGCCGCGCGGGCATAGAGGGAACGCGGCGAGGCGTGCGCGAGCATGGCCGGCTTGGCAACGGCGGCGTCGCGCGAGACCAGCCAGTCGAGCGCGTTCTTCAGTCCGCCCGGCACGCCATGGGCATATTCGGGGCAGGAGACGATGATGCCGTCGGCGCCGGTGACGGCGTCGATCAGATCGGAAGCATCGCGTGGCGTCCGCTCACCCTCATCGTCGGGGTTGAAGATCGGCAGGCGGCCAAGTCCGTCATAGACGGTGACGCGACAGCCCTCGGGCGCGTTCAACGCCAACGCCGCGACCAAGGCCGAATTGGTGGAGGCCGCCCGCAGGCTGCCTGAGATGGCAAGAAGATTGAGCAAGATGGACAGGTCCGGGCGAATCGTGGCCGAAAACCCTACCACATCGTCTGCTTGTACTCGTCGTCCAGCCAACGGTCGGTCGCCTCGGCCGAATCGGCCAATGCCAGTTGGTCGCGCAGGATCTGGCCGAGCGTCGGCAGCGTCGCGCGGTCGTACCAGCTCTCCGGCTTCCACAAATCGGAGCGCATGAAGGCCTTGGCGCAATGCATGTAGGCGGCCTTGACGGCGACCACGATGACGCTTTGCGGCGCCTTGCCGTCGACCGCGAGGCGCTCGCGCAAAGTGGCATCCATGGTGATGCGGGCTTCGCCGTTGACGCGCAGCGTCTCGTTCATGCCCGGGATGAGGAAGAGCAGCCCGACCGAGGGATTGCGCAGGATGTTCTCCAGCGTATCCAGCCGGTTGTTGCCGGGCCGGTCGGGGATGGCGATCGTCTTCTCGTCGAGAATGGCGGTGAAGCCGGGCTTGTCGCCTTTCGGGGTCACATCGGCATTGCCTTCGCCATCGGACGAGCCGATCAGCACGAACGGGCTCTTGCCGATGAAGGAGCGGCAATGGCCGTCGAGCGCCTTCAGTTCCTTGCGGATCGAGCCATCGGCCGGGCGCGGGGTCTTGTAGATCGTCCGCAGCTCTTCCCGGGTGGTGACGAATTCCATGGCTCTCCCCTTTAGTCCCTGCCTTATTTGCCGGCTTTCTCTTCCCCGCCGGCCTTGTCGTCGAGCGAATGGCGCAGGATCAGCGGCATCTGGCTGAAGGTGAACAGAAGCGTGATCGGCATGATGCCCCAGACCTTGAAGGTAACCCAGGCGTCGGTGGAAAAATTGCGCCAGACGACTTCGTTGACGACGGCCAGAAACAGGAAGAACAGGCCCCAGCGGAAGGTGAGCTTGCGCCAGCCTTCGGCATCGAGTTTGAAGGCGGACTCGAAGACATAGCCGAGCAGCGAGCGGCCGAAGTACAGGCCGCCGAGCAGCACGCCGCCGAACAGCGTGTTGACGATGGTCGGCTTCATCTTGATGAAGATGTCGTCCTGCAGATAGAGCGTCAGCGCGCCGAAGATGAAGACGACGACGCCCGACACCATAGGCATGATCGGCAAGGTGCGGGTGAGCAGCCATGAGGCGATCAACGCGATCGCGGTCGCGGCCATGAACAGGCCGGTGGCGACGAAGATCGGGCCGCCGAATTCAGCCAAAACGGGTAATTTCTGCGTCAGCCACTCGCCGCGCGCATTGGCGAAGAAGAACACCATCAAGGGCCCGAGCTCCAGCACCAGCTTGAGCACGGGATTGACGCCTTCCTTCTTCTCTTTCTGCGGGTCGGACGGATCGCGTTCGAGAATGGGTGGGTTCATGGTATCCTTCTAACGCACGATCCAATCCGGAAGCCTCACTTCCGGCATCGTGCTTGTTCAAGCCACTCCAGCGATCGCCCTGGCGAATTCGCTTGCCGAGAAAGGTTCGAGGTCGTCGACCTGTTCGCCGACACCGATGAAATAGACCGGCAATCTGTGCTTTGCCGCGATCGCCACCAGAATACCGCCGCGCGCCGTGCCGTCCAGCTTGGTCATCACCAGGCCGTTGACGCCGGCGACGTTGCGGAAGATCTCAACCTGGTTGAGCGCGTTCTGGCCGGTGGTGGCGTCGACCGTCTGCAGCACCGTGTGCGGCGCTTCGGGATCGAGCTTGCCCAGCACACGGACGATCTTTTCCAGCTCGGCCATCAGTTCGGTCTTGTTCTGCAGCCGGCCGGCGGTGTCGATGATCAGCACGTCCGAGCCTGCCTCCTTAGCCCTCTCAAAGGCGTCGTAGGCGAGACCGGCGGCATCGGCACCGAGCTTGGAGGCAATGACGGGCGATTTCGTGCGTTCGCCCCAGATCTTCAGCTGTTCGATGGCGGCGGCGCGAAAGGTGTCGCCGGCGGCCAGCATCACCGACAGGCCGCCATCGGTCAGCTTGGCGGCGAGCTTGCCGATCGTCGTGGTCTTTCCGGTGCCGTTGACGCCGACCACCAGGATGACATGCGGCTTGTGCGAGAGGTCGAGCTCGAGCGATTTCGCGACCGGGGCGAGCACCTTCTCAACCTCGGTCGCCATGACCGCGCGCACCTCTGTATCGGAGACGTCCTTGCCGTAGCGGCTGGAGGCCAGTGAATCAGTCACGCGCAGCGCCGTTTCCACGCCAAGATCGGCGCGGATCAGCACGTCCTCCAGGTCCTGCAGCGTCTCCTCGTCCAGTTTGCGCCTGGTGAAGACGCCGGCAATGTTGCCGGTCAGCTCGCGCGAGGACCGGGCAAGCCCGTCCCGCATGCGCTGGAACCAGGATCGCCTCGGCGCCGGCTCGGGCGCCTTCTGCGGCTCGGCCTTCTGCTCGACCTTCTTGGCAACCGTCACCTTGCCGGGCGCGGGTTTTGCCTCCGGGGCGAGTTGCCGAACCGATTGAGGCTCGGGCGCGATCTCGGCGATGACCGGTTGTGTTTCGACCGGCGCCGGCTGGCGGATGGGTGGCGCGATTTCCGCTGGTGGAATGCCTGGCTCGGTTTTGGCCGCTGGCGTTGGAAGGTCCTCTTCCTTCTCCCCGTCCCAATACGGGGAGAAGGTGCCGGCAGGCGGATGAGGGGCGGCGCCGGCCTCTGAAGCCGCCTGCTCGACGCCGGCCGACGGAGGCACTTCAACCGGCGCCGCCGGTGGCACCTCGACCGGTGCGGGCACCTCGGCCGGCACTTCCACGGGTGGCGTCGGCACTTCGACGGGCGCGGGTTCCGGTTGCCTCTCGGGACGCGAGGGAACGATCTCCGGCTCGGATGGCGCGGGCGGGGGCACCTCTTGCGGCCGCGGTTCGGGCGTTGGCTCCGGAACGGCGGGCCGCGCCGGAATTTCTTCGGGCGCAGGCGGCTCGGCAGGGGTTTCCGGAGCAGGCTTTGGCACTTCCGCGGGCTTGGGTTCAGGCAAAGGCTCCGGGGTAGACGGAACGATCGGCTCCGGCGCGGGCGGAATGGTGGGGGCAGGCTCCGGTGTTGGCTCCTCGGCGGGCGCTGGCCTTACCTCCTCCTCCTCAACGAGAGGACGGGGCGCGGCCGCCGGCGCGGCTTCCGCCGCAGGCTCCTCGCGCTTCAAAAACTCCGGCAGGGCCTGCTCGGCCGCCGGCTTCAGCGCGTCGAGCTGGTCCCAATTGATCGGCGGCAGCGGGGCGGTCTCGTCGATCCGCTCCTCGACGACCTCCTTCTTGCCGAACGAAAATATCTTCTTGAAAAAACCAGCCATGCTTTTGCGTTCTCAGGCAGCGTGGGCGGCAAGCGGCGTCGCCATCAGCCGAGCGCCATCGTGGCCGGTTATATCAGCTTCGACGATCTCTCCCGGCGCGCCGGTGCCGAGTGCGGCAAGCGTGAACCCTTCGGTGCGGCCAAGACCGTCGCGCTCGATCAGGATCGACTGGCGGCTGCCGGCAAGCGAAGACAGGTGCCTGACATAGGCCGCTTCGCCGGCGGCGCGCAGCCGGGCGGCGCGCTGCTTGACCAGCTCGCGGCGAACCTGCGGCATGCGCGCGGCGGGTGTGCCTTCGCGCGGTGAAAACGGAAAGACGTGGAGATGGGTCAGGCCGCATTCCTCGACGATCTCCAGCGAATTCTCGAACATGGCGTCGGTCTCGGTCGGGAAGCCCGCGATGATGTCGGCGCCGAAAACAATACCCGGACGCAGCTTGCGCACATCCTCGCAAAAGCGGATCGACTGATCGCGCAGATGCCGGCGCTTCATGCGCTTCAGGATCATGTCGTCACCCGACTGCAGCGACAGATGCAGATGCGGCATCAGCCGCGGCTCGGTGGCGATGGCGTCGAGCAAGTCCTCGTCGGCCTCGATCGAATCGATGGAGGACAGCCTGAGCCGCCTCACGTCGGGCACCTGCCTGAGGATGGTCTTCACAAGCTTGCCGAGCTTCGGCGCACCCGGCAAGTCGGCTCCGAAAGAAGTCATGTCGACGCCGGTCAGCACGATCTCGGCATAACCGTTGCCCGCCAGCCGCTTGACCTGCTCGACCACGGCGCCCATCGGCACCGAGCGCGAATTGCCGCGGCCATAGGGGATGATGCAGAAGGTGCAGCGATGGTCGCAGCCGTTCTGCACCTGCACGAAGGCACGTGCCCGGCCCTCGATGGCGTCGACCATGTGGCCGGCGGTCTCGCGCACCGAGAAGATGTCGTTGACGCGCGCCTTCTCGGTGTCGTTGACGCCGAAATCGGGCAGCGCGCGATAGGAATTCGCCTTGAGCTTCTCCTCATTGCCAAGCACGAGATCGACCTCGTCCATGGCGGCGAATTTTTCGGGCTCGGTCTGGGCGGCGCAGCCGGTGACGATGATGCGTGCGGCCGGGTTGTCGCGGCGCGCCTTGCGGATCGCCTGCCTGGCCTGGCGCACCGCTTCGCCAGTGACGGCGCAGGTGTTGAAGATCACGGCGCCACCTGCCAGCGCAGCGAGGCCGGCAGTTTCGGCCTCGCGCCGCATCACTTCGGACTCGTAGGTGTTGAGGCGGCAGCCGAAGGTCACCACGTCGATGCGGCCGGGCTGCTTCGCCACGTCGACGCCTTTGGCAAGAGCGGACATCAGGCCGCGCTTTCGGTATCGCGGGCCCATTGTCCGGTCGACGGATCGAAGCTGCCGGAAAATTCCCATTCGGCCGCGCCGGTCAGGATGACGTGGTCGTCATCGCGCCACTCGACATGCAGCGTGCCGCCGCCGGGGGTCAAAAGGTTGACGCTGCGGCCGGTGCGCCTGGTGCGGGCCGCTGCAACGACAGCCGCGCAGGAGGCGGTGCCGCAAGCCTTGGTCAGGCCGGCGCCGCGCTCCCAGGTGCGGATGATCATGCTGTCGGGTGAGGTCACCTGCGCGATGGTTATGTTGGCGCGCTCGGGAAAGATCGGATGGTTTTCGAGCAGCGGGCCGAAACGGTCGAGTTCATAAGTCCAAACGTCGGCGTCGACCCAGAAGATGGCGTGCGGATTGCCCATCGAGACGGCGGAGGGCGAATGCAGCACCGGCGCGTCGATCGGGCCGACCTGCAATTCGATCATGCGGGTGTCGCGGAACTCCTCGGCCAGCGGAATATCCCGCCAGCCGAAGCGCGGCGTGCCCATGTCGACCGAAATCGAGCCGTCGGCATGTTCGCGGGCATTGAGGACGCCGGCCACTGTCTCGAAGGTGAAGGTCTTCTCGCCGGTCTCGGCGGCCAGTGCCTGGACGACGCAGCGCATGCCGTTGCCGCAAGCCTGCGCGCCGGACCCGTCTGAATTCAGGATATCGACGAAATAGGCGGTGCCCGCCGTCCTGGCGTCGTGGATCGCCATGATTTGGTCGAACCGCGTCGCCGCGTCGCCATTGAGCGCGATGGCAGCCGCGGCCGTCACCCGATCCGCACGGCCGCGCATGTCGGCAACGATGATCTCGTTGCCGATGCCGTTCATCTTGGCGAAAGGGGCCGTGCCTGCCATTGCTCCGAAAATTCCATGTCCGTTCGGCGCTATATGGCGGAAACGGGCAGGAATTACCAGTGCGCAGCCGCGTTCACGGCGAAGGCGCCGGACCGACATCACGGCGAAGGCGCCGGATCACGGGGAAGCCGGTGTTACGTCACCGCGAAGACCCCGAACAAGATCAACAGGAAGATGATGAGCACGATGCCGATGAGAATACGCGCGCCGGTGGCGGCGGCGCCGGCCAGCGCCGGCATGCCGAGCAGGCTCGCCGCGGCGGCGATGATCAGGAGAATGATGATCCATCTAAGCATGGGAACGCCTCGCAAGCCGAACACATTGAAACCGGTTGAAGAACGCGGCTGTCGAGCTTGGGTTCCCGAGGCTATCAAATCCGGGGCACTTCCCAGACTTCGCCGGGCCGCAAGGCACGGAAATGCTCTCGCGGCAGGCCTTCGGCGTCCAGTGCTTCGACCAGTTTCCGGACCGGCTCGTCGAATGGCTCGTCGGTGAGCTGGAAGGTGCCCCAATGGCAGCCGGCGGCGAAGGCGGCGTTGCACAACAACATGCCCTGGACCGCTTCCTCGGGGTTCTGGTGCTGCGGCGCCATGAACCAGCGTGGCTCGTAGGCACCGATCGGCAGGATGGCGAAACGGAACCCGCCATGTTTTTCCGCCATCAGCCGGTAGTTGATGCCATCGTGGAAGCCGGTATCGCCGGCAAAATAGATCTTTCCGCCCGGCGTCTCGATGACGAAGCCGGCCCACAATGCCATGCGCCGGTCGCGCGCCCCGCGCGCCGACCAGTGATGCGCGGGCTCGACGTGGATGGCGGTGCCTTCGCCGGCATCGACCCTGTCGCCCCAGTCATGCGCGGAAAGCCGCATGCCGGGCACGGCGGCGGCGATGATGGCATCGTTACCGAGCGGCGTCACCACCAGCGGATCGTGCGTCTTCTTCAACTTCCCCAGCGTGGCAAGGTCGAGATGGTCGTAATGGTTGTGGCTGACCAGCACGAGGTCGATCGCCGGCAGATCGCCAAAAGCGATACCCGGCGGATTGACGCGTCTGGGTCCCACAAAGGAGAACGGCGAGGTCCGTCGCGACCAGACCGGATCGGTGAGGATGTTCAGCCCGGCGGTCTGGATCAGCAAGGTGGCATGGCCGACCATGGTCACGGTCAGATCGGCGCCTAGAACCGTCGCGACCGGCTTTGCCTGCGCAAAGGGGCTCGAGCTGGCAGCCGGCCATTTCGCGCGTTGGCCGCTGAACTGCCATTTCAACAGGTCCGTGAAGGGGCCGGGCATCCGGCCGCCGGGATTGAAGAACAGGGTGCCGTCGAAATGATCGCTGGGCGGGCCGCTGTAGTAGCGGTTGGCGGCTTTCTGTCTCGCGGCCAAGGTCTGCGCTCCAGCGGGTTTCGGTGAACTCTTTTTTCACGCACTCCCTGGGGAAAGCGCTACGCATTTTTCCCGGGAAAACCGCTTTTCCTGGAACTGCTCACATCTAGACATAAGCCCCGCCGCGGCTGGCGCAAGCGTTTGCCGGCCGAAGGCCAAGGGCGGCGAAGCGGTCTCGGCTAGGATCAGATCAGGAGGAAGACGCCATGGCGATCAAGCGGACCAAGACGCCCTGGATGAAAGCCGAGGATTTCGGCCGTTCGCTGCCGCGCGGCATCGGCGTCAATCTGCTGGTATCGGACATGGCGGCGATGGAAGCCTTCTGCCGCGACGTGCTTGGCGCCCGCATCGTCTATGCTGACGAGGATTTCGCCGCGATCGAGCTTCTGGGGTCGGTGTTCATGCTGCATGCCGACCATTCCTATCTCGACAATCCGATGACGGGCGCCGAGACGCGCGGCGCCGGCATCGAACTGCGCCTTTATGGCGCCGATCCCGACGCGGTCGAGGCGGCGGCGCTGGACCATGGCCACATCGTGCTGGCCGGCGCGATCGACAAACCGCATGGTCTGCGCGAGTGCTATATCGTTGGACCGGACGGATATGTGTTCGTGCCGAGCGCGCCGCTCGCCGGATGAGTGCGGTAAATTTGCAACAATTCGTTCCGCAAACCCTATTTTAACCATATCGGGTTGAAATTTCGCCACCTTCTCCATCTTGGTGGAGGTGAGATTGCGCGGACGGCGTCCCCCCAGCCGAATCCGACGGAGGTTGTAATGAATTTTTCGAAAGGCGGCCTGGTGGCCGTATCCCTGGCGGCACTCGTTGCGAGCGGCTGCTCAACCTCACGCTTCTCGTCGATGGACGACCAGCAACCAGCACCGTTGCAGCCGGCGCCTGCCGGCCAGGTGAGCTCGAATCAGCTGCCGCCGCCGGCCTCGCCCGGCACCACCGACCCGTCGCAATTCCCGACCGCGCCGGCGAACACGCAGGTTGCCTCGCTGCCGCCGGATGGTGCGGCGCCGGCAGGCGCCGCGGATCTCAACGCGGCAAGCGTCGCCGGTGTCTGGAACGTCAGCGTCTCCGGCCAGAGCTGCAAGGTGGCGACGCCGCAGACCAAGTTCGGCGCCGGCTTCCGCGCCGGACCGCTGCATTGCCCGGCGCCGATCGATGGCATCAAGTCGTGGAACGTCGCCGGCAAGCAGCTGACGCTTTATGACGAGAACGGCGGCTCGCTGGCGCGGCTCTATTCGTCGGGCGGCTCGAAATTCGACGGCCAGACTTCCAACGGGCAGCCGATCTCGCTTACAAGATAGGCTAGGGTATGCTGATATTCAGGTGATGCCGGCCTGCGAATGGCGGCTCGGCCTGACCCGAATCCCAACATGCGCCCTCTCGCTCTCTCTTGGGCGTCCTGCTTTGAACAACGACGTGACCGATGCATCTGCGTGACGGCCTCCAGACCCATGCGACCGTCAGGCAACGCTACGATCATCTGGTGGAAACCGGCGCGATCGGACGCGATGCCGCGCAGGAAGCGATCGCCGCTGCGCTCGACCGGCTGACCGTGGAGATCTCGGCCAAGCGGCTGGCGCACAAGTCCAGTGCGCTGGGCTGGCTGTTTGCCCGCAAGCGCGAGACGCATGAGGCGGTCAAGGGCTTCTACATCCATGGCGGCGTCGGCCGCGGCAAGACCATGCTGATGGACATGTTCTTCGAGCTCTTGCCGGTCAGGCGCAAGCGCCGCGTCCATTTCAACGACTTCATGGCCGACGTTCAGGACCGCATTCAGAAGCACCGGCAGGCGCGCAAGGAGGGCACGGCCAGGGAAGACGATCCGATCCCGCCGGTGGCCAAGGCGCTCGCCGAGCAGGCCTGGGTGCTGTGCTTCGACGAGTTCTCGGTCACCGACATCGCCGACGCCATGATCCTGTCCAGACTGTTCTCGGCGCTGTTCGCCAATGGGGTCGTGCTGGTCGCTACCTCGAACGTGGCGCCGCAAAACCTTTACCGTGACGGGTTGAACCGCCAGCTTTTCCTGCCGTTCATCGCCATATTGGAACGCCACACGCAGGTGCTGTCGCTGGACAGCGATAAGGACTACCGGCTGGAAAAGCTCGCCCGCACGCCAGTCTATGTCACGCCTGCGGATGCGGCGGCCGACCAGGCGCTCGACGAGGCTTGGCAGGCGATGACGCGCGGGGCGGCGACGGCCGAGACCTCGCTGACGCTGAAGGGCCGCAAGGTCGCGGTGCCGGCGGCCGCCGGCGATGCCGCGCGTTTCGCTTTCGCCGATCTCTGCGAAAAGCCACTCGGCGCGCGCGATTATTTGGCCATCGCCGGCCGGTTTTCGACCGTCTTCATCGACCATGTGCCGGTGCTGGGTGAAGGCAAGCGCAACGAGGCAAAGCGTTTCATCCTGTTGATCGACACGCTCTACGACCATCATACGCGCCTTGTGGTGAGCGCCGAGGCGCCGCCGCACGAGCTTTATGTGGCCAAGCGCGGCGTCGAGGTGTTCGAATTCGAGCGCACGGCCTCACGACTGATCGAAATGCAGAGCCGCGACTGGCTGGAGGATTGGGCGGAGCGGTGGAAGGCGAAGGCGGCCCCAGCGGAAGCGCGGGCGCGGGCCTGAAATATCCGGAAGCCGCGTTCCTTCGCGCCAGCTTAGAAAATCTACAGCCCGTAAACATACATCACAAAGCTCTTCGCCTCGTCATGCGGTTCCTTGCGCGCTTCATAAAGCGCCCGGGCTGGCAGATTGTCCGGCTCGGTGCCGACCCAGGCCTCCTCGCAGCCATGCTCGCGGCCGAGCGCGAACATGGCGTCCAGCATTTTGCGCGCAATGCCCCGGCGCTGAAAGGCCGGCGAGACCCCGACTTCGTCGATATAAAGTTCGGTCGGCTTGTCCGGGTGGCGGTGGATGACCGCCGCGCATTGGCCGACGACAACGTCCCCGGCCAGGGCGACGATCATGAAATGGCCTGATTGCGCGAGATAGCTGGCAAGGCGATCGAGCCGCACCGGCTCGTCGAACACTTCGTCGGCAACCCGCATCACAAGGGTGTCATCGCCGGGATTGAGCCTTCTGATCTCGACCGTCATCGTGTAAATTCTCCCAAGTTGGCTTGCAAATTTTGACGTTTACGTAAGTCCCAAACACTCTAACCGATTGAAAATGCAGGGGTCTAAATAATCGTTTGAATTTATTCCGCACCGGAGCTATTGGGTGCGGCGAAATTCGCGGTCCCCGCAGCATTCCGGCCTCTTCCTCGACGCCGTGTTGGCGCGTCACAGACAAAGGGAAATCATCCTCACATGGCACGCAACAAGATAGCGCTTATCGGCTCTGGCATGATCGGCGGCACGCTCGCCCACATGATCGGCCTCAAGGATCTCGGCGACGTGATCCTGTTCGATATCGCCGAGGGTATCCCGCAAGGCAAGGGGCTCGATATAGCGCAGTCGTCGCCGGTCGATGGCTTCGATTCCCGGCTGACCGGCGTCAATGACTATGCCGGCATCGAGGGTGCGGACGTGTGCATCGTCACCGCCGGCGTGCCGCGCAAGCCGGGTATGAGCCGCGACGACCTGCTGGGCATCAATTTGAAGGTCATGGAGCAGGTCGGCGCCGGGCTGAAGAAGTACGCGCCGAAGGCGTTCGTCATCTGCATCACCAACCCGCTCGACGCCATGGTGTGGGCGCTGCAGAAGTTTTCGGGCCTGCCCAAGACTCATGTGGTGGGCATGGCCGGCGTGCTCGATAGCGCGCGTTTCCGCTATTTCCTGGCCGAGGAATTCAAGGTCTCCGTCGAGGACGTCACCGCTTTCGTGCTTGGCGGCCACGGCGATTCCATGGTGCCGATGATCCGTTATTCGACGGTGTCGGGCATTCCGCTTCCCGACCTGATCAAGATGGGCTGGACTTCGAAGGAAAAGCTCGACCAGATCGTGCAGCGCACCCGCGATGGCGGCGCCGAGATCGTCGGCCTCTTGAAGACCGGCTCGGCCTACTACGCGCCGGCGGCTTCGGCGATCCAGATGGCCGAATCCTACATAAAGGACAAGAAGCGCGTGCTGCCTTGCGCGGCGCACCTCTCGGGCCAATATGGCGTCAAGGGCACCTATGTCGGCGTGCCCGTGGTCATCGGCGCCGGCGGTGTCGAGCGCGTCATCGAGATCGACCTCAACAAGGCCGAGCAGAAGATGTTCGAGGCTTCGGTGGCGACCGTGCAGGGCCTGACCGAGGCCTGTGTCAAGATCGCGCCGCAGCTCGCCTCGAAGTAACCCGCCAAAACATCACCCCCGGCAAACGACCTGGAGATAGTTCCCGATGAACATCCATGAATATCAAGGCAAGGCGCTGCTGAAGAGCTTTGGCGCGCCGGTGGCCGAAGGCGTGCCGGTGTTCAAGGCAAGCGAGGCGGAAGCCGCGGCACAAGCGCTGCCAGGCCCGCTCTACGTGGTGAAGAGCCAGATCCATGCCGGCGGCCGCGGCAAGGGCAAATTCAAGGAGCTCGGCCCCGACGCCAAGGGCGGCGTGCGGCTGGCGAAGTCGGTCGCCGAGGTGGTGGCCAACGCCAACGAGATGCTCGGCCACACACTGGTCACCAAGCAGACCGGCCCGGCCGGCAAGCAGGTCAATCGCCTCTATATCGAGGACGGTGCCGACATCGAGCGCGAGCTCTATCTCTCGATCCTGGTCGACCGCTCGGTCGGCCGCATCGCCTTCGTCGTCTCGACCGAGGGCGGCATGGACATCGAGGCGGTCGCGCACGACACGCCGGAAAAGATCATCACCGTCGCCATCGACCCGGAGAAGGGCGTTACGGCGGACGACGTGAAGGCGCTCAATGGCGCGCTGAAGCTCGACGGCGACGCGGCCAGGGATGGCGGCACGCTGTTCCCGATCCTCTACAAGGCCTTTGTCGAGAAGGACATGAGCCTGCTCGAGGTCAACCCGCTGATCGTGATGAAGAGCGGCCGCCTGCGCGTGCTCGATGCGAAAGTGTCGTTCGACAACAACGCGCTGTTCCGCCACCCCGATCTGATGGAACTGCGCGACACCACCGAAGAGGACGAGAAGGAGATCGAGGCGTCGAAATACGATCTCGCCTATGTCGCGCTCGACGGCAATATCGGCTGCATGGTCAACGGCGCCGGCCTTGCCATGGCGACGATGGACATCATCAAGCTCTATGGCGCCGAGCCCGCCAACTTCCTCGATGTCGGCGGCGGCGCTTCGAAGGAGAAGGTGACGGCGGCGTTCAAGATCATCACCAGGGACCCGGCCGTCAAAGGCATCCTGATCAATATCTTCGGCGGCATCATGAAGTGCGACATCATCGCCGAGGGCGTGATTGCAGCGGTCAAGGAAGTCGGGTTGAAAGTGCCGCTGGTCGTGCGCCTGGAAGGCACCAATGCCGAGCTCGGCAAGAAGATCATCAACGACAGCGGTTTGAACGTCGTGTCCGCCGATGATCTTGATGACGCGGCCAAGAAGATCGTTGCGGCGGTGCAGGGCTGAGACGGTGCCTCCGCGCAAGATAAATCTGGTCGAGGCGGCGGATCAAACGATCACTGAGGTGTTCGATCCGCATATCGCCGGCGACGTCAATGATAGCCAGGCCAAGGTCGCCAAGTTCGGCGAGGCCTTCGACTGGCACGCGCATGACAATGAGGACGAAGCCTTCCTCGTGCTGCGCGGCAGGATCGCCATCGATTTCCGCGATGGTCAGGTTGAGCTCGGCGAGGGCGATTTCATCGTCGTGCCGCGCGGTGTCGAGCACCGGCCGCGCTCGCTCACCGCAGAGCCCGTGGTGCTGATGTTCGAGCCGGCGACGACGCTCAACACCGGCAATGCCAAGAGCGATCTCACCGTCACCGATCTGAAGCGGCTCTGATCCATGAACGCGGCGTCCTTCTCTTCGCTCTCGGCCGACCACCAGCGCCTGCAGGCGCTGGTCGGCGCGTGGCGCGGCGAGGAAGAGGTGGCGGAGACGCAATGGGCCGATGGCGGCACGGCGACCAGCGAAGTTTTGGCGGAAGCGGAGTTCGGCGGCCAGTTCGTGGTGCAGCGTTATCGTCAGCGTCGCGACGGCACGATTTCGTTCGGTTCGCACACCGTATTCGGCGTCGACCACCAGAACGGCGTCGTGACCATGCACCAGTTCGATTCGATGGGCTTCGTGCCGTTGTCGCCTGCCACGGGTATGTGGAACGGCAACGAACTGGTGCTGGAGCGGTCGTCGCCGCGCGGCTTTTCGCGCGTGACCTATATTTTCGACGATGCCGACACCTACCGCATGCGATTGCATTTCAAACCTGCCGGCAACGATGACTGGCAAGACATGGTGAGTGGCGTCTACCGGCGCGTCTCACCTTCCTCGATCAACGGTTTTTAGAAAAGGGCTCCGATGTCCATTCTCGTCGACAAGAACACCAAGGTGCTGGTGCAGGGCCTGACCGGCAAGACCGGCACGTTCCACACAGAGCAGGCGCTGGCCTATCACGGGACAAAGATGGTCGGCGGCATCCACCCGAAGAAGGGCGGCGAGACCTGGACCGGCGCGAAGGGCGAGAGCCTGCCGATCTTTGCCACGGTCGCCGAAGGCAAGGAAAGGACAGGCGCCAACGCCTCCGTCATCTACGTGCCGCCGGCGGGCGCGGGCGAAGCCATCATCGAGGCGATCGAGGCGGAGATCCCGCTGATCGTCTGCATCACCGAAGGCATTCCGGTGATGGACATGGTCAAGGTCAAGGCGCGGCTCGACCGCTCGACTTCGCGGCTGATCGGACCGAACTGTCCGGGTGTGCTCACCCCCGACGAATGCAAGATCGGCATCATGCCCGGAAACATCTTCCGCAAGGGTTCGGTCGGCGTTGTTTCGCGCTCGGGAACACTTACCTATGAGGCCGTGTTCCAGACCACAAATGTCGGCCTCGGCCAGACCACCGCCGTCGGTATCGGCGGCGATCCTGTCAAGGGCACCGAGTTCATCGACATGCTCGAGATGTTCCTCGCCGACGATGAGACCAAGTCGATCATCATGATCGGCGAGATCGGCGGTTCGGCCGAAGAAGACGCCGCGCAGTTCCTCAAGGACGAGGCCAAGCGCGGCCGCAGGAAACCGATGGCGGGCTTCATCGCCGGGCGCACCGCGCCGGCCGGCCGCACCATGGGTCATGCGGGCGCGGTCATCTCCGGCGGCAAGGGCGGCGCCGAAGACAAGATCGCGGCGATGGAATCGGCCGGCATCAAGGTTTCGCCCTCGCCGGCGCGGCTTGGCACGACGCTGGTCGAGGCGATCAAGGGTTAAGTGAGTAGTGAATAGTGAGTAGTGAAAAAACTGAGCGGTGAACAAATGAGAGACATCCATTTCTCTACTGACTACTGACTACTCACTCCCCAAAAAAAGGAGACGGAGCCAGGCTCCGCGGACAAAATGGCACGACAAGATCAGGCCAACGACCAATTCTCGCTTACCTCTTTCCTCTATGGCGGCAATGCCGATTACATCGACGCGCTCTACGCGGCGTATGAGGACGATCCCGCCTCGGTCAATCCCGAGTGGCAGGAGTTCTTCGCCGGACTGAAGGACGATGCCGGCGATGTGCGCAGGAACGCCAAGGGCGCCTCATGGGCCAAACCCTCCTGGCCGCTGCAGGCCAATGGCGAATTGGTGTCGGCGCTCGACGGCAATTGGGGCATCGTCGAAAAGCACCTGGAAAA
The DNA here is from genome assembly GCF_006440535.1 of Mesorhizobium sp. B2-5-13. Taxonomy (NCBI): domain Bacteria; kingdom Pseudomonadati; phylum Pseudomonadota; class Alphaproteobacteria; order Hyphomicrobiales; family Phyllobacteriaceae; genus Mesorhizobium; species Mesorhizobium sp. B2-5-13. The sequence goes on along the minus strand of NZ_VFUI01000026.1, from coordinate 26,973 downwards.
GAAGGTCAAGGACAAGGCGGTCACCAACGGTGTCGTGCTGTCCGACGCCGATGTGCACCAGGCGACGCGCGATTCGGTGCGCGCCATCATGATGATCCGCGCCTTCCGCATGCGCGGCCATCTGCACGCCAATCTCGACCCGCTCGGCATTGCAAAGCTCGAAGACTATAACGAGCTGTCGCCGGAGAATTACGGCTTCACCGAAGCCGACTACGACCGGCCCATTTTCCTCGACAATGTGCTCGGGCTCGAATTCGGCAGCATCCGGCAGATGCTGGAAATCCTCAACCGCACCTATTGCTCGACGCTCGGCGTCGAGTTCATGCATATTTCCGATCCCGAGGAAAAGGCCTGGATCCAGGCGCGTATCGAGGGCGCCGACAAGGAGATTTCGTTCACCGCCACCGGCAAAAAGGCGATCCTGCAGAAGCTGGTCGAGGCGGAAGGCTTCGAGCAGTTCATCGACGTCAAGTACAAGGGCACCAAGCGCTTCGGTCTCGACGGCAGTGAATCGTTGATCCCGGCGCTGGAGCAGATTGTCAAGCGCGGCGGCCAGTTAGGCTTAAAGGAAATCGTGCTCGGCATGGCCCATCGCGGCCGCCTCAACGTGCTTTCCCAAGTGATGGCCAAGCCGCACCGCGCCATCTTCCACGAGTTCAAGGGCGGCTCCGCAGCCCCCGACGAGGTCGAAGGCTCGGGCGACGTGAAGTACCATCTCGGCGCCTCGTCGGACCGCGAGTTCGACGGCAACAAGGTGCACCTGTCGCTGACCGCCAACCCCTCGCATCTGGAGATCGTCGATCCCGTGGTGATGGGCAAGGCGCGCGCCAAGCAGGATTCCCTGTTCGGCCGTGGCCGCGAGGAAATCGTGCCACTGGAAGAGCGAGCCAAGGTGTTGCCGCTCTTGCTGCACGGCGACGCCGCCTTCGCCGGCCAGGGCGTGATCGCTGAAATCCTCGGCCTCTCGGGCCTGCGCGGCCACCGCGTCGCCGGCACGCTGCATTTCATCATCAACAACCAGATCGGCTTCACCACCAATCCGCGCTTCTCGCGCTCGTCGCCCTATCCGTCCGACGTCGCCAAGATGATCGAGGCGCCGATCTTCCACGTCAATGGCGACGACCCGGAAGCCGTGGTGCACGCCACCAAGGTGGCGATCGAGTTCCGCATGAAGTTCCACAAGCCGGTGGTCGTGGACATGTTCTGCTACCGCCGGTTCGGCCACAATGAGGGCGACGAGCCGGCCTTCACCCAGCCGCTCATGTACCGCAACATCCGCACCCATAAGACGACGGTGCAGATCTATGGCGAGCGCCTGATCGCGGAAGGCCACATCACCCAGGCCGAGCTCGACCAGCTCAAGGCCGACTGGCGCACGCATCTGGAAGCCGAATGGGAAGTCGGCCAGCATTACAAGCCCAACAAGGCCGACTGGCTCGACGGCGCCTGGTCGGGCCTGCGCACGGCCGACAATCAGGACGAGACAAGGCGCGGCAAGACCGCCGTGCCGGTCAAGACGCTGAAGGAAATCGGCAAGAAGCTGACCGAGGTGCCGAAGGATTTCGAAGCGCACAAGACGATCATCCGCTTCCTCGAGAATCGGCGCCAGGCGATCGAGTCCGGCGAAGGCATCGACTGGTCGACGGCGGAGGCGCTGGCCTTCGGCGCGATCCTGCTCGACGGCAATCCGATCCGGCTGTCGGGGCAGGATTCGGAACGCGGCACCTTCTCGCAGCGCCATTCCGTGCTTTACGATCAGCGCGACGAGACCCGCTACATCCCGCTCAACAATCTGTCGGCGGCGCAGGCCGGGTACGAAGTCATCAACTCGATGCTGTCGGAAGAAGCGGTGCTGGGCTTCGAATATGGCTACAGCCTGGCCGAGCCGAAGGCGCTGACCCTGTGGGAAGCGCAGTTCGGCGACTTCGCCAACGGCGCCCAGGTGGTGTTCGACCAGTTCATCTCGTCGGGCGAGCGCAAATGGCTCAGAATGTCGGGCCTCGTGTGCCTGTTGCCGCATGGCTATGAGGGCCAGGGCCCGGAACATTCTTCGGCCCGGCTGGAGCGCTTCCTGCAGCTTTGCGCCGAAGACAATATGCAGGTCGCCAACTGCACGACGCCGGCTAACTATTTCCACATCTTGCGCCGGCAGCTGAAGCGCGACTTCCGCAAGCCGCTGATCCTGATGACGCCGAAGTCGCTGCTGCGCCACAAGCGGGCGGTGTCGACGCTGCCGGAAATCTCGGGCGAAAGCTCGTTTCACCGGCTGTTGTGGGACGATGCCCAGCTGTTGCCCAACCAGGCGATCAAGCTGACCAAGGATTCCAAGATCCGCCGCGTCGTGCTGTGCTCGGGCAAGGTCTACTACGACCTCTATGAGGAGCGCGAGAAGCGCGGCATCAACGACATCTACCTGCTGCGCGTCGAACAGCTCTACCCGTTCCCGGCCAAGGCGCTGATCACGGAGCTGTCACGCTTCCGCAATGCGGAGATGGTGTGGTGCCAGGAGGAACCCAAGAACATGGGCGCCTGGTCATTCATCGACCCGTATCTGGAATGGGTGCTGGCACATATCGACGCCAAGCATCAGCGGGTGCGCTACACCGGCCGTCCGGCGGCCGCGTCGCCGGCGACCGGCCTGATGTCGAAGCACCTTGCCCAGCTCGCCGCGTTACTCGAAGACGCGCTCGGCGAATAAGCAGAATTGGGCGAATAGAACTGAAGCGAAAGAACGGACAGGCACAATGGCTACCGAAATCCGCGTTCCCACCCTTGGCGAATCCGTCACCGAAGCGACCGTCGGCAAATGGTTCAAGAAGGTCGGCGATGCCATTGCCGCCGACGAGCCGCTGGTCGAGCTCGAGACCGACAAGGTGACTGTGGAGGTGCCCGCCGCCGCCGCCGGCACGCTCGGCGAAATCTCTGTAAAAGAGGGTGAGACGGTCGGCGTCGGCGCCCTGCTCGGGTCGATTTCGGCCGGTGGCGCGGCTGCTCCCGCGACCAAGCCGCAAGCCGTCGCGCAGGCGTCCAGCCCCGACGCGGCATCCACCACCAAGCAGGCGGCGGCCGAGACCGCCAAGGTTGCCGGCGATGCCGGACCGGTCGAGCCGCGCACCATGCCGCCGGCGCCGGCGGCGGCAAAGCTGATCGCCGAGAACAATCTGTCGGTCGACCAGCTTTCCGGCTCGGGCAAGCGCGGTCAGGTGCTGAAGGGCGATGTGCTCGACGCCATCTCCAAGGGCGCGCCGTCGCAGCCGGCCGAAACGCCAAAAGCGGCGCCGGCCCCGGTTGCGGTCCGGGCGCCGTCGTCGGGCGACGATGCTTCGCGTGAAGAGCGCGTGCGCATGACCAAGCTGCGCCAGACCATCGCGCGCCGCCTGAAGGAAGCGCAGTCGACCGCAGCCATGCTGACCACCTTCAACGAAGTCGACATGTCGGCGGTGATGGCGCTCAGGACCAAGTACAAGGACGTTTTCGAGAAGAAGCACGGCGTGAAGCTCGGCTTCATGGGCTTCTTCACCAAGGCCGTCACCCACGCGCTGAAGGAAATCCCCTCGGTCAATGCCGAGATCGACGGCACCGACATCATCTTCAAGAACTATGCCCATATCGGTGTCGCGGTCGGCACCGAAAAGGGTCTCGTGGTTCCGGTCGTGCGCGATGCCGACCAGATGTCCATCGCCGAGATCGAGAAGGATATCGGCCGGCTGGGCATTGCCGCACGTGATGGCAAGCTGTCGGTGGCGGATATGCAGGGCGGCACCTTCACCATCTCCAATGGCGGTGTCTACGGATCGCTGATGTCGACGCCGATCCTCAACGCGCCGCAGTCGGGCATTCTCGGCATGCACAAGATCCAGGAGCGCCCGGTCGTGGTCGGCGGCCAGATCGTGATCCGACCGATGATGTACCTGGCGCTCAGCTACGATCACCGCATCGTCGACGGCAAGGAAGCCGTAACCTTCCTGGTGCGCGTCAAGGAAAGCCTGGAGGATCCCGAGCGGCTGGTGCTCGATCTCTGAGGCGGTCGGATGGCGGGTTGCGGCAGGGCTGGCCAATGATGGCCCTTTTGCCTGGGCTCGCCAGACCGGTCGTGCTGGTGGCCGGCATTCTCGCGGCTGTTGCAAATGCCCATGCCGCCTGTCCAACCGAGCTTGCCGTTTACGGCGACAGCCAGAGCGGCGCGGAGATCGACTTCACCCCAACACGCACGTCGGCCACCGTCACCAACAGGTTTCGCTTGGTCCTCGACAACAATGTCGTGCTGAACGGCATCGTCATGTGGACCCAGGACGTATCGCGGCCTAACGGCGCGCTGATGTACAAATGTCCGGAAGGCGATGTCACCGGCGAGGAGCTTGCCGCCTGCACGCTGTGGAACGGCGTCATCTACATGTCCGACGGCAACGGCACTGTCGGGCTTTTGCCGGCCGAGGGCGTCGAGGCGCCGAAGACGCTGATCCTGCCCGATCTCGGGCCGGCGTTGCGGCAATCCCGGGCCTATGGCGGCAGCGGTTTTTCGAAAGTGCCGTCGGATGTGTTCGCGATGAAGGGATGCCAGGAATGAGCGCTGCGCAAAGAGTGCTGCTGGTCACCGGCGGCAGCCGTGGCATCGGCGCCGCCATCTGCCGGCTGGGAGCCAAGGCTGGCTATCGCGTCGCGGTCAATTACGCCTCCAGCAAAGCTGCGGCAGATGCGCTGGTTGCCGAGATCAAGGCCGGCGGCGGCGAAGCTGTTGCCGTCAGGGGCGATGTCGGCAAGGAAACCGATATCGTGGCCATGTTCGGCGCTGTCGACCACGCCTTTGGCCGGCTCGACGCCTTCGTCAACAATGCCGGAATTGTCGATGTCAAGGCGCGCGTCGACGAGATGGATGTGTCGCGGCTGGAACGCATGATGCGCATCAATGTGGTGGGCTCGTTCCTGTGCGCCCGCGAGGCCGTCAAGCGCATGTCGACGCGGCATGGCGGGTCGGGCGGCGCGATCGTCAACATCTCGTCGGCGGCGGCGACGCTGGGCTCGCCGGGCGAATATGTCGACTATGCCGCCTCCAAGGGCGCCATCGACACCTTCACCATCGGGCTTGCCCGCGAGGTGGCGCTGGAGGGCATTCGCGTCAATGCGGTGCGGCCGGGCATCATCGACACCGACATCCACGCCTCCGGCGGCCAGCCGGACCGGATAGAACGGTTCCGCGATCTGCTGCCGATGAAAAGGGCAGGAACGGCGGACGAAGTCGCCGGTGCGGTCCTCTATCTTTTATCCGATGCCGCGTCCTATACGACGGGCGCGATCCTGAATGTCAGCGGCGGCCGCTGAGCCCCAAGCAAAAGGGAAACAAACATGGCTTATGACGTGGTTATCATCGGCTCGGGACCGGGCGGCTATGTCTGCGCCATCAAGGCGGCACAGCTTGGGCTGAAGGTCGCGGTGGTCGAGAAGAACGCGACCTTCGGCGGTACCTGCCTCAACATCGGCTGCATCCCGTCCAAGGCGCTGCTTCATGCCTCCGAGATGTTCGCCGAGGCCGGCCATTCCTTCGACACGCTCGGTGTCGAGATTCCGGCACCCAAGCTGAACCTGAAGAAAATGATGGCGCACAAAGACGCGACGGTGTCGTCCAACGTCAACGGCGTCGCCTTCCTGTTCAAGAAGAACAAGATCGATGCCTTCCGCGGCACCGGCAAGGTGGTCGCCGCCGGCAAGGTCTCGGTGACCGGCGAGGACGGCAAGGTCGAGGAGATCGAGACCAAGAACATCGTCATCGCCTCCGGCTCCGATGTCGCCGGCATTCCCGGCGTTAAGGTCGATTTCGACGAGAAGGTGATCGTGTCGTCGACCGGCGCGCTGTCGCTGGAGAAGGTGCCTGGCCATCTGGTGGTGGTCGGCGGCGGTGTCATCGGGCTCGAGCTCGGCTCGGTGTGGGCGCGGCTCGGCGCCAAGGTCACCGTGGTCGAGTTCCTCGACACCATTTTGGGCGGCATGGATGGCGAGGTGTCCAAACAGTTCCAGAGGCTGCTCTCCAAGCAAGGCTTCGAGTTCAAGCTCGGCGCCAAGGTCACCGGCATCGCCAAGGCCAAGAAAGGCGCGGCCGTCACCTTCGAGCCGGTCAAGGGGGGTGCCGCCGAAACCATTGAGGCCGATGCCGTGCTGATCTCGACCGGACGCCGCGCCTTTTCGGACAGTCTCGGACTGAAGGAAGCCGGCGTCGAGGTCGACGAGCGCGGCCGGGTCAAGACCGACGGGCATCTCAGGACCAATGTTCCCGGCATCTACGCCATCGGCGACGTCATCGCCGGGCCGATGCTGGCGCACAAGGCCGAGGACGAGGGCGTGGCGGTGGCCGAGACCATCTCCGGCCAGGCCGGCCATGTGAACTATGACGTCATTCCGAGCGTCGTCTACACCAGTCCGGAGATCGCGTCGGTCGGCAAGACCGAGGAAGAGCTGAAGAAGGCCGGCATCGACTACAAGGTCGGCAAATTCCCCTTCACCGCCAATGGCCGCGCGCGCGCCATGCTGCACACCGAGGGTTTCGTGAAGATCCTGGCCGACAAGCAGAGCGACCGCGTGCTCGGCGTCCATATCGTCGGCTTCGGCGCCGGCGAGATGATCCACGAGGCGGCGGTGCTGATGGAGTTCGGCGGCTCGTCGGAAGACCTGGCGCGCACCTGCCACGCGCATCCGACGATGTCGGAAGCGGTGAAGGAAGCGGCGCTGGCCACCTTCTTCAAGCCGATCCATATCTGAGGGTGCCCAACGCTTCGTCGTCCTATGGCGGAGCAAGGAGCGAAGCGACGCGGCGTGGACCCCTGGAGCTGCTCCGCAGCCCAAGGGATCCATGCCATGATTTTAGAGCGCTCCCGCGGTGCGGAATTCTGCTCCGCTGCATTCCTCGGCCGAGGTTGCGGCATGGATCCTCGGGTCAAGCCCGAGGATGACGACGCGCGGGTGGCTTGGCGCCAAGGCTCCCAACGGTCATCACCAAACAAAAACGGCCCGCCTTTCAGCGGGCCGTTCGTCTTTGATATCGGGCCGCTTACTGGGCCGGCGCAGGCGCAGGCGCTGGGGCAGGCGCTGGTGCAGGCGCGGGAGCCGGGGCTGGTGCAGGGGCGGGAGCCGGTTCGGCTGGCTTGGCCGGTTCGGCGGGCTTCATCGGTTCAGCCGGCGCGGGCGCCGGGGCCGGTGTGCTGGCCGCTGGCGGCTCGGCGGGTGCCGGGTGCTGGCCACTTCTTCCGAAAACGTAATACGCGACTATCGCCAGAATAACGACGACCAGCGCAATCAGCCAAGGGCTGCCGCCACCGCCGCTCGGCCGAGGGGCATTGGTGGACGAATTGTACGGATCGTTTGGATTTGGTGTGTTCGCCATAAACGTGTCCTCCGGGAAAATGAAAATGGTCAATCAACATCCATCAACGCGCAACCGTTGATTGGGTTTCACGCTAGCGGAGGAAAACGCCGGAAACGCGGCGTTTGCGGGCCTCCGCTGCCATCCGACTCAATTGACGGCGGTGACAGTATAGCCGGCTTTGCGGAAATCCTCGACCAGTCCCTCTGGACCGGGAAGATGCAGCGCGCCGACCGCCATGAAGGCGTTGCCCTTGGCCAGGATCGGCCCGGCATGGTCGACCATCACCTTGTTGCGGCTGGTGATCATGGTCTCCTCGAAGGCGGCATAACCCGCGGGATCGTCCTGCTCGTCGGGCATGGCGGCGCGGAACAGCGGCCAGAACATGCCGGTGTCGCCACGCTGGTAGAGCACGATCATGGTCTCGTTGATGTCGTTGACCTTGTCGCCCAGCTTCAGCGTGTCGACCAAGCCCTTCATGTGGAAGGCGAGCGGCAGCGAGGCCATGGCGCGGAGCTGGCTCTCGGCCGTTTCCAATCCTTCCACCGGCTTGCCGGCCGCCTTGGCGCTCTCCGCCAGCTTGACGTCGAGCACCGGCGCTCCGCCGGCCTGGCGGGCGAGTTCGCAGGCTGGAAGCGCCATCATGGCCGACAGCATCCATGGCTTCATCTTGGCGACCGTTGCCGGCGGGATGCCGCGCGCGTCGAGCGCGGCGTTCATGGCCGCCGCTTCGTCCGGCGACAGCAATGACGACAGCGTCGTGGAGTCGGTGAACATCATCAGGTCCGGCTCCTTCAGCATCGCCGCCATCATCTTCTGCTTGTCGAGCACGTCGGTGGTCTCGATGATGAGGGTGCCGGCGGCGTCAAAGGCCTTCTGCGCATAGGCCGGCAGCGTGGTCACGCGCGGATCGGTCATGTGCATGGTGCCGAACAGGTAGGATGGCTGTTCGCCTGATTTTTCCAGCTTCCACAGCAGGCCCTTGCCATTGAGCGTGGCCGCTGCCTCCGCCTCGATCTTGTCGTAGGTGGCAGGGCTACCCTTCTGCAAGGCCGACAGCATGTCGGCGCCGGTACAGGTCGGGACTTCCGCGTGCGCCCTGCCGGCGGCGAACAGCAGCACGGCAAGGAAGGACAGGAAAAACAGCACGTTGAGCGCGACAAGCAGTTTCAGCGAGACGGAAGCTGCACGGTCGGCGATGGCGATGACGCGTTTCATGATCCCATTCCTAGGACCGAAAAGCGGCAAAACCGTTAATCGGGACGGCAAAATTGAAGGGTTCAGGCCCTGGGGTGGGCCGATTCGTAGATTTCCAGCAGTCTTGCGGTGTCGACACCGGTGTAGATCTGCGTCGTCGACAGGCTGGCGTGGCCCAAGAGTTCCTGGATGGTGCGCAGATCGCCGCCACGGCCGAGCAAATGGGTGGCGAAGGAATGGCGCAAGGCATGCGGCGTCGCGGTGTCAGGCAGGTTGAGCGCCGCGCGCAGTTTCGCCATGTCGCGCTGGATGATGGCCGGGTTGAGCGGGCCGCCGCGCGCGCCGCGAAACAGCAAGCCCTTGGGATCGAGATGATAGGGACAGAGCCTGCGGTATTCGGCGATTGCCCTGAGCGCCACCGGCAGCACCGGCACCAGCCGCGTCTTGCCGCCTTTGCCGGTGACGCGCAGCACGGTGTCGGCCTCCGATGCCAGATCGGCCCCGGCCAGCCCAAGCGCTTCCGAAATGCGCAGGCCCGAGCCGTAGAGCAGCGTCAGCACGGCGGCGTTGCGGGCAGCGATCCAGGGCTCTTCGGCCAGCTGACCCTCGACGGAGACCACGTGCCTGGCATCGCTCGCCGTCAGCGGCTTGGGCAGCGATTTGGGCTGGCGCGGCGCGCGCAAGGCAGCCGCACCCGCCGCATTGGCCAGGCCTCGTCGTTCGAGGAACCGCAGCAGCGAACGGATGCCGGCCAATCCGCGGCCAAGCGTGCGTGCGCCGGCACCGGCATTGCGGCGAGCGGCGAGGAAGCCGCGCAGATCGGCCGGGCGCAGGTCCGAGATATCAGAAATGCCGGGCGGTCCGCCGATATGGCCGGTAAGGAAGTGCAGGAACTGGCGTGAATCGCGCTCATACGCCTCGACGGTTTGCGGCGACAGCCGGCGTTCGCGCGCCAGCATCTTCAGCCAGCTTTCACGCGCCGCCTGGAGATCGGGTTTTGCCGGTATGAGGAATTCCTGCATGGCGGCATTTTCGGGTATTCGGGTTAGGAAGCGGTGAAGAGGCCGTCATTGAAATGACGGCGAGGCGGCGCTAGAGCAGGGGCAAAGGATTTTTCGCCCATGAGCAAACCCCAAAACCCCGTCCAAATGGCCGTGATCGGAGCCGCGCACGGCATCAAGGGCGAGCTCAGGGTGAAAACCTTCACCGGCGATCCAATGGCGCTGGCCGACTACGGGCCGCTCTACGCCAGGGACGGCCGTGCCTTCCAGATCACCGACATAAGGCCTGCCAACACCGTTGTCGTGGTGCGGTTCAAGGGCGTCAACGACCGCAACGCGGCCGAAGCGCTTGCCGGTACGGAGCTGTTCGTCGACCGCTCGATGTTGCCCGATGATGGCGAGGAGGACGAATTCTACCATGCCGACCTGATCGGGCTGGAAATCCGGGATGATACCGGTGCCGCCATCGGGAAGGTCGTCGCGGTGCACAATTTCGGCGGCGGCGACATTCTCGATGTGACGCTCGCCGGGCGCAAGGGTGTGCTTATCCCGTTCACGCAGGTCGCCGTGCCTGCCGTGTCGATCGCCGAGGGTTTTGTCCGCGTCGACCCGGTGGCGGCCGGTCTGGTCGAGGACGAGGATGGTGAGGCGCCGCGCGAGGACGATTTCGACCCCAAGGGCAGGCCGCGCGGACCGCGCGACGCCGGGGGCAACCGGTGAGTTTTGCCGCGTCGGTGCTGACGCTCTATCCCGAGATGTTTCCCGGCGCGCTCGGCGTGTCGCTGGCCGGACGGGCGCTGGAGGCCGGCACATGGTCGCTTGATGCGATCCAGATCCGCGATTTCGCCATCGACAAGCATCGCACCGTCGACGACACGCCGGCCGGCGGCGGCGCCGGCATGGTGATGCGCGCCGATGTGCTGGCCAAGGCGGTCGACCATGCTTCGCCTCCCGGTGATTTGCGGCCGCGGCTCTTGATGAGCCCGCGCGGCAAACCGCTGACGCAGGCGCGCGTGCGCGAGCTCGCCGCCGGGCCGGGCGCCGTCATCCTGTGTGGCCGCTTCGAAGGTGTCGACCAGCGGGTGATCGACGCGCGCGGCCTGGAGGAAGTCTCGATCGGCGATTTCATCCTGTCGGGCGGCGAGCCGGCGGCACTCGTGCTGCTCGACGCCGTGGTGCGGCTGTTGCCCGGCGTGATGGGCAATGCCGTGTCCGGTGAGGAAGAGAGTTTCGAGAACGGCCTGCTCGAACATCCGCATTACACGCGGCCGCAGGAATTCGAGGGCAGGGAGATTCCCGAAGTGCTGATCTCGGGTAATCACAAGAAGATCGCCGCCTGGCGGCGTGAGCAGTCAGAGCGGCTGACGAAGGAGAGGCGGCCCGATCTTCTGGGCGCTCAGCCTTTGGTGAAATAGTAGAAGGCGAGAAACAGGCCGACGGCGACCACGAAGCCGCGCACCATTTTCTGCGGCACGCGCTTGGCGATCCAGACGCCGGCATAGCCGCCCAGCGCGCCGGCCGGGATCATGATGATCGCCTGCGGCCAGGCGACGACGCCGCCCGAGACGAAGACGACGATGGCGACAGCGGCGATGACCACCGCGAGCATGTTCTTCAAGGCATTCAGCCGGTGGTAATCGCCGGCTTGGGTCAGGCCGAGGGTGGCCAGCATCATCACGCCCATGCCGGCGCCGAAGAAGCCGCCATAGATGGCGGTGACGAATTGGGCCAGCGAACCGGCGAGAGAACCCACGGCCGCTTCATGTCCAGGTTTCGGCGCCGGCTTCAGCCAGGGTCCGGCGGCAAACAGCGCCGTCGCGCCCAAAAGCAGCCACGGCACCAAGGCGCGAAAGGATGAATTGTCGAGCGCCAGCAGGATCAGCGCGCCGGCCAGCGCGCCGCCGGCCGAGATCAGGCAGAGCAGCAGCGCGCCGCGCCAGAAGTGCCTGATATCGTCCCAGTAGGCGAGCGTCGAGGTGATGTAGCCGGGAAATTGCGTCACCGAGGAGGTGGCGTTGGCGAGGATCGGCGGCACGCCGACCAATGTCATGGCGCCGAAGGTGATGAAGGTGCCGCCGCCGGCGACCGCGTTGGCGGCGCCTGACAGAAAGCCCGCCAGGAAGAGCAGGATGGCGTGGAAGACAGACATGGAGGGCCGCCGTAAGGATGTGTGCTATTTCTGCCTTAGGGAGCTTGCCGGACCTGCGCAACCCGGCACGGCAGGATTAAGATGGTGCCATGCCGGGAGCCATGCCGGCAAAAAATGCATGGGCAAGGCGTGACAAAGCACCGAAATAGCTGTATGTGCCCGCCCGTACCGGCAAGAACAATCTGCCGGACCCGTCAACAATGACGGTGAAGTCGCCCCTGCCCGATGTTTTGAAGACAAATGTCTTGGAGACAAAGGACATAGCCGAGCGGTCGAATGGAACTGCAAGGCGAGCGTAGGGCGCTCTGACTGTCGGAAGAACAAGAAGTGGATTTCTAGATGGATCTCATCCGTCAGCTCGAGGCCGAACAGGCCGCCAAGATCGAAGCCAAGCGCAAGCTTCCCGAATTCCAGCCCGGCGACACCGTGCGCGTCCAGGTCCGCGTGACCGAAGGCACCCGCACCCGCGTCCAGGCCTATGAGGGCGTCGTCATCGCCCGCGCCGGTTCCGGCTTCCAGGAAAATTTCACCGTCCGCAAGATCTCCTACGGCGAAGGCGTCGAGCGCGTGTTCCCGGTCTACTCGCCGATGGTCGAAGGCGTCGAGATCGTGCGCCGCGGCAAGGTGCGCCGCGCCAAGCTCTATTACCTGCGCGATCGTCGCGGCAAGTCGGCTCGTATCTCGGAAAACACCGGCGTGCGCGCCCGCAAGCTCAACGATGAGGAGCGTGATGCGCTGAACGCCGAGAAGGCCCGCATCGAGGCCGAGAAGGTCGCCGCCGCCCAGGCGCTGGCCGCCGAGACGGCCGCCAAGGAAGCCGCAGAGAAGAAGGCGGCCGCCGAGGCCGAAGCAGCCAAGGCCGCTGAAGCGACCCCCGCCGAATAAGGTTCGACGAAGGATTTTGAAAAAGGCGGCTTTGGCCGCCTTTTTTCGTTTCACCAGACTGTGAACGCTTTCAGTTCCGGGAATGGGAACGGTGGTTGACCTCCAATTACATAGTGTACTAGATAATCGTGCACAATATGATTGGAGACTACGACATGGCACTCTACACCACACAGGCCCACGTGACCGGCGGTCGCGCCGGCCATGGCGAGACCAGAGACGGCCTGCTCAAGGTCGACCTGGCGATGCCCAAGGAGCTCGGCGGGCCGGGCGGCGCCACCAATCCCGAACAGCTTTTCGCCATCGGCTATGCCGCCTGCTTCGAAAGCGCCATCCGCTTCGTCGCGCGCAAGCAGAAACTGCCGCTCGAAGATGCCGCGGTAACCGCCACTGTCAGCCTGCTTCCCAACGGCGAGGGCTTCAGGCTCGGCGTTGCGCTCGCGGCGGAGACAAAAGGCCTTGATCAGACGGCGGCGGAAGCGCTTGTATCGGCGGCGCATCAGGTTTGCCCCTATTCGAACGCCATCAGGGGCAATGTCGAGGTGGCGCTTTCGGTAAAGGCGGCATGACGACAAAGGTCGAAACGAAAGACAGCGAGGCCCCGGCGGAGGCCGCCGGGGCGATCCCGGTGCCACGGCTCGATCAGCAGCTCTGCTTCGCGCTCTATTCGGCGAGCGGGCTGATGACCAAGCTTTACCGGCCATTGCTCGATCCGCTCGGCCTGACCTATCCGCAATACCTGGCGATGCTGGCGCTGTGGGAACGTGCGCCGAGCACGGTGGGTGACCTTGGCGAAGCGCTGGGCCTGGATTCAGCGACGCTGACGCCGCTGCTCAAGCGGATGGAGGCGGGCGGCCTGGTCACCCGCCGGCGCGATGCCGCGGACGAGCGCCGGGTGCTGGTCGAGCCGACAGCCAAGGGCCAGGCCCTGCGCGCCCGCATGAAGGATGTCTCGGCCGCACTTGCCTGCAGCGTCCCGCTCGGACCAGGCGAAGCGAAGGCCCTGCACGGCACACTCACCCATCTTGTCGCGGGCCTGCGTAGCGCTGTGGCCGACGACCGGTCGACGGACGCGTCGGTCCCCGACACGGGAAAATCCTAGCCGCCAACGCAGCCGTCCATTGCCGTGGCACGGATCGTTCCGGAAATCTCCGGATTGAAGGCATTCAAATCCGTTTTGGGCTATCCCAACGCAGCGTGCCGTCTTGCATGGCGCTTGCGGAAAGCTAAAGTCGGCGCCGGATTTTCTTGCAAGCCCGGTCGATATCCGGGCGCTTTCAATTTCCGGGAGTGTTGTCATGACCAAATCAAAATTGCTGCTGGCCGGCCTGCTGGCTCTCGTCCTGGCGCCCATTGCCGCCTTCGCGCAGGCGCTGCCCGATCTCGGCGGCAAAAAGGTGGTGGTGGTGACGGAGAATGCCTATCCGCCGCTGCAATTCATCGATGCCAAGACCGGCAAACAGATCGGCTGGGAATATGACGCGATGAACGAGATCGCCAAGCGGCTCAATTTCAAGGTCGAGTACCAGAACACCTCCTGGGACGCGATGATCCAGGCGGTTTCGGATAACCAGTACAACATCGGCATGACCGGAATCACCATCAAGGACGACCGCAAGCAGAAGGTGGATTTCTCCGACCCCTATATGCGCTCGGAACAGTTCATGCTGGTGCGCGGCGATGAAAGCCGCTTCACCGATGCCAAGACCTTCGGCGCCTTCAAGGACGGGCTGGTCGGCGCGCAGGCGGGCACCACGCCATTCTATACCGCCGTCTACAGCGTGCTGGACGGCAATGAGCAGAACCCGCGCATCAAACTGTTCGAAACATTTGGCGCCACGGTGCAGGCGCTGAAATCCGGCGATGTCGATGTCGTGCTGACCGACGGCACCGCGGGCAAGGGCTATGTCGATGCCTCGGAGGGCAAGCTGAAGCTGATCGGCGGCCCGCTCGGCACCGAAGATTTCGGCTTCATCTTCCCCAAGGGCTCGGACCTGGTGAAGCCGGTCAACGCGGCGATCGCGGCGCTCAAGGCGGATGGCACGCTCGATGCGCTCAACAAGAAATGGTTCCTTGATTACAAGATGGGGCAGTGAGCCAATCTTGTTGAAGGAGTCGTCTGAGGGGCAGGGAGTTGCGCTGAGGCTGCGCCCGCGTCCCTCTCTCAGTTCTTACGCCACCTGATGGCAGCCCCCTCCATCTCCAAACCCGACTTTCCCTGGTGGCTCGCCGTTGCCGGCGTCCTTGCGTTGGCGGCCGCACTCGCCATCGCGGCCAGCGATCTCTACGCGCAGGTCTTCGCCACTGTCGCAAAGGGCATCGGCATCACCGTCTTCGTCACCGTGGTTGCTTTCGCCATGGCGTCGATCATCGGCCTCGGCATTGCGCTCATGGGCCTGTCGGGTTCGACCTGGCTGCGGCAGATCGCGCGCTTCTATGTCGAGATCATCCGTGGCGTGCCGATCCTAGTGCTGCTGTTCTGGATTGCGTTTGCCGGCGCGCCGGCCTTCGTCGCGGCCTGGAACGCGCTGACCGCGCCGTTGCAGAGCGCCGGCATTCTCGGCGAGCTGCTGGTGCGCGACGTGTCGTTGCTGTGGCGCGCCATCATGGCGCTGACAATCGGCTATTCGGCCTTCATCTCGGAGGTTTTCCGGGCCGGCATCCAGTCGGTCGAGAAAGGCCAGATCGAGGCGGCCAAGGCCTTGGGGCTGAGCCGCGCGCAGCGCTTCCGGCTGGTCGTGTTCCCGCAGGCGATCCGCACCATCCTGCCGCCGCTCGGCAATGATTTCGTCGCCCTGGTCAAGGATTCCTCGCTGGTCTCGGTGCTCGGCGTCGCCGACATCACGCAGATGGGCAAGGTGTATGCGGCCGGCTCGTTCCGCTTCTTCGAGACCTATTCGATAACAGCCTATATCTATCTCATCCTCACCGTCGGCCTGTCGCTGTCGCTCAGGGCGCTGGAGCGGCGTTTGCGCCGCCAGCACGAGGAATAGTTTTTCGGCCAGGACAGCGTTAGGCTCGGGCGCTTACCGGAGGAGGAGCATGCCCCATGAACATAGACAAGGCCAACGCGGCGCTGGATTCGGTCTACACGGCCGATACGCCCGAAACGCTGGCGCAGGCCTATGCCGCATGGGCCGCGACCTATGACAGCGAGACCGCCTCGCTCGGTTATCTCCTGCCGTTCCTGATCACCGCCTGGGTGGCGCGCCACGTGCCGGCGGGCGAGGGGCCGCTGCTCGACGCCGGCTGCGGCACCGGCCTGTCGGGACCTTCCTTGAAAGCGCTCGGTTACAGTGACATTGCCGGGCTGGATCTCTCGGACGACATGCTCAAGATCGCCGGCAGTCGCAATGCCTACAGCGAGCTGAAGCAGGCGATGCTTGGCGGCCCGCTGCCGTGGCCGGACGGCCATTTTCGCGCCTTCTTCTCCGCCGGTGTGTTCACCATCAGCCACGCGCCGGCGTCTGGCCTGCACGAGCTGGTGCGCATCACGAAGAAGGGCGGCCACGCCATCTTCACCGTGCGCGACCAGGTTTTCGAGAGCGGCGGGTTCCAGGTGGTGTTCGATGAATTGGAGCAGGGAGGAAAGTGGCGGACGGTTGAGGCAAGCCCGTGGTTTCGCTGCTATGCGATCGCCGAGCCGGACGCGCTGGTGAGGACCTTTGTGTTCGAGGTGATCTGAGCGCTGGCGACACGCCGCAATTGCCGAAAACCCAAAACATTGCTATCTACCCGGCCATGGAAGAGCTTTTTGGCGATCCGGCCTACAAGGGATTCGTGCTGCAGGACAGAAAACGCCTGCCGTCGCGCTTCTCCGCGCGCATGTCCGGCGCCCTGACCAGCCGACTTCGCTGATCCCTGACGGCCAGCTGCAGGCTTGCGGCATCAGTTCTTTCCCATTCTCATATCGACGGATTTACGCACATGAGCGCACCGCGCACCCTCTACGACAAGATTTTCGACGACCATGTCGTCGACCGCCAGGACGACGGCACCTGCCTGCTCTATATCGACCGCCACCTCGTTCATGAAGTGACCAGCCCGCAGGCCTTTGAGGGCCTGCGCATGAGCGGCAGAAAAGTCCGTCACCCGGAAAAGACGCTGGCCGTTGTCGATCACAATGTCTCGACCTCGCCCGAGCGCAAGTTCGGCATCAAGAACGAGGAAAGCCGCATCCAGGTCGAGGCGCTGGCCAAGAACGCCAGGGATTTCGGCGTCGAGTATTATTCCGAGAACGATATCCGCCAGGGCATCGTCCACATCATCGGACCTGAGCAGGGCTTTACGCTGCCGGGCATGACCATCGTCTGCGGCGACAGCCACACCTCCACCCATGGTGCTTTCGGCGCGCTGGCGCATGGCATCGGCACGTCGGAAGTCGAGCATGTGCTGGCGACGCAGACGCTGATCCAGCGCAAGGCCAAGAACATGCTGGTCCGCGTCGATGGCGTGCTGCCGGAAGGCGTCACCGCCAAGGACATCATCCTCGCCATCATCGGCGAGATCGGCACCGCCGGCGGCACCGGCTATGTCATCGAATATGCCGGCGAGGCGATCCGTGCGCTGTCGATGGAAGGCCGCATGACGATCTGCAACATGTCGATCGAAGGCGGCGCGCGCGCCGGCCTGATCGCGGCGGACGAGACCACCTTCGCCTATGTCAAGGACAAGCCGCGCGCGCCCAAGGGCGCTGCCTGGGACGCGGCGCTCGAATACTGGAAGACGCTGCGGACCGACGAAGGCGCGCATTTCGACAAGGTGATCGTGCTCGACGCGGCGAAACTGCCGCCGATCGTCTCCTGGGGCTCTTCGCCCGAGGACGTCGTCTCAGTGCAAGGCATCGTGCCTAACCCGGATGACATCACCGACGAGAACAAGCGCACCTCCAAGCTGCGCGCGCTCGACTATATGGGCCTGACGCCGGGGACCAAGATCACCGACATCACGCTCGACCGCGTCTTCATCGGCTCCTGCACCAATGGCCGCATCGAGGATCTGCGCGCCGTCGCCAAGGTGGTCGAAGGCAAGACGGTCAGCCCGCATGTCGATGCCATGATCGTGCCGGGCTCCGGCCTGGTGAAGGAGCAAGCGGAAGCCGAGGGGCTGGACAAGATCTTTCTCGCCGCCGGTTTCGACTGGCGCGAGCCGGGCTGCTCGATGTGCCTGGCCATGAACGACGACCGGCTGAAGCCGCATGAACGCTGCGCCTCGACCTCGAACCGCAATTTCGAGGGCCGGCAAGGCTTCAAGGGCCGCACCCATCTGGTGTCGCCGGCGATGGCGGCGGCGGCGGCGATCGCCGGCCACTTCGTCGACATCCGCGACTGGAAATAAGCCAGGCTCGGCATTGACCCGAGCCTGGCGCGGCCCGGGTCAGGCCTTGCCGTCACGCCGTATGAGCTCGTGGAATTCCTCGCGGCGACCAGGTTCGTCCGCCGCGACCACGAGCGCCAGCTGCTGCTCTTCGAAGAGCTTGAACCATTCGTCCCATTCGACAAGCTCATAGCCGCCGGCATTGACGGGCCGTTCCGGCTGGTCCTGGTCCTGATAGGCGTTCTGGCCGAAGACCAGCCTCAGCATGGGCTGCGTCCCAGCCTCGGGCGATATGTCGACGATTGCCGGAAAGCCGGCGCGCCCGGCAGCCCATGAACGGATTGCATCGTGGTCGGTCAATGTGATCGTGTCGGCCATGGCCTGCTCCTGGATTGTGAATTGAGGAACGCTGCCGACAGCAGCGGGTTCCCCGCCGACATATCGCGCCAACACCCTGGCTTAACGGCTTGTTTGGGCTTGCCCCCTAAGGTCTTCCGTGACGTCAAGCGAGAGAAGTCACGGTCCTTTGGACACTGGCCTGTTCATAGCGTTGCTCAATCCGACGATCGCGCTGGCGCTCGGCGCGGCGTTTCTCGTGCTGTGGTTCTACCAGCGCCATCGTCCCTATCTGGCGGTGCTGGCGCTCAGCTACTGCGCCTCGGCGCCCGGCTTCCTGTTCCAGTATTTCACCTTGCCGATCGGCGTGGTGCTGACCAAGCTGGTGTCGAACATCTGCTTCACCATCGCCGCCTGCTGCCTGTCGGGCGCCATCATCGCCCGCTACGGCAGGAAGGTGCCCGGCGTGGGAATCGCCGTGCTGGCGGGCGGCGGCCTTGCGGCGTTCGCGTGGTTTCTCTTCGTCACCCCGGATCTCACCTGGCGCATCCTGGCGATGAATTTCGGTTTCGGCGGCCTCAGCCTGCTCGTCGCCGCCGAATTGCGCCCGGTGCGCAACAATGGCCCGACAGAAAAGATCCTGTTCGTGCTGTCGCTGCTGTCCAGCGTCAATTTCTTCGTGCGCACCCTGGTGGTGGTCATCGCGCACGGGCCCTTCGCCAGCTATGACGGCTTCTACGGCTCGTCCTACTGGACGACGGCGTTGTTGTCGCACGCACTGCTGTCGCTGCTGATCGCGCTTTGCCTCTTCACCGCGGCCGCGCTCGACGTGATGAAGGCGCTGAAGACGGAAACCCATACCGACCCGCTTTCGGGGCTGCTCAACCGCCGAGGTTTCGAGGAGCGCGCCGCCATGCTGCTGCAGCATTGCGCCATGGCCAAATTCCCGGTGGCGCTGGTGCTGGCCGACCTCGACCATTTCAAGGCCCTCAACGACGTGCACGGGCATGCCGCCGGTGACCGCGCGATTGCGGACTTTGCCGCCAAGCTGCTCTCGGCCACGGGAGCACGAGGTGCCGCGGGGCGCATCGGCGGCGAGGAATTCGCCGTGCTCCTGCCGCTGACCGATCTCGCCGCCGCCCGGCTGTTCGCCGAGGCGGTGCGCACACTCTATTCGGCCGGCGGCGTCGACGGGCTTCCCGCCGGCACGAAGGTCACCGCCAGCTTCGGCGTGGCGGCCCGCAGCGGCGACGAGACGCTGGAGCCCTTGTTGCGCCGGGCCGACGAGGCGCTTTACAAGGCCAAGAAAAATGGCCGCGACGGCGTGCGCGTCTCCTACGAGCGGCCGGAGACGGTGTTCGTGCCGGAGCCGCTCAGGGCCAGCTGACCGCCGCATCCGCGCTCGGCGTTAACGTCTTTTTCGCCCGGCGATGTTTAGCTGTCGGCAGGGGTTTGAGAATCCATGAGCGGCGCCAACTTCATCCTGTTGATCAACCTGGCGGTCGCCGGCCTGCTGGCGGCATCCTTCATGGCTGTCTCGTTCCACGATGCCGGCCGCGCGCCGGCGCGCTGGCTGGCGTCAGGTTATGTCCTGGGCATGGCCTATTCGGCGATCGAATTCAGCATTCCCGTCTTCAGCGACGCGCGGCTTCCGGTGGTTACCGCCTTTGCCGTTTTCCTTGGCGCCACCATTGCCTTTAATGGCGGACTTGCCCGCAAATATGGCGTGGCGCCGCCATGGACGCCGATGCTGTTCTTTCTGGCCGTCACCACCATCGCGGTCTATTTCGTGCAGGATCTGCCGCGCCAGTCGCTCACCCGCATGATGGTCTACCAGCTTCCCTACGCAGCCATGCAGTTCACCGGCCTCGGCATCGTCTGGCAGTCGAGGCAAGGCCGCGGTCGGCTCGATCTGATCTTGATGGCGTTGCTTGCCGCCAGCGGCCTGCAGTTTGCCTCAAAGCCGTTCCTCGCGCATGCGCTCGGCGGCTGGGGCGCCAATCCGCAGGCTTATCTGCAAAGCAGTTACGCGCTGGTGTCGCAGTCGCTGGGCACTGTCTTTGCGCTGGCGCTGGCTCTGCTGATGCTGGCCATTCTCGTTCACGATGTGCTTGCCGAAGTGACGTCGAAGTCGGAGGTGGACACGCTGTCGGGCCTGCTCAACCGTGGCGGTTTCACGCGTCACGCGGAGCTGGCCGTGCACGACGCCACGCGCCTGGGCGCGCCGGTGGCAATGGTCATTGCCGATCTCGATCATTTCAAGAGCGTCAACGACAGTTTCGGCCATGCCTCCGGCGATCGGGTGATCGAGACCTTCGCCGGCCTGCTGCGAGAGGCGGCCGAGGGTCATCACGTGGTTGGCCGCATCGGTGGCGAGGAGTTCGCTATTATCCTGACAGGAGCCAACCTTGCAGCCGCCCGGCTGTTCGCGGAAGGCATCCGCCATGCATTCGGCGCTTCGCCCGTCAACGGGTTGCCGCCCGACACGCGCTGCACGTCGAGCTTCGGCATTGCCGAGCTTCACATGGGCGAGGGTTTCTCAGACCTGATGCGGCGTGCGGATGAAGCGCTCTACCTGGCAAAGAATGCCGGGCGCGACTGCGTGCGTGTCTCCACCGGGCCAGCCGATGGGCTGGCCGTGGTAAGAATCGGCCAGGCCCGTATCAGCGGCAGGGGCTGAGCTCCGGCATCTCGCCGTCGGAAAGGCCGTACATATAGGAGCGGCCCTTGACGAACACCGGCGGGCGATAGCAGTCGCCGTCGCCCGATATGTCGTCGGATTCATTCTGGTAGATTATCTTGGGCTGGCCGGCGCTGGTGTAGTCGGACAGTTGTTTGGCCAGCTTGCCTTCGCCGACGATGATGCGCTTGTAGCCGGCGGCGCTGTCGATGACGAGATTGCCGAACGAATCGGCGTAGACGCGGTCGTGATGGCGCAAGCCGGCCTCCGCCGGCGCGGCCACCGCAACGGCAAGTGCGGCCAGCGTGACCGCGAGGCTTGTCCGGACCAGTTTGGCCCGCACCGATTTGGCCCGCACTGAGTTGGAATGCATGTCGCTCTCCCTTTGTCGGCGCGAGAGAGATCGCGCCCCGATCTGATCCGAATCGGAAATTAACTCTTTCTTAACCTTTGTTAAGGGGAGGAGCGGCTCAATGGCCGTTTCTTAATGAACATGGTTAATTTTTGCAGTTCGCCGCCGATGTCCCCAACCGGTCGACATGACCGGCCGGGCGAACTTGATCTTGCCGCGCCGCGTGGCTAGCGTGCCTCGGGGCATGAGGGGGCAGCACATGATGTTTGGCCGAACGGTTCGGGTGTCTTTCATTATTCCGCTGCTTTTCGCGGCCGGTGCCTGTGTGCCGGAAGACGGCGCGCCCAAGGCCGCGAGCAGGGTTACACCCGTGGTGCCGCCTGCCGCTCCCGCCCAGCAACAGCCCGCGCCACCGGCAACCAAGATCACCACGGACCTCACCGCGCCACGCCTCACCACGGGCATGGCCACCTATAGGTGCGGCAATGGCGGCATGATCACCATCCAAAATCTCGGCACGTCGCTGCGCGTGGTCGGGCAGGAAGGCGCCACCGAGGAGTTCGCGGCATCGCCGGCAAACCAGAGCAGCCGCTACCAGGCGGTGACGCATGACGCAATCGTGATCGACGGGCGCGAGGCGCTGGTGATGAAGAGGGGGTCGACGCCGCAGACCTGCACCCGCTGATGCAAATCCCGGCACGGCAGCGCCTCGGGCCAGACATGCTGCACTGCAACGATATCGAGCTGGCTTCGGGTGCTCAGCCGCTAATCGATTGAAGCCGTATCCGGCCTTTTAGTCAGACTAAATTACGTTTTCGAAACGGTTTTCTGGCTTTGACGCGGTGCAAAAAGAGCATTAGAAACCGGCTGTCCGAAGTCGCAACCGGAAGCGGCAATGCCGCATTTCCACCTGAGGCGGGAGACGCCGAACTGGGGCAGCCATGAGCAAATCACCAGCCACCCAAGCCAGACGCGAAAGGCCGCTTTCGCCGCACCTGACGGTCTACCGGCCGCCGATCACCATGACGATGTCGATCATCCATCGCATCACCGGGGGGGCGCTCTATTTCGGCACGCTGCTGGTCGCCGTCTGGCTGATGGCGGCGGCAAGTTCGCAGGGTGCTTTCGACTGGGTGAACTGGGCGTTCGGCACGTGGCTCGGCCGGCTCATCCTGTTCGGCTACACCTGGGCTCTCATGCATCACATGCTGGGCGGTGTCCGCCATCTGATCTGGGATACCGGCGCCGGACTTGAAAAACACACGGCCTCGAAGATCGCCTGGGCGACGCTTGCCGGCTCGGTCCTGCTCACACTCTTGATCTGGATCGCCGGCTATATGGCGCGGGGAGCTTTGTGATGAGTGCGAAAAAAATCGACATGCGCACTCCGCTCGCCAAGGTGCGCGGCTTGGGCTCGGCCCGCGAAGGCACCGGGCATTTCTGGCGCCAGCGGCTGACGGCGATCGCCAACATCCCGCTGATCCTGTTTTTCACCGGGTTCCTGATCGCGCTCAACGGTGCCGGTTATGCGCAGGTGCGGGCAGCGCTCGCCAACCCGTTCGTGGCGTTGGTCATGGCCCTGGTGCTCATCTCGCCGCTCTACCATATGCGGATCGGCATGCAGGTGATCATCGAGGACTATGTGCATGGCGAAGGCATGAAGCTGGCGCTGATCGCCCTCAACACATTCTTCACCATAGCGGTCGGCGTCGCTTCGCTCTTCGCCCTGCTGAAACTGGCATTCGGAGGCTGAAGTCTTGGCCCAGGACACGAAATCAGCCAACGCGGCAGGCTATACCTTTGTCGACCACAAGTTCGACGTGGTGATCGTCGGCGCCGGGGGCGCTGGCCTGCGCGCCACGCTCGGCATGGCCGAACAGGGCCTGCGCACCGCCTGCATCACCAAAGTGTTCCCGACGCGCTCGCATACGGTCGCCGCGCAAGGCGGCATCGCCGCCTCGCTCTCCAATATGGGGCCGGATTCCTGGCAGTGGCACATGTACGACACCGTCAAGGGGTCGGACTGGCTGGGCGATGTCGATGCCATGGAATACATGGTGCGCGAGGCGCCGGCCGCGGTCTACGAGCTCGAACATTACGGCGTGCCTTTCTCGCGCACCGAAGAAGGCAAGATCTACCAGCGACCGTTCGGCGGCCACATGATGAACTATGGCGACGGCCCGCCCGTGCAGCGCACCTGCGCCGCGGCCGACCGCACCGGCCACGCCATCCTGCATACGCTCTACGGCCAGTCGCTGAAGAACAACGCGCAGTTCTTCATCGAGTATTTCGCGCTCGACCTGATCATGGAGCCGGACGGCACCTGCACCGGCGTCGTGGCGTGGAATCTCGATGACGGCACCATTCACCGCTTCTCGGCCAAGATGGTGGTGCTGGCGACCGGCGGTTATGGGCGCGCTTATTTCTCCGCCACCTCGGCGCACACCTGCACCGGGGACGGCGGCGGCATGGCCGCACGGGCCGGGCTTCCCCTGCAGGACATGGAGTTCGTGCAGTTCCATCCGACCGGCATTTACGGCGCCGGATGCCTGATCACCGAGGGCGCGCGCGGCGAGGGCGGCTACCTCGTCAACTCCGAGGGCGAGCGCTTCATGGAGCGCTACGCACCGTCGGCCAAGGACCTCGCCTCGCGCGACGTCGTCTCGCGATGCATGACGCTGGAAATCCGCGAGGGCCGCGGCGTCGGCAAGAACAAGGACCACATCTTCCTGCACCTCGATCATCTCGATCCGGCGGTTCTGCACGAACGGCTTCCGGGCATTTCGGAGTCGGCAAAAATCTTCGCCGGTGTCGACCTGACCAAGGAGCCGATCCCGGTGCTGCCGACGGTGCATTACAATATGGGCGGCGTGCCGACCAATTACTGGGGCGAGGTGCTCAACCCGACCGCCGAAAACCCCGACCGGGTCTCGCCCGGCCTGATGGCGGTGGGCGAGGCGGGCTGCGCTTCCGTGCACGGCGCCAACCGGCTGGGCTCGAACTCGCTGATCGATCTGGTGGTGTTCGGCCGCGCCGCGGCGATCCGCGCCGGCCAAGTCATCGACCGCAAGGCGGCGATTCCGTCGCCCAACCAGGCTTCGGTCGACAAGATCATGGACCGCTTCGACCGGCTGCGCCATGCCAACGGTTCGACGCCGACGGCGGTTCTGCGCGAAAAGATGCAGAAGGCGATGCAGGAGGACGCAGCCGTGTTCCGTACGCAGGAATCGCTCGAAAACGGCTGCAGGCGCATTTCGCAAATCTGGACCGAGCTCAAGGACATAAAGGTGTTCGACCGCTCGATGATCTGGAATTCGGACCTGGTCGAGACGCTGGAGCTGGAAAACCTGATGGCCAACGCCATCACCACCGTCCATGGCGCCGAGGCGCGCAAGGAGAGCCGTGGCGCGCACGCGCGGGAAGATTTTTCCGCCCGCGACGACGCCAACTGGCGCAAGCACACGCTCGCCCGTCTCGGCGAGGACGGTGCGGTGACGCTGACCTACCGGCCGGTGCACACCGAGCCACTGGTGGCGGAGAAAGACGGCGGCATCAGTCTCGCCAAGATCGCGCCGAAGGCCAGGGTGTACTGACAGTGGCGACGGCGGCGGGATATTCCGGCACGCCCCTTCCGGCCAAGCTCGGCCTGAAGGACGGCATGATTGCCGCCTTTATCGCGCTGCCAACCGAACTCGAGAGCCTCACTGAGGCCGTCGATTTTGCCGAGGTCGACCGGCTGGCCGAATGGTCCGGCATTTCGGGCGCAACCCTGAAATACGACGCCGTCCACGCCTTCACCCGGCAGCGCGCCGAGATCGAGGGTCGCCTCGGCTATGTCGAAGCGGCGATCAAACGCGACGGCATGATCTGGGTCTCCTGGCCGAAGAAGGCGTCGAAAGTGGACACCGATGTCACCGAAGGCGTTGTCCGCGCTGAAGCGCTGAAGCTCGACCTTGTCGACGTCAAGGTCGCCGCCGTGAATGAAATCTGGTCCGGGCTGAAGCTCGTCATCCGAAAGGACCTGAGGTAATGGTCGAACTCACCCTCCCGAAGAACTCGAAGATACAACAGGGCAAGACCTGGCCGAAGCCGGAGGGTGCCACCAATCTGCGCGAATATCGCATCTATCGCTGGTCGCCGGACGATGACGAGAACCCGCGCATGGACACCTATTTCGTCGATATGGACGATTGCGGGCCGATGGTGCTCGACGCGCTGCTGTGGATCAAGAACAAGATCGACCCGACGCTGACGCTGCGCCGCTCCTGCCGCGAGGGCATTTGCGGCTCTTGCGCCATGAACATCGACGGTTCGAACACGCTTGCCTGTACCAAGGGCTGCGACGACGTTTCAGGCGCGATCAAGGTCTATCCGCTGCCGCATATGCCCGTGATCAAGGACCTGGTGCCCGACCTTACCAATTTCTACGCCCAGCACGCCTCGATCGAGCCATGGCTGAAGACGGTGTCGCCAACGCCGGCCAAGGAATGGCTGCAGAGCCATGGGGACCGCGAAAAGCTCGACGGGCTTTACGAGTGCATCCTGTGCGCATGCTGCTCCACCTCGTGCCCGAGCTACTGGTGGAACGGCGACCGCTATCTCGGCCCGGCGACGCTGCTGCAGGCCTATCGCTGGCTGATCGACAGCCGTGACGAGGCCAAGGGCGAACGGCTCGACAATCTCGAAGACCCGTTCCGGCTCTATCGCTGCCACACCATCATGAACTGCGCGCAGACCTGTCCGAAGGGGCTGAATCCCGCGAAGGCGATCGCCGAGATCAAGAAGATGATGGTGGAGAGAAGGGT
This sequence comes from Mesorhizobium sp. B2-5-13, assembly GCF_006440535.1. Lineage (NCBI taxonomy): Bacteria > Pseudomonadati > Pseudomonadota > Alphaproteobacteria > Hyphomicrobiales > Phyllobacteriaceae > Mesorhizobium > Mesorhizobium sp. B2-5-13. The sequence goes on along the minus strand of NZ_VFUI01000026.1, from coordinate 901 downwards.
TTAGTCCGGCGGTAGGCCGCGATCCTTCGCGTTGTCCCTCCGGCTTTCGAAAGGATAGCGATCTCAATGAGCGACGACCTTCCTGTTCTCTCTCCCGTCGAAGTGCGCGTGCTCGGCTGCCTGATCGAGAAGAAGGAGCTGACGCCGGACGTCTATCCGCTGACGCTCAACGCGGCACTTGCCGCAGCCAACCAGAAGACGGCACGCGAGCCTGTCATGGCCCTGGAACAGACAGAGGTGCACCGGGCCCTGAAGCTGCTTGAGCAGAAAGGACTCGTGCGGCAGATGTTCGGCTCGCGCGTGGAGCGTTATGAGCATCAGATGGCGCAGCGCTTCTCGCTGACCACGCCGCAAACGGCGCTGCTCGGCCTGCTCCTGCTGCGCGGACCACAGACGGCGCATGAGCTGCTGGCGCGCGCTGAGCGCATGGCGCGGTTTTCGTCGATCGAAGACCTGCGCAGTGAACTCGACATGCTGATCGGCCGCAGGCCACCGCTGGTCCAGGAAATCCCGCGCGGGCCGGGCCAGCGCGAGGACCGCTACGTGCATCTCCTCGCTGGCCCCGTCGATGTTGCCGCTCTATCGGCGCACCGGAGTGCGCCGACTATCCCCGTCTCCGACCTGGAGGCGAGGGTGGAAGGGCTGGAGCAGGAAGTCGCAGCCCTTCGTGCGCGGCTTGACGCGCTGGGCGGTTGAGGCCGCCAATCCGAAACGTCGGCGGGACAGCGCCCCTCTTTGTCCTGCCGGACATCTCCCCCACGAGGGCCTGTTGCGCAATTCTGGCATTGTGATTCACTTCGATTATTGCTCGGAGGGATTTGCGAGGCGGTGAAGCGGACGGGACAGATGAGCTTTGTCGAGGCGTTCCTTGGGAACAAGGCGGTTGGCTCGTCGGGGATAC
>NZ_VFUI01000025.1:0-52820 GCF_006440535.1 Mesorhizobium sp. B2-5-13 | reverse complement strand
GGTGGCCGTCACACGCCGTTCTTCACCAACTACCGTCCGCAGTTCTACTTCCGCACGACCGACGTGACCGGCATCGTGTCGCTGCCGGAAGGCACCGAGATGGTGATGCCCGGCGACAACATCACGGTCGATGTCGAGCTGATCGTGCCGATCGCCATGGAAGAGAAGCTGCGCTTCGCCATCCGTGAAGGCGGCCGCACCGTCGGTGCCGGCATCGTCGTCACCATCAAAGAGTAATTTGGACTTAAACCGATCTGTCGCGGGCGCCGCAGTTGCCCGCGCCGCGCCAGAACAAGGAAGTGACGCATGAACGGACAGAATATCCGCATCCGCCTGAAGGCGTTTGACCACCGCGTGCTCGACGCCTCGACGAAGGAAATCGTGTCGACGGCCAAGCGCACCGGTGCAAACGTCCGCGGGCCCATTCCGCTGCCGACGCGGATCGAAAAGTTCACGGTCAACCGGTCGCCTCACGTCGACAAGAAGAGCCGCGAGCAGTTCGAGATGCGCACGCACAAGCGTCTGCTCGACATCGTCGATCCGACCCCGCAGACCGTCGATGCTTTGATGAAGCTCGATCTGGCCGCCGGCGTCGACGTCGAGATCAAGCTCTAAGGGAATGAGAGCGCGGTAGGGGGCGGTGTCCCTGGCCCGGAACTCTAAAGGAATTGAACCGATGCGTTCAGGTGTGATTGCAAAGAAGGTGGGAATGACCCGCATCTATAATGATGCCGGGGAACATGTTCCCGTCACCGTTCTCCAGATGGAGAACTGCCAGGTCGTGGCACAGCGCACGCAGGAGAAGAATGGCTACACCGCCGTTCAGCTCGGCGTTGGCCTCGCCAAGGTGAAGAACACGTCGAAGGCGATGCGCGGCCATTTCGCGACCGCTTCCGTCGAGCCGAAGGCGAGGGTTGCCGAGTTCCGCGTCTCCGCCGACAACATGATCGATGTTGGCGCCGAGATCACCGTCGAGCACTTTGTCGCCGGCCAGAAGGTCGATGTGACGGGCACGACGATCGGCAAGGGTTTCCAGGGCGTCATCAAGCGCCACCACATGGGTGGTGGCCGTGCCACGCACGGTAACTCGGTCTCGCACCGTACTCACGGTTCGACTGGCCAGCGTCAGGACCCTGGCAAGGTGTTCAAGGGCAAGCATATGGCTGGCCACATGGGCGACACCCGCGTCACCACGCAGAATGTCGAGATCGTCTCGACCGACGCCGACCGCGGCCTGATCCTGATCCGCGGTGCGGTTCCCGGATCGAAGGGCGCCTGGATCCTGGTCCGCGACGCGGCCAAGGTGGCGCTGCCGGCCAATGCGCCGAAGCCCGCCGCGATCCGCGCTGTTGCGGCGGCTGCGAAGAACGAGGCTCCGGCCACAGAGGGAGCGGAATAATGGATCTCAAGATCACAACGCTCGGCGGTAAAGACGCCGGCAAGCTGGAACTTTCCGATGGAATTTTCGGCCTTGATCCGCGCGAAGACATCCTCCAGCGCGTCGTGCGCTGGCAGCTTGCCAAGAAGCAGCAGGGCACGCACAAGGCAAAGGGCCGCGCCGAAATCGCGCGCACCGGCGCCAAGATGTACAAGCAGAAGGGTACGGGCCGCGCCCGTCACCACTCGGCACGCGCTCCGCAGTTCCGCGGCGGCGGCAAGGCCCACGGCCCGGTCGTTCGCAGCCACGAGCATGAACTGCCCAAGAAGGTTCGTGCGCTTGGCCTCAAGCATGCTCTCTCGGCCAAGGCCAAGAGCGCGTCGATCATCATCATCGACGAGCTGAAGCTGACCGAGGCCAAGACGAAGGCGCTGATCGCGAATTTCGCGACGCTGGGCCTGACCAACGCCCTGGTGATTGGCGGTGCCGAGCTTGACAAGAACTTCAAGCTGGCAGCCACCAACATCCCTAACATCGACGTGCTGCCCATCCAGGGCATCAACGTCTACGACATTCTGCGCCGCGGCACGCTGGTCCTTTCGAAGGCCGCCGTCGAGGCTCTCGAGGAGCGCTTTAAATGACCGACCTTCGTCACTACGACGTGATCGTCTCGCCGGCGATCACCGAAAAGTCGACCATGGCCTCCGAGCAGAACCAGGTCGTCTTCAACGTCGCCAAGAAGGCGTCGAAGCCGGAAATCAAGGCCGCCGTCGAAGCGCTGTTCGGCGTCAAGGTGATGGCCGTGAACACGCTTGTCCGCAAGGGCAAGATCAAGCGCTTCCGCGGCACGATCGGCCGCCAGAGCGACGTCAAGAAGGCGATCGTGACGCTGGCCGACGGCCAGTCGATCGACGTCGCGACGGGTCTCTGAGCAAGGCCGCGAGGACAGGACAATGGCACTTAAGAAATTCAACCCGATAACGCCGAGCACCCGCCAGCTGGTCATCGTCGACCGCTCGGGCCTCTACAAGGGCAAGCCCATCAAGGGCCTGACCGAAGGCCTGACCAAATCGGGCGGTCGCAACAATCACGGCCGCATCACCGCCCGCTTCATCGGCGGCGGTCACAAGCGTTCGTATCGCATTATCGACTTCAAGCGTCGCAAGTTCGACGTTGTCGGCACGGTCGAGCGCATCGAATATGATCCGAACCGCACCGCCTTCATCGCGCTGATCAAGTATGATGATGGTGAGCTGTCCTACATCATCGCTCCGCAGCGTCTGGCTCCCGGCGACAAGATCGTGGCAGGCGAAGCGGTCGACGTGAAGCCGGGCAATGCGATGCCGCTGGCCTCGATGCCGGTCGGCACCATCGTCCACAACATCGAGCTGAAGCCCGGCAAGGGCGCCCAGGTCGCCCGTTCGGCAGGTGGTTACGGCCAGCTGGTCGGCCGCGACCAGGGTATGGCGATCCTGCGCCTCAACTCGGGCGAACAGCGTGTCGTTCACGGCTCCTGCATGGCCACCGTCGGTGCCGTGTCCAATCCGGACCACGGCAACATCAACGATGGCAAGGCCGGCCGCACGGTTTGGCGTGGCAAGCGTCCGCACAATCGCGGCGTGACCATGAACCCGGTCGACCATCCGCACGGCGGCGGCGAAGGCCGCACCTCCGGTGGCCGCCATCCGGTCAGCCCGTGGGGCAAGCCGACCAAAGGCAAGAAGACGCGGTCCAACAAGGCGACCGACAAGTTCATCCTGCGCTCGCGCCATCAGCGCAAGAGCTAAGAAGAGGTAACGCCAAGTGACTCGTTCTATTTGGAAAGGCCCCTTCATCGACGGCTACCTTCTCAAGAAGGTGGACAAGGTTCGTGAAGGTGGTCGCAATGAGGTGATCAAGATGTGGAGCCGTCGCTCCACCATCCTGCCGCAGTTCGTCGGCTTCACCTTCGGTGTCTACAACGGCCAGAAGCATGTTCCCGTCTCGGTGAACGAGGACATGGTCGGTCACAAGTTCGGTGAATTCGCTCCGACGCGGACCTATTACGGTCACGGCGCGGATAAGAAGGCGAAGAGGAAATAATCATGGGCAAGGCCAAAGCTCCGCGCAGGCTTGCTGACAACGAAGCGCGCGCCGTGTTGCGCACGATCCGTATCAGCCCGCAGAAGCTGAACCTGGTTGCCGCGCTGATCCGCGGCAAGAAGGTCGCGACAGCGCTTTCCGATCTCGAATTCTCGGCCAAGCGGATTTCCGGCACGGTCAAGAAGACGCTGGAATCGGCAATCGCCAACGCGGAAAACAACCACGACCTCGACGTCGATGCTCTGATCGTGGCGGAAGCCTATGTCGGCAAGTCAATCGTCATGAAGCGGTTCCACGCTCGTGGCCGTGGTCGCGCCAGCCGTATCGAGAAGCCGTTCTCGCACCTCACGATCGTCGTTCGTGAAGTCGAAGAAAAAGGGGAGGCCGCATAATGGGCCAGAAAGTCAATCCGATCGGTCTTCGCCTCGGCATCAACCGCACCTGGGATTCGCGCTGGTTCGCGAACACCGGCGAGTACGGCAAGCTGCTGCATGAGGACATTAAGATCCGCAAGTATCTTGAGAAGGAGCTCAAGCAGGCCGCGATCTCGAAGGTCGTGATCGAGCGTCCGCACAAGAAGTGCCGCGTCACCATCCATGCCGCGCGCCCGGGTCTGATCATCGGCAAGAAGGGCGCCGACATCGAGAAGCTTCGCAAGAAGCTGATGGAGATGACGAAGTCCGAGACGCACCTCAACATCGTCGAAGTGCGCAAGCCGGAAATCGACGCGACCCTGGTCGCCCAGTCGATCGCCCAGCAACTCGAGCGTCGCATCGCGTTCCGCCGCGCCATGAAGCGTGCCGTGCAGTCGGCCATGCGCCTCGGTGCCGAAGGCATCCGCATCAACTGCGCCGGCCGCCTTGGCGGCGCCGAGATCGCGCGCATGGAATGGTACCGTGAAGGTCGCGTGCCGCTGCATACGCTGCGCGCCGATGTCGACTACGGCACGGCCGAGGCGAATACGGCCTACGGCATTTGCGGCGTCAAGGTCTGGGTATTTAAGGGCGAAATCCTCGAGCACGATCCGATGGCTTCGGAGCGTCGTGCGACCGAGGGTGATGCTGCGCATGGCGGTGGTGGTGATCGCGAACGCGGTCGTCGTCGCGAAAACGCCTGAGACATTTAGGAATTTGGAGTTAGAACGATGCTGCAGCCAAAGCGCACAAAGTTCCGCAAGCAGTTCAAGGGCCGTATCCATGGTACCGCAAAGGGCGGCACCAACCTGGATTTCGGTGGTTTCGGGCTGAAGGCGCTTGAGCCGAACCGTGTCACCGCGCGTGAGATCGAGGCGGCCCGCCGCGCGATCACTCGCGAAATGAAGCGCGCCGGCCGCGTGTGGATCCGTATTTTCCCGGATGTGCCGGTCACGTCGAAGCCGACCGAAGTCCGCATGGGCAAGGGCAAGGGCGCGGTCGACTACTGGGCGGCGCGCGTCAAGCCGGGCCGCATCATGTTCGAGATCGATGGCGTCAATGAAGAAACCGCCCGTGAGGCGCTGCGTCTCGGCGCGGCCAAGCTCTCGGTCAGGACGCGCTTCGTACAGCGCATCGCAGAATAAGGACGGGCTGATCATGAAAGCCGAAGACATCCGGACCAAGACCCAGGACCAGCTGACCGACGACCTGGCCAGCCTGAAGAAGGAGCAGTTCAACCTGCGCTTCCAGAAGGCCACCGGCCAGCTCGAGAAGACCGCGCGCGTGAGGCAGGTTCGCAAGGACATTGCGCGTATCAAGACCATCGCTGCGGAAAAGTCCGCGGCCAAGAAGGCTTAAGGACGAAAACCATGCCAAAGCGCATTCTGCAGGGCACCGTCGTCAGCGACAAGAACGAGAAGACGGTTGTCGTCAAGGTCGAACGGCGCTTCACGCATCCCGTGATGAAGAAGACCGTGCGCATGACCAAGAAGTACAAGGCGCACGACGAGAACAACGCCCACAAGGTCGGCGATCAGGTGTTCATCCAGGAATCGAAGCCGATTTCCAAGGACAAGCGCTGGATCGTCGTGTCCTCGGACCAAGCCTGACCTCCGGGCGTAAACAACGAATTTTGGACAGACCGGGGAGGGGCTTCGAGCCCGTCCCGTTAGAAAAGAAGAAGGCGGCCAGTCATGATTCAGATGCAAACAAACCTCGACGTGGCGGATAATTCCGGCGCGCGTCGTGTCATGTGCATCAAGGTGCTGGGCGGCTCGAAGCGGAAATACGCTTCCGTGGGCGACATCATCGTGGTGTCGATCAAGGAAGCCATTCCGCGCGGCCGCGTTAAGAAAGGCGACGTGATGAAGGCGGTCGTGGTTCGCACGGCCAAGGACATCCGCCGCCCGGACGGCAGCGTGATCCGTTTCGACAAGAACGCGGCCGTTCTCGTCGACAACAAGAAAGAGCCGATCGGCACGCGTATCTTCGGACCGGTTCCGCGCGAACTCCGCGCCAAGAACCACATGAAGATCATCTCGCTCGCGCCTGAAGTGCTGTAAGGAGCCGGACCAATGCAAAAGATTAGAAAAGGCGACAAGGTCGTCGTGCTGGCCGGCAAGGACAAGGGCCGTTCGGGCGAAGTCCTCTCGGTTCAGCCGAAGGATGACACCGCATTGGTGCGCGGCGTCAACATGATCCGTCGTCACCAGAAGCAGTCCCAGTCCCAAGAGGGCGGGATCATCACCAAGGAAGCGCCGATCCAGCTGTCGAACATCGCGCTGGCCGACCCGAAGGATGGCAAGCCGACCCGCGTCGGTTTCATCTTCCAGAAGGACGGCAAGAAGGTGCGCGTCGCCAAGCGCTCGGGAGAAGTCATCAATGGCTAAGGCTCAAACCAAGCAGGCGACTGCCAACAACACGCCGCGCCTCAAGCAGGTCTACAACGAGACCATCCGCAAGGCGCTGCAGGAGCAATTCGGCTACGACAACGAGATGCAGGTTCCGCGCATCGACAAGATCGTGCTGAACATGGGTGTGGGCGAAGCGACCGCCGATTCGAAGAAGCCTTCGGTCGCGGCCGAGGACCTGGCGATGATCGCCGGCCAGAAGGCCGTCGTGACCCGCGCCCGCAATTCGATCGCGGGCTTCAAGGTTCGCGAGAAGATGCCGATCGGCGCCAAGGTCACGCTGCGCAAGGAACGCATGTACGAGTTCCTCGATCGCCTCGTGAACATTGCGCTGCCGCGCGTCCGCGACTTCCGCGGATTGAATCCGAAGAGCTTCGATGGCCGTGGCAACTACGCCATGGGCATCAAGGAACACATCGTGTTCCCGGAGATCAACTACGACAAGGTTGATCAGATCTGGGGCATGGACGTCATCGTTTGTACGACTGCGAAGACGGACGACGAAGCCAGGGCTTTGCTCAAGGCTTTCAACTTCCCCTTCCGCCAGTAACGGCAGCGAGAAAAGGAAAAATCTGAAATGGCAAAGACCAGCTCAGTCGAGAAGAACAACAGGCGCCGCAAGCTTGCCGACCAGTACGGTCCCAAGCGCGCCGCGCTGAAGGCGATCATCATGGATCAGTCCAAGCCGATGGAAGAGCGCTTCCGCGCTCAGCTGAAGCTTGCTGCCCTGCCGCGCAACTCGGCCAAGATCCGCATCCGCAACCGCTGCGAAGTCACCGGCCGTCCGCGTGCCTACTATCGCAAGCTCAAAGTATCGCGCATCGCGCTTCGGGACCTCGGCAATAACGGCCAGATCCCGGGCCTGGTCAAGTCGAGCTGGTAAGGAGGACATAACATGTCATTGAGCGATCCTCTCGGCGATATGCTGACCCGCATCCGCAACGCCTATGGCCGCAAGAAGTCGAGTGTCTCGACGCCGGCCTCGCGTCTGCGCACCCGCGTCCTCGACGTGCTGAAGGCTGAAGGCTATATCCGCGATTACAGCCAGACCGACTTCGACAACGGCAAGTCCGAGATCGAAATCGAGCTGAAGTATTTCGACGGTGCTCCGGTCGTGCGCGAAATCGCCCGCGTTTCGAAGCCCGGCCGCCGCGTTTACGTTTCGGCCAAGTCGATCCCGCACGTCGCCAACGGCCTCGGCATCGCCATCCTTTCGACGCCGAAGGGCGTGATGGCCGACCACGAAGCACGCGAGCAGAACGTCGGCGGCGAGATCCTCTGCCAGATCTTCTGATCTGGCAGCTCACCGCAAATTGGAATCCGGTCTTCGGATCGTTCCGAAGACAGAGACCTGAAACAAGAGAAGTGACGAGGACAACAAAATGTCTCGTATTGGAAAGAAACCCGTTTCGCTGCCGCAGGGCGTGACCGCGACCGTCAACGGCCAGACCGTGACGGCGAAGGGCCCCAAGGGCGAGCTGAAGTTCGTGGTGAACGACGAAGTGCTGGTCAAGATGGAAGGCAGCGAGATCGCTGTCCAGCCGCGCGACCAGACCAAGACAGCTCGCTCCAAGTGGGGCATGTCGCGCACGCAGATCGTCAACATCCTGCAGGGTGTCAAGGACGGCTTCGAGAAGAAGCTCGAGATCACCGGCGTCGGCTATCGCGCTGCCTTGCAGGGTAAGAACCTGCAGCTGGCTCTTGGCTTCAGCCATGATGTCGTCTACGAGACGCCGGCCGGCATCACGATCACCGTGCCCAAGCCGACCGAAATCACCGTGGCCGGCATCGACAAGCAGCAGGTCGGCCAGGTTGCCGCGGAAATCCGCGAATACCGCGGTCCCGAGCCCTACAAGGGCAAGGGTGTCCGTTACGCCGGCGAGAAGATCGTCCGCAAGGAAGGCAAGAAGAAGTAGTCTGCTTGGCCCTGAAAAGTTGCAGACTTTTCGGACAGGGCCAGGCCACGGAAGTGGTAACGCCGCGGGGAGCGGTCGCGGGAGGCGCTTCGCCTGCCGCATATGGCGGCCCCCGTTTTTTGAAGGCAAGGAAGACATCATGGGTACCAAGGAAGCTATCCAGCGCCGTGCGCAACGCGTCCGCCGCCAGATCAAGAAAGTCGCCGGCGAGCGTCCGCGCCTTTCTGTGCACCGCACATCGAAGAACATCTACGTCCAGGTGATCGACGACGCCAAGGGGCACACTATCGCTGCCGCCTCGACGCTCGAGAAGGACTTCAAGGGTTCACTCAAGACCGGCGCCGACACCGCCGCCGCCGCCGCGATCGGCAAGCTGATCGCCGAGCGCGCCGCCAAGGCCGGCGTCAAGGAAGTCGTCTTCGACCGTGGCCCGTACATCTATCACGGCCGCGTCAAGGCGCTGGCCGAGGCTGCCCGCGAAGGCGGTCTCAGCTTCTAATGCATGATCCCGAAAAGTTGCAGACTTTTCGGACAAGATCATGCAAAGGAGAAGTTCACCGCTGATGACCCAAAAGCGGCATCAGCAATCAGCAACCCGTGCTTCCGGAAAAGAACAAGGAACAGGATATGGCACAGGAACGTAGGGAAGGCGGCCGCGGCCGCGAGCGTGAAGAGCGCGATGACGGCATGGTGGACAAGCTCGTCCACATCAATCGCGTCGCCAAGGTCGTCAAGGGTGGCCGCCGCTTCGGCTTCGCCGCACTCGTCGTCGTCGGCGACCAGAAGGGCCGTGTCGGCTTTGGTCACGGCAAGGCGCGCGAAGTGCCGGAAGCCATTCGCAAGGCAACCGAATCGGCCAAGCGCGACATGATCTTCGTGCCGCTGCGCTCGGGCCGCACGCTGCATCACGACGTCGAAGGACGCTGGGGTGCGGGGCGCGTGCTGCTGCGCGCCGCCAAGCAGGGTACCGGCATCATCGCCGGCGGCCCGATGCGCGCCGTCTTCGAGACGCTCGGCATGCATGACGTGGTCGCCAAGTCGATGGGTTCGTCGAACCCCTACAACATGGTTCGCGCCACCTTCGACGCGCTGAAGAGCCAGATGCATCCCAAGGATGTGGCTGCGGCGCGCGGCATCAAGTATTCGACCCTTCAGGCCCGCCGCGGCACCGCCGTTGCGGCTGAAGAATAGTCGACCTGACCAGGGATTTTGACCATGGCCAAGAAAGCAACCAAGACCATCACTGTTGAGCAGATCGGCTCGCCGATCCGCCGTCCGAAGGAACAGCGCGCGACGCTGGTCGGCCTCGGCCTCAACAAGATGCACAAGCAGCGCACGCTGGAGGATACGCCCTCCGTGCGCGGCATGATCGCTGCCGTCCAGCATCTCGTCCGCGTCGTGGACGAGGGCTGAGCCAAAGCGCAGGAGAAGCAAGATGAAACTCAACGATCTGCGTGACAAGGACGGCGCGACGCACTCCAAGAAGCGTCTCGGCCGTGGCATCGGCTCAGGTTCCGGCAAGACCGCCGGTCGCGGCGTCAAGGGGCAGAAGGCGCGCTCCGGCGTTGCCGTCAACGGCTTCGAGGGTGGCCAGATGCCGCTCTACCGGCGCCTGCCGAAGCGTGGCTTCAACAACATCTTCGCCAAGAGCTTCGTTGTCGTCTCGCTGGCCCGCATCCAGGAAGCCGTCGATGCCAAGAAGCTTGACGTCAAGGCAACCGTGACGGCCGAAACGCTTGTCGCCGCCGGCGTCATCCGTCGCGTCAAGGATGGCGTGCGCGTGCTGTCCGACGGCGAACTCAAGGCCAAGCTTGCCTTCGACGTCGCCGGCGCCTCCAAGGCCGCGATCGAGAAGATCGAAAAGGCCGGTGGTTCGGTCAAGCTACCGGAAAAGGCAGCTGCCGAGTAACGGCAATTTGAAGCGCGGTCGGCAAGTGTGGCATTCGCTTTTTGCTTTCGATCGCGCTTTGATCTGCTCAATTTAGCGGCCGCGTCAACGCGGCCGCTTGCATGTTTACAGCCCGGAGCTTATCTCGTGAGTTTCGGTGAAACGCACCGCCTGACCCCACGGGCCATCAAGCGTTACCAAGCGGAGAATCAGGCATGGCTTCGGCTGCTGAACAACTAGCCTCGAATCTGAATTTCTCGGCCTTCGCCAAGGCGGAGGACCTGAAGAAGCGCATCTGGTTCACCATCGGCGCGTTGCTCGTCTATCGGCTCGGCACCTACATCCCGCTTCCCGGCATTAATCCCGACGCCTTCGCCCAGGCTTTCTCCTCGCAGAGCAAGGGCGTGCTCGGCATGTTCAACATGTTCGCCGGCGGTGCCGTGCAGCGCATGGCGATCTTCGCGCTCGGCATCATGCCCTATATCTCCGCCTCCATCATCATGCAGCTGATGACCTCGGTCATTCCCTCGCTGGAAGGGCTTAAGAAGGAGGGCGAGCAGGGCCGCAAGGTCATCAACCAATACACGCGCTACGGCACCGTGCTCCTAGCGCTGGTGCAGGCCTACGGCATTTCGGTCGGGCTGGAGAACGGTAACGGCATCGTCAATGATCCCGGCATGTTCTTCCGCCTCTCGACCGTCGTCACGCTGGTCGGCGGCACCATGTTCCTGATGTGGCTTGGCGAACAGATCACCGCGCGCGGCATCGGCAACGGCATTTCACTGATCATCTTCTCCGGCATCGTCGCCGGCCTGCCGCGTGCCATTTCCGGCACGCTGGAACTTGGCCGCACCGGCGCGCTGTCGACCGGCCTGATCCTGGCGATCATCGTGCTGGCCATTGTCGTCATCGCGCTCATCGTCTTCTTCGAGCGCGCGCAGCGCCGCCTGCTGATCCAGTATCCGAAGCGCCAGGTCGGCAACCGCATGTTCCAGGGCGATACCTCGCACCTGCCGCTCAAGCTCAACACGTCGGGCGTCATCCCGCCGATCTTCGCGTCGTCGCTGCTCCTGCTGCCGGCCACCGTCGCCGGCTTCTCGCAGACGACCAACATGCCGGCCTGGGCGAGCACCATCCTGGCCTCGCTCGGCCACGGCCAGCCGCTCTACATGGCTTTCTACGCGGCGATGATCGTGTTCTTCGCCTTCTTCTATACCGCGATTGTCTTCAATCCGAAGGACACCGCCGACCAGCTCAAGAAGCATTCGGGCTTCATCCCGGGCTACCGCCCGGGCGAGCGCACCGCCGACTACATCGATTACGTTCTCACCCGCATCACCGTCGTCGGCGCCATCTACCTGGTGCTGGTGTGCCTGCTGCCGGAGTTCCTGATCTCGGCGACTGGCGTACCATTCTACCTTGGTGGCACATCGCTTCTGATCGTGGTCAGTGTCACGCTCGATACGGTTGCGCAGATTCAGGGTCACCTGATCGCGCACCAGTATGAAGGGCTGATCAAGAAGTCGAAGCTGCGCGGGGGGAAGAAAGCCAGATGAGGTTGATTTTGCTTGGGCCGCCGGGGGCGGGCAAGGGGACACAAGCACAAAGACTGGTAGAAAAACACGGCATACCCCAGCTCTCGACGGGTGACATGCTGCGTGCCGCCGTCCAGGCGGGTACCGAGGTCGGCAAGCGCGCCAAGGCGGTGATGGATGCCGGCGAGCTGGTCTCGGACACCATCGTCAACGCCATTGTCGCTGAGCGTATTGATCAGGCCGACTGCGTCAGGGGTTTCATCCTCGATGGTTATCCGCGTACGCTGGTGCAGGCCGATGCGGTCGAATCGATGCTCTCGGAGCGCGGCATTGGTCTCGATACGGTCATTGAACTTGTCGTCGACGACAGGGCCCTGGTCGGTCGGATCGTCAAGCGCGCCGATGATGCCAAGGCGGCTGGCCAGCCGGTGCGCAAGGACGACAATCCCGCTGTGTTCGAAGAGCGCCTGCGGGAGTACTACAAGAAAACCGCTCCGCTGACGGGCTACTATTACGCCAAGGGCAAGCTCAAGACCGTGGACGGCATGGCCAGTATCGACGCGGTGACCGCGGAGATCGAAGCTGTGGTCGCGGCGGCGGCGAAGGCGCGGTAAGGGAATTTAAAGATTAAGCTTGACGGAGGCGGCTCGCTGCGGTATGGCGGCCCGTCTTCCTATCAGGTGCGCATTTTGCTTGCCCGCAAGGGCAAGGCAGTTGCTTTGAACTGGAAACTCCCGCAAGGGCCGGCCTCCACCGGACGCGGGGCAATGTGGATAGCGCCGGATCTGCCTTTTTGAGGGTTGGCCGGCCCATATGGAGAAGAGAAGAACATGGCTCGTATAGCCGGCGTCAACATTCCGACCAACAAGCGCGTCGTCATCGCGCTTCAGTACATTCACGGCATTGGCAAGAAGTTCGCCCAGGAGATCGTCGACAAGGTCGGCATCCCGGCCGAGCGCCGCGTCAACCAGCTGACCGACGCGGAAGTGCTGCAGATCCGCGAGACCATCGACCGTGATTACCAGGTCGAAGGCGACCTGCGCCGCGAAGTGTCGATGAACATCAAGCGTCTGATGGATCTCGGCTGCTACCGCGGCCTGCGTCACCGCCGCTCGCTGCCGGTTCGCGGTCAACGCACGCACACCAATGCACGTACCCGCAAGGGCCCGGCCAAGTCGATCGCCGGCAAGAAGAAGTAATTGGGGGTGAGTAGCTGTTAGTGAGTAGTGAGAACCGGCGTTAACGCCTGCACCTCGTCACTACTCACCAATTCACTATTCACTTTTCCAGGTGGAGCCGCTGGCATTACGGCGGTGTAGAGATCAACTGAAAGGACTACCATGGCCAAGGAAGCCGCACGTGTTCGCCGCCGCGAACGCAAGAACATCTCGTCGGGCGTTGCCCATGTCAATTCGACCTTCAACAACACGATGATCACCATTACCGACGCGCAGGGCAATTCAATCGCCTGGTCGTCGGCCGGTGCCCAGGGCTTCAAGGGTTCGCGCAAGTCGACCCCGTTCGCCGCCCAGATGGCTGCCGAGGACGTTGCCAAGAAGGCCCAGGAACACGGCATGCGCATGCTCGAAGTCGAGGTCTGCGGACCGGGCTCCGGTCGTGAATCGGCGCTGCGCGCCCTGCAGGCGGCTGGCTTCACCATCACCTCGATCCGTGATGTGACGCCGATCCCGCACAATGGCTGCCGCCCGCGCAAGAAGCGCCGCGTCTAAGCAATTTATCGAACGCCGCGTGAGCGCCCAAGGCGCTCCTCCGCGGTATTCCAGGTCGCCCGCCACGATTGGATGGTGGTGGGTCAACGGAAGGAAAGCATCATGATCCAGAAAAATTGGCAGGAACTGATCAAGCCGAACAAGATCGAGTTCTCGTCGAAGAAGAAGACGCTGACCACGCTGGTCGCTGAGCCGCTCGAACGCGGCTTTGGCCTGACGCTCGGCAACGCGCTGCGCCGCGTGCTCCTGTCTTCGCTGCGCGGTGCGGCTGTCACCGCCGTGCAGATCGACGGTGTTCTGCATGAATTCTCGTCCATCGCCGGCGTGCGCGAGGACGTGACCGACATCGTCTTGAATATCAAGGAAATCGCCATCCGCATGGAAGGCGATGGCCCCAAGCGCATGGTCGTGCGCAAGCAGGGCCCGGGCGCGGTTCTGGCCGGCGACATCCAGACGGTTGGCGACGTCGAGATCCTCAACCCCGACCACGTCATCTGCACGCTGGACGAAGGCGCTGAAATCCGCATGGAATTCACCGTCGACACGGGCAAGGGTTATGTGCCTGCGGAGCGCAACCGCGCCGAAGACGCGCCGATCGGCCTGATCCCGGTCGATAGCTTGTATTCGCCGGTCAAGAAGGTCTCCTACAAGGTCGAGAACACCCGCGAGGGCCAGGTTCTCGACTATGACAAGCTGACCATGACCATCGAGACCGACGGTTCGATCTCGGGCGAGGATGCGGTGGCTTTCGCCGCCCGCATCCTGCAGGACCAGCTTGGCCTGTTCGTCAACTTCGACGAGCCGCAGAAGGAAGTCGCCGCGGAAGCGGTCACCGAGCTCGCCTTCAATCCGGCGCTGCTCAAGAAGGTCGACGAACTCGAGCTTTCGGTTCGTTCGGCCAACTGCCTGAAGAACGACAACATCGTCTACATCGGCGATCTCATCCAGAAGACCGAAGCCGAGATGCTGCGCACCCCGAACTTCGGCCGCAAGTCGCTGAACGAGATCAAGGAAGTTCTGGCGGCGATGGGCCTGCACCTCGGTATGGAAGTGCCGGACTGGCCGCCGGAAAACATCGAAGACCTCGCAAAGCGTTACGAAGACCAATATTGAGCATGAACTCCAAGGATCGGCGGCGTGAGCCGCTCGATCCGACGGTCGTGCGGAAAACCATCAGAGGCCGTGGCCTCTTGAACTGAAGAAGGAAGAGAGCCATGCGCCACGGTTTCAAAGGCCGCCGCTTCGCCCGCAGCATAAGCCACCGCAAGTCGATGTTCGCCAACCTGGCGGTGTCGCTGCTCGAGCACGAGCAGATCGTCACCACCTTGCCGAAGGCGAAGGACCTGCGTCCAATCGTCGAGAAGCTGGTGACGCTCGGCAAGCGCGGTGACCTGCACGCCCGCCGCCAGGTGATCGCGCAGATCGGCAATGAAGGCGTCGTCAAGCGCCTGTTCGATACCATCGCCCCGCGCTACGCCACCCGCAACGGCGGCTATTTGCGCATCATGAAGGCCGGCTTCCGTCACGGCGACAATGCCGCGATGGCGGTCATCGAGTTCGTCGACCGCGACACCTCGGCCAAGGGCGCCGGCGACCGCGCCCGCATCGAAGCCGAAGGCACGGACGAAGCCGCAGCCGCATAAGGTTTCGTCTTTCCAGATTGATTTAAAGGGGCCCGCGGGCCCCTTTTTCGTATTCCGCGCGCAAGTCGTACCCAAAAATGTTGATTGCCGCGAAAATAATCGGATTTCAGCGGCTTAGCCTTTCATTTTGCACATTCGTCGGGACAATGCGCCCGAACTCGCTTGGAGGATTCGCAATGCGCGCCAAAAAACTGTCCCTTGTTCTGCTCTGCGCCTTCATGGTGTTCGCAGCCGCACCGGCAGTCCGGCAGGCGCTGGCCGAGGACGCCGCCAAGCCAGCCGATCCGGGGCTCTCCGATGTACTGACCGACTTGTTGCATGGCGTCGAAGGCGAGAATGCCACTTCCGGCCCGGACAAGCGCGTGCCGTTCGGCCGCGAGGAGGTCCAGCTTTCCTTCGCGCCGCTGGTCAAGCAGACGGCGCCGGCCGTGGTCAATGTCTATGCCTCGCAGACGGCCAAGGTGACCTCGCCTTTCGAAGGCGATCCCTTCTTCGAGGAGTTTTTCGGCCGCGCCCAGCCGCGCGCGCAGTCTTCGCTGGGCTCGGGCGTGCTGGTCGATCCGAGCGGTGTCATCGTCACCAACTTCCATCTCATCAAGGACGCCGACGAGGTCAAGGTGGCGACCGCCGACGGCCGCGAATTCGCCAGCAAGGTGATGCTCAAGGACGAAACGCTCGATCTGGCCGTGCTCAAGATCGAGTCCGACAAGCCGTTTCCGGTCATCGCCATCGGCGATTCCGACGCGCTCGAGGTCGGCGACCTGGTGCTGGCCATCGGCAATCCCTTCGGCGTCGGCCAGACCACCACCAGCGGTATCGTTTCCGCCCTTGCTCGCAGCCATATCGGCGTTTCGGACTCTGGCTATTTCATCCAGACCGATGCCGCCATCAATCCCGGCAATTCCGGCGGTGCGCTGATCAATATGGGCGGCCAACTTGTGGGCATCAACACCGCCATCTACAGCCGCAGCGGCGGCTCGATCGGTATCGGGTTTGCCATCCCCGCCAATATGGTGCGGGCTTTCGCCGATGCCGCCAAGGCCGGCCTCGATTTCTTCGAACGGCCCTATGTCGGCGCCGAATTCGAAGCGGTGACGCCGCAGATCGCCGAATCGCTCGGCATGGAAAAGCCAATCGGGGCGCTGGTCTCCTCGGTCGACGCGACGGGTCCCGCCGGCAAGGCAGGGCTGAAGCCGGGCGATGTCGTGCTGCAGATCAACGGCAAGCCGGTCGAGAGCATCGAGGCGCTGGACTATCGCATGGCGACGCTGTCGATCGGCACCAAGGCAAATTTCGCGATCCTGACCAAGGGCCAGCAGGCGGCGATGGACATCGCGCTGGAGCGCGCGCCGGAGGGGGCAAAAGCCTCGGAAGTGACGCTGCATGGCCGCAGCCCGTTCTCGGGCGCGAAGGTCTCGGAACTGTCGCCGCGGCTTGCCCAGAAGCTCGGCCTGCGCACCGATCTCAAGGGCGTGACCGTGATCGACATCAACCGTGATTCGCCGGCCGCCGATTTCGGCTTCCAGCCGGGCGACGTCGTGCGCGAGGTCAACGGCACCAGCATCGACACCGCCGCAACGCTGGCGCAGGTAGCGCAGCAGGATACGCGCTGGTGGCGCTTTACCGTCGAGCGCGGTGGGCAGATACTGCGCCAGGTATTGCGTTACTGAGTTCGAGCCCCTGAAGGGATCGCGCTTCAAACTTACAGCGGATCAGCGTTTTGCCGAAACGCCGATCTGCTCCTTGTTTTGACGCAATTCCGGACGGAAAACCGCTTCACGGTTTTCCTGGGATTGCTCTGAGGAAGTGCATGGCCGATCTGTTCAGCGTCGACGAACCGGATAAGGTGCCGCCCGGGCGGCCGCTGGCCGACAGGTTGCGTCCGAAGAACCTTGGCGAGGTCGTCGGCCAGGAGCATTTGACGGGCCCCGATGGCGCGCTGACCCGGCTGATCGGCTCCGGTTCGTTGGGCTCGATGATCTTCTGGGGGCCGCCCGGCACCGGCAAGACCACGGTGGCGAGGCTGCTCGCCGGCGAGACCAGCCTTGCCTTCGAGCAGATATCGGCCGTCTTTTCCGGCGTCGCCGATCTGAAGAAAGTGTTCGAGGCGGCCAAGTTGCGCCGCGCCAACGGCCGCCAAACCCTTCTTTTCGTTGACGAGATCCACCGCTTCAACCGTGCCCAGCAGGATTCTTTTCTCCCCGTCATGGAGGATGGGACGGTCGTCCTGGTCGGCGCCACAACCGAAAACCCGTCCTTCGAACTCAACGCGGCCTTGTTATCGCGCGCGCGGGTCATGGTCTTCCATTCGCTCGGCGAAGACAGTATCGCCAAGCTGATGACGCGGGCGGAGGAGACAGAGGGCAGGGCGCTGCCGCTCGATGACGAGGCGCGGGCGATGCTCATCCGCATGAGCGATGGCGACGGGCGCGCATCGCTGACGCTGGCCGAGGAAGTCTGGCGTGCCGCCAAGCCTGGCGAGATATTCGATCCCGAAGGGCTGCAGCGCATCGTCCAGCGCCGTGCGCCGATCTACGACAAGGGCCAGGATGGCCATTACAACCTGATCTCGGCGCTGCACAAGTCGGTGCGCGGCTCGGATCCGGATGCCGCACTCTACTATCTCGCGCGCATGTTCGATGCCGGCGAGGATCCGCTCTATCTCGGCCGCCGGCTGGTACGCATGGCGATGGAGGACATCGGGCTTGCCGATCCGCAGGCACTGGTCATCGCCAATGCCGCCAAGGATGCCTATGACTATCTCGGTTCTCCAGAGGGCGAACTCGCTTTCGCCGAGGCCACGGTTTATCTCGCCACCGCGCCCAAATCCAACGCCGTCTATACGGCCTTCAAGGCAGCCACGCGGGCCGCGAAGGAACATGGCTCACTGCTGCCGCCCAAGCATATCCTCAACGCACCGACCAAGCTGATGAAAGAGGAGGACTACGGCGCCGGCTACCGTTACGACCATGATGAGCCGGACGCCTTTTCAGGCCAGGACTATTTTCCCGAAAAGATGGGTCGACAGACCTTTTACGATCCGCCCGAGCGTGGTTTCGAGCGCGATATCAGAAAGCGGCTCGACTACTGGGCAAAGCTGCGCAAAGAGCGGGAATAGCCGGTGGTCGTCACGCTTCGGGACGAGGCTTCGCCCTGGGGCATTTCAACTTCGGTCGTCCTCCATACACTGTTCGCCGCGACACTGGCATTGATGCCGTTGCCGAAGCGGCCGAACCGGCTGGAGGAAGAGCGGGTGTCGGTCAACATCCTGGCGCCTGAACAGTTCGAGGCATCGGCGAGACCGCCGCCGGCCTCCGCCGCTGCGGCGGTGCCGGAGGCGAGGGCGGCAGAGCCACCGCCTGCTTCGAACCCGCCCAAAACTCAACCGCCCGCCGCGCTTGCCATGATTCGCCCGACGAGGATGCTGTCGGCCAAGACCCTGGCCGATCCGCGCAGCAGGCCAGGCGCGCGCCGATCTCAAGACCTTCGCATCCGACGAGGGGATGGTGCAGCTTTGCAACCTGGAGGCCATGGATCAGATCCGCCAATGGCATGCGGATTTCCAGCCGGAGCGGGTGGTGCCCTACGCAACCGCCGAGGAAAAGATCACCGGCACGACGATCGCCGCTGATGGTGCGGCTTTTCGCAGCCGCAAAAACTGGTACAGTCTTAAGGTCAAATGCCAGCTCGCACAGGACGGCGAAAGCGTCATTGGCTTCGAGTTCCTGGTCGGCGATCCCGTGGCCAGGGACAAATGGGACGAGCTTGGCTTGCCGGCGGTGCATTGACAGCCCGGCAGGCTTCACCAGGCAGCCAGCCCGGCCGGATACCATGGCCGTTGTGCGGTGACCCAAAAAACCTTATCAAGGCGCACGGTCGGGCGGTGGCCGTTGCCATGATTTGGGCATCTCATTCGCAACAGGATCGCGCATCGCGCGTGGAAAAATGACAAAAACCCTTCGCAAATCGCTTCGCAAATTCGCTATTGCCATCCCGATTCTTGCCCTTGGCTTCTATTTCATACCGATCCTGACGACGATCTTCATCGTCTGTGGTCTGATCGATGTGCTGCGCAACGACAGGAAGGATCTGGCGCTGTTCAGCGGCTACTTCCTTGGCAACGGGCTTTTCACCTGGTTGCTCTCACCCTTCAACCTGCTGGTCGATCTTCTGTGCTACAGAAATCCGGGCGTGTGGAAGCTGGAGCAGTTTCCCGCCGACTATCAGCGTGAGGTCAACGAGGTCCTTGATGTCTTCAAGGCGCGCAAGGATGAGATCATCGCCGATATCGACGCCAATTTCGGCGCCGGCCGGCGCGGCATGTATGTCTACCAGTGGTACGGCAAGCACAGGATAGACAACGTCGAGGAATTCAACAAGGATTTCAAATACATCAAGACGATCGCCGTTTCCGTCTTCAGCAAGCGCGAATCGACCTCCTGGCATTTCGGGCCGCTGCGGCTCAGCCTGCGCATCCTCTACAATCTGATCCCGGTGAAAGCTGAGATTTTCGTCGAATGCGGCAATGTCAAGAACTACTGGTACGACAATCCGCAGTTCATTTTCGACGACACGCTGCTGCATCGCTCGGTCAACGAATATGATGGCCGCCGCTACTGCGTGTTCATGGATATTATCAGGCCGTCCCCGGTGCCTCGCCTGATCGCTGGCATGCTTGCGGTCGTCTCGGTGAGCGTCGAGCGCATCAATTCGATGTTCTACAAGAACTGGAAGATGATCGGCTCCACAAAGCCGAAAACCACCTGATCTGAAGAGCGGCTGAAGCTGCCTGGTCCGCCGGCAGCGCAGCCGCTTCCTGCGCAAGGAGCGGCATTTTGGTGGCCGCTCGCACCATCTTAGTATGCATTTTGAACATTGGATCTTATGAGATCCTGTCTCTGAAAATTTATCCAAGCGGTAATTTTTTTAGCGTATCCACCACGCTGGCGGCGCCAATGCGTTTAAATACCTGTTTCTTCACTGTGCTTCCTTGGGTGGGTCGGTTGACGGAGAACAAAGCATTCCGATTTTGGGTCGGGACCTATCTCTGTAGCGCATTGATAGGAATCTCCTTGTGCGTCGTTTATTTAAATCTTGAAGAGAAAGTCTATTACTGGGACTTTATTGCTTATTTCAACGGATTTAATCAGCTCGGTGCTCTCTTGGTTGAGAGCCCTCTCAAGTGCCTGAATCGATTGGGCCTGTCTCTCCAGACGGATGATTACGGTTTGGCAATTTTGGTGCCGTTGCTGCCGTTCTATGTGCTTTTTGGAGGTTCAAGGCTTCCATTCATCATCGGAATAGTCACGGTCTATCTGGTTCCCACAGTCCTTTTCATAGCGAGAATGAGCTACCTGGAGGCTGTCTCCAAGACGTCGCCGTCCCGAGGCTGGGTCTCCGTCTGGATTGCTGCCTTTCTCTACACTCCGTTCTGGGCGGCGACGCTTCGCGGGTTACCTGATATTGCCGGCTGTTTCACGCTTGCCGCGGCAACGTATTTTCTTTGGAGGTCAAAGTTCCTGACCCGCGAGCCGGTGATCAGCGGGATTTGCGTCGGCGTGTGTCTGTGGTCTGCGTTCATGCTGCGCCGTTGGTATGCATATGGTGCGATGGGGATAATGCTCTCCGCGGCGTTCTTTTGCCTGTTGCAGGTCGCGAAGGACCGAAACATCCCGACGCTCTGGAAAGCCGTGTTAGGAGGTGCCTGTGCAATTCTCGTTATTCTTGGAACTGCATGGAATTTCCAGCTGCCCCTGATCGCCAGGATCCTGGGAACCAGCTATAGCGACCTTTACAGCGGATACAGGACGACCTTCGTCTCCCAAGTCGACCAAATAGAATCTCGTCTCAGCTACGTGAACTGGCTGCTGATTTTTGTAGGAATTTACTACTCTATCATACGTCGCAATAATTTTTCCCTGTTCTGCGTCGTGGCCTCCATACTCACGTTTCTTCTTTTTACCCGCACGCAGGACCTGGATCGGCATCATTCGATGCCACTTTTTCTTTGGCTCTTTCCTGCATACGCCCAGGCAATCGTTGCCATCGTTTCAATGCCGGCGCTGAGATCGCGATGGTCAACCGTCGCCATAGCCATTGTCGCCGGATTTGCGTATTTCGGTACCCTTTTTCCGGTCGGCCGCCAGTGGCTGTCGCCGGTCAGCTTCGTCTTCGCCAGGGAAGCAACGCTCCCTCTTCGGCTTGACAATTTAGAAGAATATAAACGCCTCGTTGATGATCTCGTCAACAAAACTAGATCCGGGGACCGTTTCTCCGTATTCGCCTCAAGCTCGGTGATGAGTGATTCGCTGCTGTTTGTTATGAATCCCGATCTTTTTCCCCACCTTACCTTGTCTTGCCAGGTTGACAGTCGCGACCAATTCCGCGTGGAGCCGTTGAAGTCCAGATATATTGTTGTAACCGATCCGCCAGTGACCCACCTGCAGCCGGGTGCGCAGATCTGCATTACAATGCCTGCGCAATACATTGTTCAGGGGAAAGGCATCGGAGCCGCATACAGACGCATTGCGGAATACCGGCTGTCGGGCAACGTTACCGGCTATCTTTACGAGCAGATGCGTCCGGTCAGCAAACCGGAAATCGATGCCCTGTATGGCGAATTCAGGAAGAAATATCCAGGCTGGACAACGCCTGAGTGGTGACGGTCGATCGGCATTGACCGAGGCTACCGTGTGAGGCAGTAAACTTCCATGTTCAATCTGCTTCTCGTTATGGTCGGCGGCGGCATCGGTGCCGGCATCCGCCATTTGACCAGTATGGGCGCGCTGCGCCTTGTCGGCCCCAATTATCCCTGGGGAACGATGGCGATCAACATCATCGGCTCCTTTGCGATGGGCCTGTTCATCGCCATTTTGGCGCGCCGCGGCGGATCGAACGAGCTCAGGCTATTCGTCGCCACCGGCATCCTTGGCGGCTTCACCACTTTTTCCGCCTTTTCGCTCGATTTCGCGGCGCTGTGGGAACGGGGAGCCACGCTGCCTGCGTTCGGTTACGCGCTTGCAAGCGTCATTGGCGCGATCATTGCCCTGTTTCTGGGACTTTGGCTCGCAAGAAGCCTGCCATAAAGCACGCCATGGCATGCTTTATGGTTTTGGCCGGCATGCATTAGTGCTATTGCCGCGCCAAGCGCAGGCCAAGAGCCCTGCTCGGGAAAACGGATAGCGAAAAAATGGCAGGCGTTGAACAGATCACGGTGGAGACCGGCGAGGCGGGCATGCGGCTCGATCGCTGGTTCAAGACGCATTTCCCGGGACTTGGCTTCGGCCATCTGCAGAAGCTGCTGCGCTCCGGCCAGATCCGCGTCGATGGCGGCCGGGTCAAGGCCGACACCCGCGTCGAGCCGGGCCAGATGGTGCGTGTGCCGCCGCTCGAGGTGGACAAGAAGGGCGAGAGCGCGCTCACGGGCCACTCGATCCGCAACCAGGGCGACGCCGATGTGCTCGCCAAGATGCTGCTCCATGAGGACCCGAAGGTCTTCGTCTTCAACAAGCCGGCGGGCCTTGCGGTTCAGGGCGGCTCCGGCGTCACGCGCAATGTCGACGACATGCTGGAAGCCTGGCGCAGCCAGAAGGGCGAGAAGCCGCGGCTGGTGCATCGGCTCGACCGCGATACGTCGGGCGTGCTGGTTGTCGCCCGTACCAGGCTTGCCGCCATGAAGCTCTCGGAGGCGTTCCGGGCGCGAGAAACCAAGAAGACCTACTGGGCGTTGGTCAAAGGCGTGCCGCCCAAGCGCGAGGACAAGATCTCGACCTGGCTGATCAAGGAGCCGACAGAGGATGGCGACCGCGTGCGCGTGGCCGCGCATGGTGAAAAGGGCGCCGACCATGCCGTGTCCTACTACCGCATCATCGAGCAGGCGGCGCAGACCATGACCTGGCTGGAGATGGAGCCCTATACGGGCCGCACCCACCAGCTCCGCGTCCATGCCGCCTATATCGGCTGCCCGATCATCGGCGACCCGAAATACTTCGAAGCCGACACCAACTGGGATTTTCCCGGCGGCATTCAAAACCGCCTGCACCTGCACGCACGCCGCATCATTATCCCGCACCCGGACAAGGGCGTTATCGACGTCACCGCGCCGATGCCGCCGCACATGCGCCAGAGCTGGAACCTGATCGGCTTCGACGACGCCAGCGCGGAGGATTGACCGTGAGCGGCGCCACCGACGCGCTCGATCGGCGCGACACGGTCGATATGGCCGCCGCCGCCATCATGGTCGGGCTGACCTTTTCCTGGGGCCTGAACTACGTCGCCGCCAAGATCTCCTACGCCGGCTATGACCCAGTCTTCCTGTCAATCGCACGCTCGGTCATTGGCGGCTTCTGCGTCTTCCTCTGGTGCCGCTGGCGCGGCATTGCGCTGTTCACCAAGGATGGGACATTGCTGGCCGGCATCGCGGTCGGCGTGCTTTTCGGCGTCGAGTTCCTTTGCCTCTATGTCGGGCTGGAGCACACCACCGTTGCCCGCAACACGCTGCTGGTCAACTCAATGCCGTTCTGGATGCTGATCGGCGGCCACTTTCTGCTCGGCGAACAGATCACCACGCGCAAGTTCCTTGGCCTGCTGTTGGCTTTCGCGGGTCTCGCCACCGTTTTTTCCGACAAGCTCGGCGGTACCGGAGACATGCTGTTTGGCGATCTCCTGAGCCTTGGTTCCGGATTTTTCTGGGCCCTGACCAACATCCTCATCAAACGATCGAAACTGGTCGAGGCAAGCGCGGAGAAGCTGCTGCTCTATCAACTCGCCGGCGCGGCGATCGTTGGCGTGTTGGTAATGCCTCTCGCTGGCCCACCCGTTCGCGATCCAGCCTTGCTGCCGACATTGGCGCTGCTTTTCCAGGCAATCTATATCGTCGCCTTTACATACGTGCTGTGGTTCTGGCTGCTGCGCCGCTATCCGGCCTCAGGGCTGTCGAGCTTCACCTTCCTGTCGCCGGTCTTCGGTGTTTTATGCGGTGCGATCATCTTGAACGAGTCGCTGACTATTCGCATTTTTCTGGC
The DNA here is from genome assembly GCF_006440535.1 of Mesorhizobium sp. B2-5-13. Lineage (NCBI taxonomy): Bacteria > Pseudomonadati > Pseudomonadota > Alphaproteobacteria > Hyphomicrobiales > Phyllobacteriaceae > Mesorhizobium > Mesorhizobium sp. B2-5-13. Next base: position 28,801 of record NZ_VFUI01000025.1, on the reverse strand, counting down.
ACTTGGCTTAATTGCGGCGGGGCTGATCATCGTCAACCGGCCGGCACGCAAGCTGACACCGGTGTGAGAAAGAGACTTCATGCGTGACATCCTCAACGACCTTGAAGCGGGCAAGTATCTTTCCGATCCGGATCCGGTACGTCGCGCCCAGATCCAGATGAAGACGCCGCTGCCCAAGCGCTTCTACAAGGAGGTCTCGGTCGTGCCGGTGGAAGCTGGTTTTGCGGTGCAACTCGACGGCAGGCCGGTGCGCACGCCGGGCAAGGCGCTGCTGGCGCTGCCGACTGAAACGGCCGCGGCGCTGGTTGCCGGCGAGTTCGCGGAACAGGGTGAGACGATCAATCCGGTGACGATGCCGGTGATGCGGCTGGTCAACACCGCCATCGATGGCGTGGCCAGCGATCCTCAGGCGGTGCTGGAAGACATTCTGCGTTTTGCCTCGTCGGATCTGCTCTGTTACCGCGCCGATGCCCCGCAAGGGCTGGTCGCACGGCAGAACGAGCAGTGGGATCCCGTCATCGACTGGGCACGCGCCGCGCTTGGGGTTCGCTTCAACCTTGCCGAGGGTATCATCCATGTCGAGCAGCCGCGCGAAACCATTGCCGTGCTGGGCAGCCATCTGGCGCAGCGCGCCGAGCCGCTGCGCCTGGCCGCCATTCATGTCATGACATCGCTGACCGGATCGGCATTGCTGGCGTTGGCGGTCGATTTCGGCGAGCTCGATGGCGAGGAGGCCTGGGCCGCCGGCCATGTCGACGAGGACTGGCAGATCGCGCATTGGGGACAGGACGCCGAAGCAGCCGCGCGTCGTGCCGCCCGCAAACGAGACATGATGGCCGCTGTCAGCTTGCTCGAAGCGCTGCGGGCCTGAGCGCTTCGCTCCGCCTTCGCACTGCACCTAATACGAAAGTCATAATCCCATCGTCGCGGTGCCTTTCCCCGGCGCTTTCTGCCATTTTTCATGTGCTGGCTGCGCTTTTCGAGTCCGCGTTCGGAGGAGAACGCGGACGTTGGCGCACAGCATCTAGGGCTGGGTCTCACGGGAGGATAACTCAATGGCAATGGCATCGACCGCCGGCGGAAGGAGCCGGGGCATGACGCGGGAGGAGAAGAAAGTCATCTTCGCTTCCTCGCTCGGCACCGTTTTCGAATGGTATGATTTCTATCTCTACGGCTCGCTGGCGGCTTTCATCGGCTCGACCTTTTTCAGTCCGACGATTCCCGAGGCAACGCGCAACGTCTTCGCGCTGCTGGCCTTTGCCGCAGGTTTCCTGGTGCGCCCGTTCGGCGCGCTGCTGTTCGGTCGCATCGGCGACCTCGTCGGCCGCAAATACACATTCCTGGTCACCATGACGATCATGGGCCTGTCGACCTTCCTGGTCGGCCTGTTGCCCGGCTATGCAACCCTGGGCATCGCTGCTCCGGTGATCCTGATTGTCCTGCGCATGCTGCAGGGTTTGGCGCTGGGCGGCGAATATGGTGGTGCGGCGACCTATGTCGCCGAGCACGCGCCCGATGACCGCCGCGGCTTTTACACCTCTTGGATCCAGACGACAGCGACGCTCGGCCTGTTTCTGTCGCTGATCGTCATCCTGATTGTGCAGGGATCGCTGAGCAAGGAGAGCTACGCCGCCTGGGGTTGGCGCATTCCTTTCATCGTCTCTTTCCTGCTGCTCGCCATTTCGATCTGGATCCGGTTGTCTCTCTCGGAGTCCCCGACCTTCCAGAAGATGAAGGACGAGGGCAAGGGCTCCAAGGCGCCGCTCTCGGAAGCCTTTGGTCAGTGGAAAAACGCGAAGATCGCTCTCCTGGCGCTGCTCGGCCTCACCGCCGGTCAGGCCGTCGTCTGGTACAATGGCCAGTTCTACGCGCTGTTCTTCCTGCAAAACGTGCTGAAGGTCGACGCGCAGTCGGTCAACATCATGATCGCCGTCGCGCTGGCGCTCGGCTCGATCTTCTTCGTCGTGTTCGGCTGGCTCTCCGACAAGATCGGCCGCAAGCCGATCATCATGGCTGGCCTGGCGCTTGCCATAGTCTGCACCTTCCCGCTGTTCAAGGCATTGACCTGGGCCGCCAATCCGGCGCTCGCCAAGGCACAGCAGAGCACTCGGGCAACTGTGACGGCAGCACCCGGCGACTGCAGGTTCCAGTTCAATCCGGTCGGAACCGCGAAATTCACGACGTCCTGCGACATCGCGACTTCGTTCCTGACCAAGAACTCGGTTCCGTACGATGTGGTGTCGACGGCCGCGCCCGGGACGGCCGCGTCAGTCAAGATTGGTACAGAGACGGTGGCGTCCTACGACGCGGTCGCCGCCGGCGATCAGGCCAAGGCCAAGGACGCGGCCTTCGCCAAGGCTGTCAACATGTCCCTGCGGGACGGCGGTTATCCGCTGAAGCGTGCGGCGATCAAGGTTGCGGACCCGAAACTCGATGCGTTTGTTGCCGCCAACCCGGAACTGAAGCTGGACGCTGCCGCGATCCGTGCCGGTGAGAAGGCGACTGTGCCGATTGATCAGGCGGTCAAGGACAAGCTCTTGACTACCGAGGAGGCAGCGGGCGCACCCGAGGTCACCGTCTACAACATACCGGGCGGCGGCGCCTTCGCCATGTTCGCCGATCCGGCGGCGGTGAACTGGTCGATGACAATCGGTATCCTGTTCATCCTGGTGCTGTTCGTGACCATGGTCTACGGGCCGATCGCGGCGATCCTTGTCGAGATGTTCCCGACTCGCATTCGCTACACTGGCATGTCATTGCCCTACCACATCGGCAATGGCTGGTTCGGCGGCCTGCTGCCGGCGACCGTGTTCGCGCTCAGCGCCTACAAGGGCGATATCTATTATGGCCTCTGGTATCCGGTGGTAATCGCGGCAATGACGCTGATCATCGGCATGATCTTCGTCAAGGATACGCTCGGTACCGACCTGCACGCCAAGGAGTAGCCGATCGGCCGATACGAGCGAAAAGCCCGGCGCGAGCGATCGCGCCGGGCTTTTTCATGTGAGATCGACGTGGAGGGCTTCAGCTCTTCCGTTGCGGGTTCTCTTCCTCGACGGCGGCCTCGTGATACCAGCCATCGGAATCGGCGTGCTCGCCGCGAAGCGCGGCAAGCTCTGCCGCGAATTTGGCCTTGGCGCCTAAATTTAAGGCAGATTTGCGCGCTGCCAGCGGGAACATCAGGATTTTCGCCGACGGACGCGATTGCGTGACTTGCATTGCCGGTCTCCCTGCTTTTTCAGAAGCTTGCCGATTCAGTTCTCATCAAAATAGGTTCTGCGATTCATTTAGGCAATATGCTCATGAAAAGATCATGATTTGCCTATGATTTAAGCAGTATTGCCGTTTGGACGATCTTGACGCATTGCTGAGACGGCTCAGCAAAATCAAAGCCTTGGCATGACCATTTTGCCGCACCCGTCGGAGGCCGAGTGGCATACGAATTGCTTTTTAATCATCGGCAGGCCGGCCTGTTTCGGCCATGCATCGACATCGCCTGCTTGCGGTGTCCAAGCAACGAGAGGCTCTAGAATGACCAAATACAAGCTCGAGTATATCTGGCTCGATGGATACACCCCGGTCCCCAATCTTCGCGGCAAGACGCAGATCAAGGAATTCGCCGAGTTCCCGACGCTCGATCAGCTGCCGCTGTGGGGTTTCGACGGGTCCTCGACGCAGCAGGCCGAGGGGCATAGCTCCGATTGCGTGCTGAAGCCGGTCGCCGTCTATCCCGATCCGGCCCGCACCAACGGCGTGCTCGTCATGTGCGAAGTCATGATGCCCGACGGCGTTACGCCGCATGCATCCAACAAGCGCGCCACCATCCTCGACGACGAAGGCGCCTGGTTCGGCTTCGAGCAGGAGTATTTCTTCTACAAGGATGGCCGTCCGCTCGGCTTCCCCGAAAGCGGCTATCCCGCGCCGCAGGGCCCGTACTATACCGGCGTCGGCTATTCGAATGTCGGCTCCGTTGCGCGCCAGATCGTCGAGGAACATCTTGATCTCTGCCTCGCGGCCGGCATCAACCACGAAGGCATCAATGCCGAAGTGGCCAAGGGCCAGTGGGAATTCCAGATTTTCGGCAAGGGTTCCAAGAAGGCCGCCGACCAGATGTGGATGGCCCGCTATCTGATGCAGCGCCTGACCGAGAAGTACGGCATCGACATCGAATACCACTGCAAGCCGCTCGGCGACACCGACTGGAACGGCTCGGGCATGCATGCCAATTTCTCGACGTCCTATATGCGTGAAGTCGGCGGCAAGGCCTATTTCGAAGCGCTGATGGCGGCCTTCGACAAGAACCTGATGGACCACATCGCCGTCTACGGCCCGGACAACGACAAACGTTTGACCGGCAAGCACGAGACAGCGCCGTGGAACAGGTTCAGCTATGGCATCGCCGATCGCGGCGCCTCGATCCGCGTCCCGCATTCGTTCGTCAAGAACGACTACAAGGGCTATCTGGAAGACCGCCGTCCGAATTCTCAGGGCGACCCCTACCAGATCGCCTCGCAGATCCTGAAGACGATCGCTTCGGTGCCGGCGAGCGCAGAGGTTTCGGCCGCTGCCTGATTCTCTTTGCGGCGTGGTCAGCTCCGCGCCGCACGCGGATGTTCATTGTGGAAAAGGCCCGGCGGAAACGCCCGGGCCTTTTTTGCCGGAACGGCGAATTCCCCCAAAAAAAGTCAGGTTGAAAAGGGACGGGCAATTTCAGCCGAACGAGAGGCTTTGGTTGACGCCCCTTGCCGCCGCTCGTCTCATGCATTTCCGAGTTTCATTGAAAAAGCCCGGAAAACAGCCTGTTTCAGCTCGTCCGTACACACCGATCCTTTATATAAGCCACTGTTCATGCATCGAAATCGGCGATTTGTGCCTCCGGCAGGCGGCGTTGACAGGCCACGCCGCGGCATGCGTATTCGTCGCCCTGGGGGTTACGCCAAAGCGATGCTGTTCGAACGGGGCGGGGGTTTCGTGAACGACGGCATTGGCGGGGCGCCGGACGAGCGGGCATTGCAGCCTGAGGCAGTGCGCCGCTCGCTCCTGGCGTTCGATTGCGTCCCGAAAGGCCATCCGCCAACTTGCTCGAACGGGTTTTTTTGCCACCCAATCGGAGGTCTTCTGCGGCGGCCAAGAGGGCCGGCTGCCCCAACTGAGATGCGTCCTCCTTGGACCAGCAAAAAGCCCTTGAAGGGGGAAATCCTTCAAGGGCTTCGAAACACTATCCGAACGGAATCTTAGACCGAATAGTACATATCGTATTCGACCGGATGCGGGGTCATTTCGAAGCGCATCACTTCGGCCATCTTGAGCTCGATATAGCTGTCGATCTGGTCGTCGTCGAAGACACCGCCGGCCTTCAGGAAGCCGCGATCCTTGTCGAGGCTCTGGAGCGCTTCGCGCAGCGAACCGCAGACGGTCGGGATCTTCTTCAGCTCCTTCGGCGGCAGGTCGTAGAGATCCTTGTCCATCGGCTGTCCCGGGTGGATCTTGTTCTTGATGCCGTCGAGGCCGGCCATCAGCATGGCGGCGAAAGCGAGATAGGGGTTCGCGCCCGGATCCGGGAAGCGGACTTCGACGCGCTTCGCTTTCGGTGAACTGCCGAATGGGATGCGGCAGGACGCCGAACGGTTGCGCGCCGAATAGGCGAGCAGCACCGGCGCCTCGTAGCCCGGCACCAGACGCTTGTAGGAGTTGGTCAGCGGGTTGGTGAAGGCATTGATCGCCTTGGCATGCTTGATGATGCCGCCGATGTAGAACAGGCAGCTCTCCGACAGACCGGCATACTCATTGCCGGCGAAAGTTGGCTTGCCGCCCTTCCAGATCGACTGGTGGACGTGCATGCCCGAGCCGTTGTCGCCGAAGATCGGCTTCGGCATGAAGGTCGCCGTCTTGCCATAGGCATTGGCGACCTGGTGCACGACGTACTTGTAGATCAGCATCTTGTCGGCGTTGCGGACTAGCGTGTCGAACTTGATGCCGAGTTCGTGCTGGGCGGCGGCCACCTCATGGTGATGCTTTTCGACGCGCACGCCCATTTCGGCGAGCACCGTCAGCATTTCGGAGCGCATGTCCTGTGCCGAATCGATCGGCGGCACCGGGAAATAGCCGCCCTTGATGCGCGGGCGGTGACCGAGATTGCCGGTCTCGTAATCGGTGTCGTCGTTCGACGGCAGTTCGGTCGAATCCAGCTTGAAGCCGGTGTTGTAGGGATCCGCTTTGTACTTGACGTCGTCGAACACGAAGAACTCGGCTTCCGGGCCGACATAGATGGTGTCGCCGATGCCTTCCGACTTCATGTAGGCCTCGGCCTTCTTGGCCGTGCCGCGCGGATCGCGGTTGTAGGATTCGCCCGAGACCGGATCGAGGATGTCGCACAGGATGACCATGGTCGACTGCGCGAAGAACGGATCCATGTGGACCGTGTCCGGATCGGGCATCAGTACCATATCGGACTCATTGATGGCCTTCCAGCCGGCGATCGAGGAGCCGTCGAACATGACGCCGTCGGCAAACATGTCTTCCTCGACCTCGACAACATCCATCGTCACGTGCTGCAGCTTGCCCTTCGGGTCGGTGAAGCGCAGGTCGACGAATTTCACGTCGTTGTCCTTGATCTGCTTCATGATGTCTTTGGCTGTCGTCATGTCATGTATCCCTGTGTGCTGACGTTTTTTGATGGATGACGTTTCTTAGAGGATGGCCGGTCTTAGAGGATGGCCGGCTCGGATCAAACCGCGTCCATTCCGGTTTCGCCGGTGCGGATGCGCACGACTTCCTCGATGTTGGAGACGAATATCTTGCCGTCGCCGATGCGGCCGGTCTGGGCCGCCTTGCGGATGGCCTCGATCGCGCCTTCCACGGCATCGTCGCCGAGCACGACCTCGATCTTCACCTTGGGCAGGAAGTCGACGACATATTCGGCGCCGCGGTAGAGTTCGGTGTGACCCTTCTGGCGCCCGAACCCCTTGGCCTCGGTCACGGTGATGCCTTGCAGTCCGGCCTCCTGAAGCGCTTCCTTCACTTCGTCCAGCTTGAATGGCTTGATGATCGCTTCGATCTTTTTCATGTAAAAAGTGGCCTCCACTGCCAAAGAAACGGGTTGTGAGCCCCCGCTTGCGCCTCAATCAAGCACGAACTGTGCCAGTCGGAGGGAACAGAAGCGGTGTCATACGATTTCAAAGCTATGTCACCCCCAGATGCAAATTCGCGTCATGCGCTGCATTGGAAGCGGCATGAATGGCTGTAGCCTATCCGGCACTCCTGTGCATGTCTGCCCAATATCTGGGCAAATTGCTCATCTGGTGCGCAGCTTGGTGCCTGCGATCCTTGCGCCGATCGACATGGTCATGACAGCGCCAGCTCCTCCCCGTTTGCGTCGAGCCGAAAACTGGACAATGCTTGATCGAATGCGGATCGGCAATCCATGAGCCACGAACTTCTTACTTCCGCCGAGATGGACGAGGCGGATCGGCTGACAATTGCAGCAGGTCCAACCGACGGCATTGGATTGATGCGACGTGCAGGGCAAGCCGTCGCGGCCGAAGTGCTCAGGCGCTATCCAGCGGCGGCGCACGTCCATGTGTTGTGCGGCCCGGGCAACAATGGTGGCGACGGTTATGTCGTTGCCCGGATCCTCGCCGGCAGCGGCGTCGCCACCACGGTCTGGGCGTCTGCCCCGCCGAAGCCGCATAGCGATGCGGCACTCGCCGCCGCCGAATGCCCAATCAAGCCCCGGCCGCTATCGGACTTGGATGCCGGACCCGGCTCGATCGTCGTCGATGCGCTTTACGGGGCAGGGCTGTCCAAGCGGCTGTCGGGTGAGGCCGCCAGGGCGGTCGATCTGGTCACCGACCTGCATTTGCCGGTTGTCGCGGTCGACCTGCCTTCCGGCATTGCCGGCGACAGCGGCAAGGTGCTCGGCAGGTCGTTTTCGGCCGAGCTCACAGTGACCTTTGCGCGCAAGAAGCCCGGCCATCTGCTCCTGCCCGGCCGGGAGCGATGCGGCGAGATCGTGCTTGCCGATATCGGCATTGGGCTGGAGATCATTGCAAGGCTCCAGCCCCGGACGTTCGAGAATGGACCAGCGCTTTGGTTGCGCTATTTGCCGGTGCCGGCCGTCGACGCGCACAAATACAAGCGCGGCCATGTCGGTGTCTTTTCCGGCGGCCCCAATGCCACCGGCGCGGCGCGGCTCTCTGCATTTGGCGCTGCCCGAAGCGGGGCAGGGGCGGTGACGGTCCTGTCGCCGGGCAACGCCATGCAGGTCAATGCCGCGCACCTGACCTCGATCATGCTGCGCAGGGCCGACGACGCTGCCGACATTGAGGCATTTGTCGAGGAGCGCCGGCCATCGGCCTTTGTTCTCGGGCCTGGCTTTGGCGTCGGTGAAAAAACCCAGGCGTTCGCGCTTGCGCTACTCGCGTTGGGCAAGCCAGCGGCCGCGTCCACTGGAATTGCCGGCCTGGTCTTCGACGCCGACGCGATCACTTCGTTTCGTGAGGCGCCAGATGTCTTGTTCGAAGCCGCCCGCGGGCCGAACGCGCCCGCGCTGGTGATGACACCGCATGAAGGGGAGTTCGCTAGGCTGTTTCCTGGCATCGCCGATGACAATGCCTCATCGAAGCTTGACAAGGCACGCGCGGCGGCCGCACGAGCCAATGCCGTCATCGTCTACAAGGGCGCCGATACGGTGATCACCGCTCCGGACGGCAGGGCAGCGATCAATTCCAATGGCGCGGCCTGGCTTGCCACCGCTGGGTCGGGCGATGTGTTGTCCGGCATCACGGCCGGACTGCTTGCCCAAGGCATGCCGGCCTTCGAAGCGGCCTGCGCGGCGGTCTGGATTCACGCCGAGACCGGCAGTCGGTTCGGGCCGGGGCTGGTCGCCGAGGATTTGCCGCAGGCGATGATGCCGGTGCTGCGCGAACTGGTTGCTGCCGGAGGCGGGCGCTGATCAACCGCGATGCCCGCGACACCAGCTCACAGCGGAATGTTGTCGTGCTTCTTCCAGGGGTTCTGCATATCCTTGTTGCGCAGCATGCGAAGCGCCCGGGCGATACGGCGGCGGGTCGAGTGCGGCATGATCACCTCGTCGACATAGCCGCGCTCGGCGGCTACGAACGGCGACAGGAAGCGGTCCTCGTAAGCCTTTGTATGGGCAGCGATTTTTTCGGCATCGCCGATGTCATTGCGGTAGATGATCTCGACCGCGCCTCTCGCCCCCATAACGGCGATCTGCGCCGTCGGCCAGGCATAGTTCATGTCGCCGCGCAGATGCTTCGACGCCATGACGTCGTAGGCGCCGCCATAGGCTTTGCGGGTGATGACGGTGATCTTCGGCACGGTCGCCTCGGCATAGGCGAAAAGCAGCTTGGCGCCATGCTTGATCAGGCCGCCATACTCCTGCGCCGTGCCGGGCAGAAAACCGGGAACATCGACGAAGGTGACTATCGGGATTGAAAAGCAGTCGCAGAAACGCACGAAGCGCGCCGCCTTGCGGCTGGCGTCGGAATCGAGCACGCCCGCCAGAACCATTGGCTGGTTGGCGACAAAGCCGACCGTGCGGCCCTCTACCCGGCCGAAACCGGTGACGATGTTCTTCGCAAAACTCTGCTGGATCTCGAAGAAATCACCCTCATCGGCGACCTTCAGGATCAGCTCCTTGATGTCGTAGGGCTTGTTGGCATTGTCGGGGATCAGCCGGTCGAGCGACATGTCATGGTCGGTGACCGACTGGTAGCATTCGATCTCGGGGAGCTCCGACGTATTGGAAGCTGGCAACAGGTCGACCAGCCGGCGCATCTGCAAGAGTGCTTCGACGTCATTGTCATAGGCGCCGTCGGCGATCGAGGATTTCGTTGTGTGGACGGAAGCGCCGCCGAGGCTCTCGGCGGTCACCGTCTCGTTGGTCACGGTCTTCACCACATCCGGCCCTGTGACGAACATGTAAGAGGTATCGCGCACCATGAAGATGAAATCGGTCATCGCGGGCGAATAGACGTCACCGCCGGCACAAGGGCCCATGATGACGGAGATCTGCGGAATGACACCCGAAGCGAGCACATTGCGCTGGAAGATCTCGGCATACCCGCCGAGGGCGGCGACGCCTTCCTGGATGCGCGCGCCCCCGGCATCGTAGAGGCCGATGATCGGCGCGCGATTGCGCAGCGCCATCTCCTGCACCTTGATGACCTTTTCGGCATGGGCTTCCGACAGCGAGCCCCCGAACACCGTGAAATCCTTGGCGAAGAGATAGACCGGCCGGCCGTCGACCGTGCCCCAGCCGGTGACGACGCCATCGCCTGCGATCTTGGTCTTCTCCATGCCGAAGTCGGTCGAGCGGTGCTCGACATACATGTCGAACTCCTCGAAAGAACCCTCATCGAGGAACACCTCGATGCGTTCGCGCGCTGTGAGCTTGCCCTTCTTGTGCTGGGCGTCGATGCGGGCCTGGCCGCCACCCATGCGGGCGATGTCACGCCGCCGCTCGAGTTCCTTCAGCACGTCTTTCATCGCTCGGTCCCCAGAAAACGGAAGCTGCGTTTGTGGTAATGATGCCCGTCGGGGAGCGCAAGCGTCGGCTTTTGGTTGGTTTTTGCTGCACCGCAACATCGCGCCTCTTGCATTCCGGGGCGAACTCAGCCATATGCAACCCATAGGCGCTTGGGCCGGGAGATTCCGGCCTTCTCGACAAATGAGACTGGTTGCGTCTGTTTTCCCTCTTTCCGGTATATCGGCCCCTCTTTCCGGTACATCACAAAGTGGCGAAAAAGCCCCGTGGCATGATGCCTGCGGGCACGACAGCGCAGCCGAGTGGACGCACGTGTCCGCCCGCCTTGTCGTTCCATATCAAATTTTCGACGGCAGGTTGCGCCCTGCCGCGATTGACGTTTGCGGCCAGAGGCCGCGTGAAAGAAGATTATTTTGACCAACGAAAACACTTTGCCCGGCAACGACACCGCGGAACTCTCCGGTTTCGCGGCGCTGGGAATTACGGGTGCGCTGCTCAAGGCCACCCACAATGCCGGATTCGCCGAACCGAAGCCGATCCAGATGCAGGCCATCCCGCCGCAGCTGGAAGGCCGTGACATTTTCGGCATTGCGCAGACCGGCTCCGGCAAAACCGCGGCCTTTGCGCTGCCGATCCTATCGAAGATCATCGCGCTCGGCACCAAGCGGCGCGCCAAGACGACCCGCGCGCTGATCCTGGCGCCGACCCGCGAACTTGCGGTGCAGATCGAGGACACCATCAAGATCCTCGCCAAAGGCGCGCATGTCTCGACGGCACTCGTGCTGGGCGGCGTCTCGCGCTTCAGCCAGGTGAAGAAGGTTGCTCCCGGCGTCGATATCCTCATCGCCACGCCCGGTCGCTTGACCGACCTCGTGCGCGAGGGCGACCTCATCCTCTCCGACACCAAATGGCTGGTGCTGGACGAGGGCGATCGCATGCTCGACATGGGCTTCATCAACGACGTCAAGCGCATTGCCAAGGCGACCGCGCCCGATCGCCAGACGGCGCTCTTCTCGGCCACCATGCCGGACGAGATCGCTGAACTCGCCAAGGGCCTCCTGAAGAACCCTGTCCGTGTCGAAGTCTCGCCGCAAAGCACTGCGGCCGCCGAAATCGTCCAGGGCGTCGTCTTCGCCCGCACCAAGCAGAAGCGCCAGGTGTTGTCGACGATGCTCGCCGATGAGGCGATGAAGTCCGTCATCATCTTTTCGCGTACCAAACATGGTGCGGACCGGGTGACCAAGGACCTCGAGCGCGACGGCTTCAAGGCCGCCGTTATCCACGGCAACAAGTCGCAGAATGCCCGTCAGAAGGCGCTGAATGATTTCCGCGACGGTTCGGTGCGCATCCTGGTCGCGACCGACATCGCCGCGCGCGGCATCGACGTGCCCGGCATCAGCCATGTCGTGAATTTCGACCTGCCGGACGAGGCTGAAAGCTACGTCCACCGCATCGGCCGCACCGGTCGCAACGGGATGGATGGCATCGCGATCACGCTTTGCGATCCTTCGGAGAACAGCAAGCTGCGCCAGGTCGAGCGGATCATCCGCACCAAGCTGCCTGTTGTTGCTGACCATCTCGGCAGCCCCGATCCGGCACGCAATCCGGCGGAAAAGAACGAGCGCTTCGAACCCGCCAATGATCGCAGCGACCGCAATGGGCGTCGCGACGGCCGGCGACCGGGCGGCGAGAAGAAGCAGAACAACGGCTTCGGCAACAAGCGTTTCGGCGACAAGCCAGCCTTTGCCGGCGAACGCAAGCCCGAAGGCGCCAAGCCCTTCAAGGGCAACAACAAGCGCCGCTTCGGCGGCAAGCGTCCGGCGGCGCGAGCTGCTTAATACGCCTTATGCAGTTGGCCAACCCTTGGTGGTTGGCTGGTGACTGACCAACAAAGAAAGGGGCTGATGAAGCAATGCTTCATCAGCCCTTTTCGTCTCCGAACCTTACTTCGCCACCGCCTCGACCCAGACAGCAATCCGTTGCGCCAGGAAAGCCGTGGTGGATGGCGACAGCGCGTCGCCGGCGATGACATGATTGTCGGGATCGCCACTGCCTTCGATGGGGACCAGCTCATGCGGGCCACCCCAGCGCGCGGCGATTTCGCGGGTACGGTCGGCCCGCACCACTCTGTCCAAATCCGAGAAGATGAACAAAGCCGGGATGGTCGCCTTCTCCACGGGCGCGCCATAGGCTAGCTCCGTCAGGGCCTGCATCGGCATTGTCGCTGCGATCGGATATCTGGTGGTCCAGAATTTCTCATGCAGCGCGTTGCGCGGCGCGAAGTTGCGTTCCCTGCCGGCGACGAGTTCGGCGATCTGCTTTCCCCATGACATGGTCAGGACCTCGGCGCCAGATGCCTTCACGCCGAAATTGGGCGAGATGAATGCAATGGCCGCCACGCCCTCGGATGCACCGGCCTGCGTCGCCGCCCAGGCCGCCAGCGAGCCGCCGGTCGACGTTGAGATGACGATCACCTTGTCGCCGATCGCCCGGCCGATGGCGAGCGCCTCCTCATAGTCGTTGATCCAGGCATTGACACTGCCTTGCGTCATCGCCGCGCCGTCCTGGCCGTGACCGGTGAGACGGGTGTAGAACAGGTTGGCGTCGAGCTGGTCGGCAACGTCGTCGGGCAAGGGCCGGACCTCGCCCTTCGATGCGGAAAAGCCATGGATGTAGACGATCGACAGCGGCGTCTTGGCGTGCACTATCGGGTTCGCCCAGACGATCTCCTTCTCCAGCCCGTCGCGAATACCGGGCATGGCGGCTTCAACCTTTGCCACATAGGCCTGTGGGTCGTCACCGATGACGGAAGGATCGAAACGGATCGTGGTGTCGACGGGTACGCGTGGACCCAATACGGAGGCCAGTGCGAGGATGGCGATCAGGCCCAGCACAGCAAACACGATCCGTCGCCCCATCGCAGACTCCACGCAACAACATTCAAGCTATGGTGGTGGCCATGCACAGGCAACGGCCGTTCAGGCAGCCAAGCCACCAATCCTGTGGGCATCTACTTGTTGGGCGCTTTGCGCTCATAATACAGCGGCCGTGCCTTCCAGCTGGTCGTCAGGTTGATCACCCATCTGCATAAAGGCCTTGGCAGCATGCCAAGAATTTTCAGCGGCCAGCTCGTTCTATACGGGAAGGTGACTTCGAAGCCGCCGGACTTGATTCCCTTCACCATGCGGCGCGTCGCACGGCCAACCGGCATCAGGCCCGGCATCGGCAGCATGTTCTTTTCGGTCAGTGGCGTGTCGACGAAACCGGGGTTTACCACCTGGACGCGGATGTTCATCTTGTCGAAATCATATTTCAGCGACTCGGCCAGGATGTTGATCGCCGCCTTGGTGCCACCATAGGCCGCCGTGGTTGGCCAGCCGAAATAGGCGGTCACCGAGCCGACCAGAACGACATGGCCACGCGCGCGCACCCGCATATACTCGACCACAGGCACCAGCCCATTGATGATGCCGAAATAGTTGACCTCGAAGGAGCGGCGGAAGTCCTTGACGACGAGCGACTCTCCAGGTGTCGCGATGTAGTGTCCGGCATTGAAGATGGCGAGCACGATCGGCCCGAGGTCCTTCTCGATCGCCGCCACCGTCTTTGCCATGCGCGGCTCGTCGGTGACGTCGCAGGGAAAGGACACGACCTTGCCCGGCATCTGTGCGGTCTCGACGATGAGCGTGTCGATCGGATCGTCGTCCAGCGCTGTCACCGCCACCGCATACCCTTGTGACGCCAGATCCCTGGCCAGCGAGCGGCCGATGCCGCTGCTGCCGCCCGTGACCCATGCGACGCCGTGTTTCGGATCGGCCCGATAGAGTGTCATGCTTGCGCCCCGCGGAGTTATTAGTGTCTTGCTCTAGCGGTGGAGAAATCGAATGAAAAGGGTGCTTCTCGACGCCAGGTGCAAATGGTCCCCAGCGACATCCATGCACCGCAGCGCCGGAAATGCGACTGGACCAGACGAATTCTTGCCTTGAAACCGAAGCGTTGGGTTTCTAGGGTTTCGGCGCACGTACACAAGGAATCCTGAATGCCCCGTTCTGTGATCGACGCGATCGGCAACACGCCTCTGATCCGCCTCAATAAAGCTTCCGAAGAGACCGGCTGCGAGATCCTGGGCAAGGCCGAGTTCATGAATCCGGGCCAGTCGGTCAAGGATCGCGCCGGGCTGTTCATCATCCGCGATGCCGAACAACGTGGCCTGTTGAAGCCGGGCGGTGTCATCGTCGAGGGGACGGCCGGCAACACCGGCATCGGGTTGACGCTCGTCGCCAAGGCACTCGGCTATCGCACGGTCATCGTCATCCCGGATACGCAGAGCCAGGAAAAGAAGGACACGATCAGGTTGCTCGGCGCCGAACTGATCGAAGTGCCCGCCGTGCCTTACAAGAACCCCAACAATTATGTGAAGCTGTCGGGGCGGCTGGCCGAGCAGATGGCGAGAACTGAGCCGAACGGCGCCATCTGGGCCAATCAGTTCGACAATGTCGCCAACCGCGATGGTCATATCCGTACCACGGCCGAGGAAATCTGGGCCCAGACCGGCGGCAAGGTCGACGGTTTCGTCTCGGCGGTGGGTTCGGGCGGAACGCTGGCCGGTGTCGGGCTCGGTTTGAGGGCCAGGAGCAAGAACGTCAAGATTGCGCTCGCCGATCCTCTCGGCGCCGCCCTCTACAGCTTCTATACCAGCGGCGAATTAAAGTCCGAAGGCAGTTCGATCACCGAAGGCATCGGGCAGGGGCGCATCACCGCCAATCTCGAAGGCTTCACGCCTGACTTCTCCTACCAGATCAAGGATGAGGACGCGCTGCCGATCGTCTTCGACCTGATCCAGGAGGAAGGCCTGTGCGTCGGCGGCTCGACTGGCATCAACATTGCCGGCGCGATGCGGCTGGCCAGGGAATTGGGCCCGGGCCACACCATCGTGACGATCCTCTGCGACTACGGCACGCGCTATCAGTCGAAGCTGTTCAACCCGGAATTCCTGCGCGACAAGAAGCTTCCTGTGCCGGGCTGGATGGAACTGCAGAGCAAGATCTCGGTGCCGTTCGAAAAGGTCGCGTGATGGCGCACAAGACAGAAGCGCTGTTTCGCGACGATGCCTATCTCAGGACGGCTGACGCCACGGTCGTCGCCATCAATGAGCGCGGCGGCATCATCCTCGACCGGACGATCTTTTATGCCACCTCTGGCGGCCAGCCGGGCGATAGCGGCACGTTGGAGTGTGCCGACGGCAGCCGCATCGAGATCGCCGCCACGATTACAGGCGAAACCAAGGACGAGATCATCCACGTGCCGGCGCCCGCGCAGGCGGCACTGGCCGTTGGCGAGCGGGTGAAGCTGGCAATCTTCTGGGAGCGGCGGCACCTGCTGATGCGCATGCACGCTGCCTGCCACCTGCTGACAGTCGTCTGCCCGTTCCCGATCACCGGTGCGGCGGTTTCCGAGGACGACAGCCGTGTCGATTTCGACATTCCGGACGCCAGCTTCACCAAGGAAGATGTGACTGCCGGCATGATGGACCTGGTGAGGGCTGATCATCGCATCTTCACCAGGCTGATCAGCGACGAGGAATTGGCCGCCAATCCCGGCCTGGTGAAATCCAAGAATGTCCGACCGCCCGTTGGCACGGGCAATATCCGCCTCGTCTGCATCGGCGAAAGCGCCTCGGTGGACAGCCAGCCCTGCGGTGGCACGCATGTGAAGAGCACCGGCGAAATCGGCGAGATCCACATCGGCAAGATCGAGAAGAAAGGCCGGGAGAACAGGCGCTTCCGCATCCGCTTCGGCCCCATGCCGGCGAACTGAACAGACAGACACCGTCAAAAGGCGGTAGGAGAGAAAATGGCCGAAGACAGTCCTTTCACCGTCGACGCCGACTGGCTGCAGGAGCGCTTGGGCCAGCCGGGCCTAACGATCATAGATGCCTCCTGGTATCTGCCGGCGCAAAAACGCGACGCGCGCGCCGAGTATGATGCTGCCCATATTCCAGGCGCCCGTTTCCTGGACCAGGATGCCGTTTCGGATCCCGACGCCGCCATGCCGCATACGCTGGCATCGCCGCAGCATTTCGCCCAGTATGTCGGCTCAATGGGCGTTTCGGCCGATGACACCATCGTCGTTTATGATGGCCCGGGTTTCTTCTCGGCGCCCCGGGCATGGTGGATGTTCCGCATCATGGGCGTCTTCCAGACCTATATTCTGGACGGCGGTTTCGACAACTGGAAGGCGTCCGACCGGCCGGTAACAGCCGAGCCGACCAAGATCGCGCCAAGCGTCTTTCATGCTGATTTCGATGCCGGTCGCGTCGTCGGTTTGGCCGACATGCGCAGGATCGTCGATACGAAAGCAAGCCAGATTGCCGACGCCCGGGGACCAGGCCGCTTTACCGGTGCCGAGCCCGAGCCCCGCGCTGGCATCCGCTCCGGCCATATGCCGGGCGCACGCAACATCCCTTATTCGGCGCTTTCCGAAAACGGCAGGCTGCTGCCGAAGGACCGTTTGCGCAAGGTGATAGAGAACTCCGGTATCGACCTGTCCAAACCAGTGGTCACATCCTGCGGCTCCGGCGTCACCGCTGCGGTGGTCACGCTGGCGCTGGAGACGCTTGGCCACACCGACAACAGGCTTTATGACGGCTCATGGACCGAGTGGGGCGGGCTGTCCGATACGCCGGTCGTGACCGGCCCAGCGAAGACCGGCAAGGAATGAATTGATGGAAAACGGCGTGCTGCAGGATATTGAAGTCACGGTGACTTTTCTGGAGATGCATGCCCCACAGGCCGCCTCGCCACCGGTGCCCTACAACCGTCAGGTCGCACTGCTGAAGACCAGGGATATTCCCTTGCATTTCTACCGCTACCTGATGGACCGGGTGGGGCGCAAATGGCACTGGGTGAATGTTCTAAGGCTGAATGACGACGAGCTGTCGGCCGGAATCCACCGCGAGGATCGCGACATCAGGGTGCTCTATCTCGACGGTTCGCCGGCAGGCTTCTTCGACCTCAAGCCGCATCTGCCCGAGGAAGTCGAACTCGCCTATTTCGGCATGATGGAACACGCCACCGGGCAAGGCATCGGCCGCTGGTTCCTTGGCTCGGCGATTGCGGCGGCGTGGTCGTATGGGCCGAAACGGGTGACGGTGCAGACCTGCACGCTCGACCACCCCGCAGCGCTGCCGCTCTACCAGAAGCTCGGTTTCAAGCCGGTCGCTCAGAAGAAAGAGGTCGTGCATCCCCTACCTTTCGCCGAGCGCTCGGCCAGCGTCATGCGGCCGTAACTCCAGCCGGAATCTGAACCGCCGCTTCGACGATTTCAAGTGATTTGTCGCACTGATTAGCCGGCTTATGTCTGAAGATGCCGGGGATCCCATGGAAGGTCTACGGGACCTACCTCACATCGGATCGGTTCCCAGATGCTTGGCGGGAATCGGGTGGGAAGCCCTGTCGCGAGCGGGTAATTTCCGGTCGACAGCAGCGGAGATCTTGCCATGACCATCCAGTTCACAGCTCTGCCGACCGAAGATGTAAGGGCCCTGCAGCGCGGCGGTCCCGATGCCTATGGCCACACGCCCGAGCGGAAAATCTCTGACGGTGATGGCATGCCTTGCCGGCATTGCCTTAGGAATATCGCCGCCGGGGATGTCTACCTAATCCTCGCCTACCGGCCATTTCCGAACCCTCAGCCCTACGCTGAAACAGGGCCGATCTTCCTGCATGCCCAGGAGTGCGAGCGTGCCGCCGGGGCAGGACTGCCGCCGGAGATTCTCGATAGCCCGGACTATATCGTGCGCGGCTATGGCAGCGATGATCGTATCGTCTATGGTAGCGGTGGCGTCATCCCGACCCAAGCAATTGCCGCACGAGCCGAGACCTTGTTCGAGCGTGAAGACATTGCCTATGTGCATGTCCGCTCGGCGCGCAACAATTGCTACCAGTGCCGTATCGAGCGCGCATGAGATGCAACGATTGCCGATAGAAAGCTTCTGTCGCACTGCTGTCGCATGGACGCGCTAGAAAGCCGTTGTCGATCGATTGGCCGACCGCGGATGAACCGGCGGCAAATCTCGATATCGAGGAAGCGGGGCTTTGGCTCCGCTTTTTTGTTGCCTGCGCCGATCGCTCAAGAAAAAACCCGCCGGTTTGAGCCGGCGGGGACTGAAGGAAGCTTTCGGGTGTATTAAGCCGCGAGCACTGCCTTCGGCTCGACCAGTTCATAGCCGAGCGCTTCGGCGACCGCGCGGTTGGTGATCTTGCCCTTGTGGACGTTGAGGCCGTTGCGCAGGTGATGGTCGTCGACCAGGGCCTTCAGGCCCTTGTCGGCGAGCTGCAGGCCATAGTGCAGCGTTGCGTTATTCAGCGCATGGGCCGAAGTGACCGGCACCGCACCAGGCATGTTGGCGACGCAGTAGTGGATGACACCGTCGACCTCGTAGGTGGGTTCGGCATGGGTGGTCGCGTGCGAGGTCTCGAAGCAGCCGCCTTGGTCGATGGCGACATCGACCAGTACCGAGCCCTTTTTCATGCCGGACAGCATTTCGCGGGTGACGAGCTTCGGCGCGGCAGCGCCCGGGATGAGCACGGCGCCGACGACGATGTCGGCCGAGAAGCATTCTTCCTCGAGCGCCTCGACGGTCGAGTAACGGGTGTGGACCCGGCCGGCGAAGAGGTCGTCGAGCTGGCGCAGACGCGGGATCGAGCGGTCGATGATGGTGACATCTGCGCCAAGGCCGGCGGCCATGCGGGCCGCGTGGAGGCCAACAACGCCGCCGCCGAGCACGGTGACCTTGCCGGGCAGCACGCCGGGCACGCCGCCGAGCAGCACGCCGCGGCCGCCATTGGCCTTCTGCAGCGCCGTGGCACCGGCCTGGATCGACAGGCGGCCAGCGACTTCCGACATCGGCGCCAGAAGCGGCAGCCCGCCACGATCGTCGGTCACGGTTTCATAGGCAACCGCGGTGACGCCCGAAGCGAGCAGGCCTTTGGTCTGTTCCGGATCCGGGGCCAAGTGGAGATAGGTGTAGAGGATCTGGCCTTCGCGCAGCTGTACCCACTCATTGGGCTGCGGCTCCTTGACCTTGACGATCATGTCCGACTTGGCGAACACGTCGGCGGCCGTCTTGGCGATGGTGGCGCCGGCGGCGCGATAGGCATTGTCATCGGCGCCGATGCCGGCGCCCGCGCCGGCCTCGACCAGAACTTCATGGCCATGGGCGACATATTCGCGGACCGAGCCCGGCGTGAGGCCGACACGGTATTCGTGGTTCTTGATTTCCTTGGGGCAGCCGACGCGCATTTTCTTCTCCTGATCCGGGCCCTTTTGGGCTCACTCCCTGTATGGACGCAGTGAACCATGAATCGGCGCGCAGGTGTTTGCGAATGCGCTTGCAGGAGCGCGCGTCCTTCGATAATCGTTGCGAAAAATGTACCGATATTCGCAGGAATCACGAAGAATGCCGCTCGACAGGATTGATATCGCCATTCTGGAGACATTGCAGAAGGATGGCCGAATGCCGAACGCGGCCCTTGCCGAAAAGGTCGGCCTGTCGCAGTCGGCCTGTTCGCGCCGGCTCGACAATCTGGAAAAATCCGGAACCATTCGCGGCTACCACGCCCGGCTGTCCAATGCAGCCCTTGGCCACCAGATGACGGCGATCGTCCACATATCGCTCTCCGGCCAGTTCGAGAAGACGCTGTCGGACTTCGAAGCGGCGATCAAACGCTGTCCGAACGTACTGTCGTGCCACCTGATGTCGGGCGAGTACGATTATATCCTGAGGATCGCGGCGAAGGATCTCGTCGACTACGAGCGCATCCACAAGGAATGGTTGTCGGCGATGCCGCACGTAACGAAGATCAATTCGTCCTTCGCCTTGCGCGAAATCGTCGACCGAACGGCCATGGGGTTGAAGCCGGAAATGGCTTAGAGCCCGACCGAAACCTCGTTCCTATGGCCATCTGAAGGCGTTTTCTGCGCTCCGGTGCTCACGGACCCAAATGTCCGCTGCGCTCCGGTTCTCGAAACACCTCCATATGACTCACATGAACGAGCTTCGAAACGGGCTCTAACTTACGCCGTGGCAGCCTCCGTCACGATCCGGTCCATGGGGATGTCGTGCCACTGCGGATAGATGGTGGCGATGCGCTGCAATTCGTAGCCGACGCCGATGACCAGTGGCTTGAACGACATGGCGGCCAGCGTGCGGTCGAAGAAGCCGCCGCCATAGCCCAGCCGATAGCTTGCCGGATCAATGCCGACAATGGGCGAGATCACGATGTCCGGCAGCACCGGATCGCCTTCGGCCGGGATCGGGATGTTCCACACCCCTTTCTCCAGCCGGTCGCCCGGTTTGTAGGCGCGAAAGATCAACGGCTGACCCTTTTCGACAACGATGGGCAACGCGGTGCGGCCGCCTTGCGCGTTGATCGACGCCATCCATGGCCGCAAATCCGGCTCGCCGCGAAACGGCCAGTAGAGGCTGACCATCCGGCCTGCTACGCCACCGATCACTGCCTCGAGGCCTTCCGCGATGCGTTGCGACATTGCCGTTCGCGCTTCGGCGGAAACGGCAAGGCGCGCCGCGATCAGACGCTCACGCTCGGCCTTGCGCCAGCGCCTGACGTCGGTCCAGTCGCTGAGCGGTGCTTGGAACGCGGGATCGAGCTCATGCAGGAAGCAGGGTGGCGAGGCATACTGTGCCGGACCCTGTTCGTCATGATCTTTAGCCATGCCTCACCTCATCTCGCGTTCGATGACGCTATACCTCGCGATACGATACAACATGCGCATTCACGACATGGCACGACGAGTCTCGCGCACTGTCCTGCCATTGTTGCATTGCACAAAAATACTACATCTAGGCAGGCAATCTTGCCCATCAAGGGTGAACGAAATGAGCGATGCCAGACACCATGTCGTCGTCGTCGGCGCCGGGTTCGGTGGCCTTGAATTCACCCGCGCGCTGGCCGGTGTACCAGTGCGCATCACCATGATCGACAAGCGCAACCATCATCTGTTCCAGCCGCTGCTCTATCAGGTGGCAACCACGGCGCTGGCGACCTCGGAGGTTGCCTGGCCGATCCGCCATCTCCTGCGCAAGCGCAAGGATGTGACCACGCTGCTGGCCAATGTCACGGGAGTCGACCGGGCCGGCAAACGTGTTTTGCTCGACGATGGCAGCACCGTCGCCTACGACACGCTGGTGCTCGCCACCGGCGCGCGCCACGCCTATTTCGGCCATGACGAATGGGAGCCTTTCGCACCGGGCCTGAAGACATTGGAGGACGCCACCACCATTCGGCGCCGCATTCTTCTGGCCTTCGAGCAGGCGGAGCGGGAACCCGACCCCGCCAGGCGCCAGGCGCTGCTGACCATTGCCATCGTCGGCGGCGGGCCGACCGGCGTCGAACTTGCCGGAACCATTGCCGAACTGGCGCATGACACGCTGCGCGGCGAATTCCGCAACATCGATACGCGCCAGACGCGCGTGGTGCTGATCGAGGCCGGCGACCGCATTCTGGCCAATTTCGCGCCGACGCTCTCCGACTATGCCGGGAAGGCGCTGGAACGGCTTGGTGTTGTGGTCGAGCTTGGCCGGGCCGTCACGCGCTGCGATGCCGAAGGCGTGGTTTTTGGCGACACGGTTCTGCCGGCACGCACGATCCTGTGGGCAGCCGGCGTTGCCGCTTCGCCCGCCGCCGAATGGCTGGGAGCGAAGGCGGACCGAGCCGGCAGGGTCTTGGTCGAG
Source organism: Mesorhizobium sp. B2-5-13 (assembly GCF_006440535.1). Lineage (NCBI taxonomy): Bacteria > Pseudomonadati > Pseudomonadota > Alphaproteobacteria > Hyphomicrobiales > Phyllobacteriaceae > Mesorhizobium > Mesorhizobium sp. B2-5-13. Next base: position 6,536 of record NZ_VFUI01000025.1, on the reverse strand, counting down.
CCTGATCTCAGTGTGCCCGGCAGCCCGGAAATTTTTGTCATCGGCGACGCAGCGCTTGTGCTGCGGCCCGACGGACGGCCGGTGCCCGGCGTGGCACCTTCCGCCAAGCAGGAGGGACGGCATGTTGCCGCGACCGTCAAGGCCAGGCTTGCCGGCGACACGAGCCCGCGGCCTTTCCATTACAAGCATGCCGGTGATCTGGCGACGATCGGCAAGCGCGCGGCCGCGATCGATTTCGGCTGGATCAAGCTGACCGGCTGGCTCGCCTGGTGGCTCTGGGGCATCGCCCACATCTATTTCCTGATCGGTTTCCGCAACCGGCTTGCGGTTTCGCTGAGCTGGCTATGGATCTACGTCACAGGCCAGCGCAGCGCCCGGCTGATCACCCAGGGCGACGACGACAGGAGCTGACTTTCTTCACCGCGCTTTTCATCGGGCCGTCATCTGTAGCTGATGGATTGGCGTGCCGATGCGCGCGACTTCTTGAGTGGACTTGAGCCGGTTTCAGCGCGAAGTTCGCCTCGGGGCAGGGCTTGTCAGGTCGTCGAAGTAAGGAGAAAACATGTCGCAACTGCTCCATCCCGTCTCTCGCCGTGGTCTCCTTGCGGGGGCCGCTGCCACAGGGGCGCTGATCATGCTTCATCCCTTCTCCGCCCGTGCGCAGGCCAACCAGGCGCATCTGAGAATCATGGAAACCACCGATATCCATGTGAACGTGCTGCCCTATGATTACTACGCCGACAAAGCCAATGACACGATGGGCCTGTCGCGCACGGCGTCCCTGATCGACGCCGTGCGCAAGGAAGCCGCGAATTCGATGCTGATCGACAATGGCGACCTTTTGCAGGGCAATCTGATGGGCGACTACATCGCCTATGAGAAGGGCCTGAAGGAGGGCGATCTCCATCCGATCATGAAAGGCATGAACCTGCTCGGCTATGAGTGTTCGACACTTGGCAACCACGAATTCAACTACGGCCTGTCCTTTCTGGACAAGGTGCTGGCCGGCGCCAATTTCCCGTTCGTCTGCGCCAATCTCATCCGGGGCACCGAGCTTGCCGCCAACCCGCGCGACGACAAGCTCTACCTCAAGCCCTACATAATCCTGGACAAGAAGATTAAGGACGGGTCAGGCGCGGAACAGCCGATCAGGATCGGCATCATCGGTTTCGTACCGCCCCAGATCATGATCTGGGACCTCAAGAATCTCGAAGGCAACGTCAAGACGCGCGACATCGTCGAGGCGGCGAAGGCCTGGGTGCCGCAGATGAAGGAGGAGGGTGCCGATATCGTCATCGCGCTGTCGCATTCCGGCATCGACGTCAAACAGGGTGACATGATGGAGAACGCCTCGTTCTTCGTCGCCGGCGTCGAAGGCATCGACGCGGTCTTCACCGGCCACCAGCACCTGGTCTTCCCCGGCAAGAAGGATTTCCAGGCGCTAGAGGGCGTTGACGCACAGAAGGGGACGCTGCAAGGCAAACCCGCCGTCATGGGCGGTTTCTGGGGCTCGCATATGGGCCTGATCGACCTGATGCTGGAACGCGACGGGTCGAAGTGGAAAGTGGTCTCGGGGACATCGGAGGCGCGGCCGATCTTCGAGCGTGTCGACAACAAGAACAAGCCGATCGTCCCGGACGACAAGCGCATCATTGCCGCTGTCGAGCAGGACCACGAGGCGACGCTCGCCTATGTGCGCCGCCCTGTCGGCAAGACCTCGGCGCCGCTCTATTCCTATTTCGCGCTGGTGGCCGATGATCCGTCGGTGCAAATCGTCAACCAGGCGCAGAGCTGGTATCTCAAGGATATCCTGAAGAGCACCCAGTGGAAGGACGTGCCGATGTTGTCGGCGGCGGCGCCCTTCAAGGCTGGCGGGCGCAGCGGCGCCGACTACTACACCGACGTGCCGGTGGGCGACATCGCAATCAAGAACGTCGCCGACCTCTATCTCTATCCGAACACGGTTCGCGCGGTTGAGATCACGGGTGCGCAGGTGAAGGAATGGCTGGAGATGTCGGCCGGCATCTTCAAAAAGATCGAGGCAGGGAAGGCTGACCAGCCGCTGATCGACCCTGAATTCCCCTCCTATAATTTCGATGTCATCGATGGCGTCAGCTACAGGATAGACCTGTCGCAGCCGCCGAAATACGATTCGAAGGGCGGCGTCGCCAATGCCGGTTCCAATCGAATTGTCGACCTGAAATTCGACGGCAAGCCGATTGATCCAGCAGCGAAATTCATCGTTGCGACCAACAACTATCGTGCCGGCGGCGGTGGCAACTTTCCCGACATCAATGCCTCGAAGATCATCTACGAGGCGCCTGACACCAACCGCGACGTCATCGTCCGCTACGTCATCAGCCAAGGCACCGTCAACCCGACGGCGGATGGCAACTGGTCGTTCGCTCCGTTGCCGGGAGCCAGCGTCGTCTTCGAGACAGGCGTCAAGGCAAAGGACTTCATTGCCGATGTGAAGTCGCTGAGGATCGAGCCTGCCGGCGAGGGCGAAGCTGGTTTTGCCAGATATCGCATTTTTCTCTGATAAGGCCGTCAAAGCCGGATGCGGTCAGTCTTGGCCGCATCCCCAGGCCTCCAGTCAGCTCTTTGGAGGGTGGGCGGCGCGGATCGCCCTTGATCACCGGCATGACAAGATCCAGCGCATCCGTGGAAAAGCCGCTGTCAGCCTGGCCAGCCTTACGCCTTGTAGACCACCTGGCGCACGTCGATATAGCTGGTGCGAAAACCGGCCTCGCAATAATGCAGGTAGAATTCCCAGAGCTTCTTGAAACGATCGTCGAAGCCGAGCGGCACGATCTTTTCCCACGATCCCCGGAAACGCTGGCGCCATTCGGAAAGCGTGCGGGCATAGTCCTCGGGGAAAACGCGTTCGCGTAGATGGGCAAGGCCGTGCGTTGCGCCAAGCGACTTCAAGATGGACGGCGTCGGCAGCATGCCGCCCGGGAAGACGTAGCGCTGGATGAAATCCGGCCTGGCGCGGTAGGTGTCGTAGGCGGCTTCGTTGATGGTGATGATCTGCAGCCCCGCGGTGCCGTCGGGCTTCAGGCAAGCCTTCATCTTGGAGAAGAATACCGGCCAGTATTTCTCGCCGACAGCCTCGAACATCTCAATCGAGGCGATGCGATCGTAAGTGCCGGTTTCATCGCGGTAATCTTGCAGCTTGATGTCGACCTTGTCGGCAAGCCCGGCCTTGGCGATGCGTGCCTTGGCGAAATCGTGCTGCTCGCGGCTGATGGTCAATCCGGTAACCCGGCAGCCGATTTCGCGCGCCGCGAATTCGGCAAAGCCGCCCCAGCCGCAGCCGATCTCCAGCACATGATCCTTGCCACTTATGCCCGTATCCCTGGCCAGCTCCCGGTATTTGGCGGCTTGGGCGCTCTCGAGATCGTTGGCGCCATTGGCATAAAGCGCCGAGGAATAGGTCATGCTCGGGTCGAGCCATTCCTTGTAGAAGGCATTGCCGAGATCGTAATGCGCCGAGATATTGCGCTTCGACCCCGTGCGGGTGTTCTCGTTGAACCAGTGGCGGATGCGCTGGACCGTGTTGATGAGCCAGCTGGCGCCGCCCGCGACGCGTTCGCCGATCGCCGAGTTGACCACAAACAGTTCGAGGAAGCTGGTGACGTCAGGGCTTTCCCAATCGCCGTCCATATAGGATTCGGCAACGCCGATCGTGCCGCCGGAAAAGGCGCGGCCTGGCAGACGCCAGTTCTTGAGCACGAGTTCGGCGTCGGGACCCGGCGCCTTGCCGCCGACGAGAACGGCGCGGCCGTCCGGCATCCTGACCTTCAGCGATCCGCGCGGCAGGCTCATGGCCGCCGACAGCACCATGCGCGCCTTGGCCGGCAGGCCCTTGACGATCTCGGCGAAATTGAATTCATCGAGCCTGACCGCTTCGCTCGGCACTATGCCGTGATGTTCCCCGTGTCCCATTCCATGCCCCTGGATCTCCGTGGCGTCGGCGCAATTGCCGAGCTACGGTTCCCTTGGATCATCCGCCGGGTTCGAACGCCCTTGCCTCGACCGGTAGCTTGCGGATCCGGCGACAGGCGGGCTCGAACGAAAGCGCGCCCCTTAGCCAGAGCTTCAGCGCTTCCAGTGAATGCCTGCCACAATCTTCCACGTCATGAGGGGGAACTTCAAGAGGCATGCCGAAAGCTGGACCGTGCCACGCGGCGCCCGGCATCTGACGCCTTGCGTAAGGTCGCTGCAGCCCAATCAAAAACGCCTATGGCAGCAGCAGTGCTAGTACGATAGCTTTAGCCATGCGTTATGTAATTGTCATTGCCGCCATCGCGTTCTTCCTGATCTGGGACGGCCTCTACAATCAGGGCCGGTATCTCGACGTCACGGTCAGGGAGGTTTCCCATGCGGTGCGCTACGTCACCGGCAAGACCTAGACATCCCCTTCAAATTGGCAGCTGAGGTCCAGCACCGATCGAGGCGCGTCGCAGGGACGTGTGGCGCCATGACCGGTTGACGCGAGGAGACCGCCGTCACAAAAGACCCCGACATTCAGATCGAGGAGGCGGGATTGATCCGGCATATCGTTTTCTTCAGCGCACGGCGCAAGGAAGATGTGGAAGCAGTTCGCACCGGGCTGCTGGCGCTCGGCGATATTCCTCATTCCAGCCTTTTCGAGGTCACGTTGAACACCAAGGTCGACCCGCTGTCGGATGAAGTTGATGTCGTCGTCTACGCGGAATTCGCCGATGACGCGGCGCTGGCCGCCTACAAGGCGCACCCGCTCTATGCGCAGACCACCAGCAACGTCAAACCAATGCGCGAACTGCGCTATTCCGCTGATGTCGTGGCCGGAAGCTGATCCAGCGCTTGCTCCAGAAGGTGCCGTTCGCGGCGCCCCGTGAAATAACCGGACAGCATGTGAAGGCCGCCGGTAAGGTTGACGGCCTTCCGCCAGGCCCGCAATTCGTCCAGCGCGACGAGCCGCCGCCGGCGACCAAGGTCTTGAACGGATCTTCCGAATGATGCACATCGCGCTTCCATGACCTCATCAGGCATTCATCCGCTCGATCATCTGGTTTTGCCGACACAGAGCCTCGATGCCGCGCGCGCCCGGCTCGACGCGCTTGGCTTCGTCGTCGCTCCGGCCGGCATCCATCCCTTTGGCACGGAAAACTGCTGCGTTTTCCTTGCTGACGGCACCTATCTGGAGCCGCTTGCGATTGGCAGTGAACAGGCTGCGACAGAGGCGGCTGCCGAGGGCAATGTCTTCGTTGCGCGCGACCGCCTTTATCGCGAAAGCCATGGCAACGAGGGATTTTCCGCGGTGGTTCTTGGCACGGACAATGCCGATGGCGACCATGAACGCTATGTCAAAGCCGGCCTGTCGGCGGGAGACACGCTGAGCTTCTCGCGAACCTTCACCGACGCGGCGGGCAAAAGCGATACGGCCTCGTTCAAGCTCGCCTTTGCTGCGGCTCACGGCCAAACGGACGCATTTCTTTTTACCTGCCAGCGCATCAATGCGCCGAAAGTGGACCGCGCAGCATTGCAGGCTCACCCCAACGGCGTCGACGGAATTGTCGAGGTGATTGCAATCAGCGGCGGCGCCCCAGCCGAGCAGCACCGGCTGATTTCAGTGGCGGTCAACGACCCGTCCGCCGATACCCAAGGCGGCGCTTTTCATCTGCCGAACGCGATCTTGACCGTCCTGGACGCAGCCTCTTTCACGGCGCGCTTTGGAATGCCGGCCGGGGCGCCATCAGAGTTGCGCTTCGCCGCCGTGGTTTTTTCGATCCGCGACATTGACGCCGCCGCAAGCCTGCTTGCGGCCAATGCCATCGAACACGATATGTCGGGCAATGACATCATCGTGCGGCCGGCACCCGGGCAGGGCGCGGCTTTCATCTTTCGGGAGATCCAATGAGCAACCCCCTGGCGCCCAATTCGTCGGTAACCGTCGGCAATGTCGTCTTCGACAATGCGGGGCCCCTCGCGCTGATCGCCGGCCCGTGCCAGTTTGAATCGCGCCAGCACGCCTTCGATATGGCCGGTGCGCTGAAGGAACTGACCGGCAGGCTCGGCATCGGCCTCGTCTACAAGACGAGCTATGACAAGGCCAACCGCACGTCTCTTTCGGCAACGCGTGGTGCCGGCATGGACGCCGCGCTTCCCGTCTTCGATGAATTGCGCAAGGAATTCTCGCTTCCCGTGCTGACCGATGTCCACACCGAGGAGCAGTGCGCGATTGTTGCTCCGCATATCGATGTGCTGCAGATACCGGCTTTCCTGTCGCGCCAGACCGATATGCTGGTCGCCGCCGCAAGGACGGGCAAGGTCATCAATGTCAAGAAGGGGCAATTCCTCGCGCCTTGGGACATGAAGAACGTGGTCGCCAAGATCACCGGTTCCGGCAATGCCAATGTGCTGACCACCGAGCGTGGCGCTTCTTTCGGCTACAACACACTGGTGTCGGATATGCGCGCTCTGCCTGTCATGGCCGAGATCGGCGCCCCGGTGATCTTCGACGCCACCCATTCGGTGCAGCAGCCGGG
>NZ_VFUI01000024.1:0-67585 GCF_006440535.1 Mesorhizobium sp. B2-5-13 | reverse complement strand
CAGCCACCGCATCAAGAAATGCGCCTGGAATGACGACTATCTCATCAATGCCATCACTCATATGCGATAGCCCTGCCCACGAGGGGGAGATTGGCAGCTTCAGCCTTACTACACTTTTTGCACATGGCACATCTGTGAAACCGGCGATGACAGCCGATCTCCTCCCTCGTGGGGGAGATGTCCGGCAGGACAGAGGCGGGCGCGAAGGAATGCCAACCGTCGCAGCTATAGACGCCCTGACTACCCCGCCGCGATCAGCACCGTGCTCTCCGGTGACCACCGCAGCACCACATCCTGCCCCTCCGCCAGCATGTCAGCGCTTCTTCCTGGTCGTGGGTGACGAAGATGGTGGTGATGCCGATCTCGCGCTGCATGCGCTTCAATTCGATCTGCATGGAAGCGCAACGCCTTGTCGAGCGCGCCGAGCGGCTCGTCGAGAGCACGCGCAGCTATGTGAACTCTGTCAGCGATCGGCGCGGACGGACGCTTCACCGCAAGTGGCCCAGCATCACCCTGCGGCGAGCCAGCACTTCGAGGCAATCGCTTTGATGAAAAAGCCCGCTCCGGGGACACCGGGCGGGCCTTGCAGGAGGATGAAAGGGTGGGACCTTCTCCTCTTGTTTCCACGGGGGTGTGGACCGCAATCACCCTATGCGAGTCCCGCGGAATGCCGGATCACAAGCCGGCTTGCTTGCATCACAATCCGGTGCCCGGCGACGTGAGCGTGGCCACGCGATTCCGATTGCCGCCGTGATCGAACTGCTAAATGCGTCCCAGAACGACAAGGATGATGACGATGAGCAACACAAGTCCGAGACCGCCACCACCATAATAACCGGTTCCGTAGAACGGGCCACCGCCGAGACCGCTGAAGCCGCCGAGCAGCGCGAGGATTAGAATAATGATCAGTATCGTTCCTAGACCCATGGCCTTCCCTGCTCCTGAATGCGCGCTTTCGCGCTGTTTCAACATCGCGCCATTTCGGATGTTGCAAGGTATGAACGTTTTAGGAGGGCTGGCGTTCCGCCGGACCATTGCAGCTGCGGAACATTCCGCCCCGAAACGCAGAAAAGCCCGCCTGGACGGCGGGCTCGGACTGCTGACAACCCTGGCTTTTGCCGGGAGTCTTTGATTCACTGGGCGATGTTGAGGCGGCCCGCCCCTGAACAGCCCAAAAATGGGTTCGCCAACAGTGCCTTGGCGATCTTGCTCTCAGAATAGCCGATAGAACAGCCTGTAGTGCACGCGTTCCATGTAGGCGCGATACTCCGCCACGGTGGCCAACAAGGCCTCCTCGCGCAAGATGCGGTAAAGCTGGAGATAGGTAATTACCGCATAGACCGCGAGATTGTGGAAGGAAAAGGCCGACAGGAGGTAGAGCACATGGCCGGCGAGGTAACCAGCATAGATCGGATGCCGCACCAGCCGATAGGCACCGCCCGTCATCACACCGCGATTGGCGGGCAGGATCGCAAAAGAACGCCCCAGCGAGATCTTACCCCAGATAACGAACAACAGTGCGATGAACTGCAACGGCGCGGCGACATAAAGGGGAATGAGTGCAATGCCTGGTTGGAGGGTGATCAACGCAACGCCAAAACTGGCTGACACCGAAACGATGACCGTCAGCGGATTCCAGTCACGCGTCACCGGACGCCGCGACAGAAGCAGCCAGGTGAAGGTGAGTATCTCGGAAATCGCCACCAGCGCGGCATTGAGCCGGGTCGGATCTTCGATAAGCTGATAGACGCCGCGATAGACGAACAGCCCCGCGCACACCAAGGCGCAGACACGAAAGAAACCTTCGCGCAGGTCGAGCAGAATCTCGCGCTTGCGCGCCGCGGACAAAAACCGGTTATCTGCTGCAGGCGAAAGTGTGTCGCTTTTTAACATGAGCAAGGCAAGCATCCCGATGATCCCTCGGGGCGACCCTCGCACGCAACCATTGCCGGGTCGTTAACCGAGAAGATCAGATCGGCATCAAACCGGATCGAAGGTGAGGGCCGCACCCGGGGTTGTCGGGGCCGCAACCTTGGCGACATCCCGGCGTCCAGCATCGGACGATCCTTTCGCGGTTTCCGCATTGATGCCTATCTGAGGTACACATTGCTGAAATATTTCGCAAAATCGGGACGTTGCGCGACGATCTTGCCATCGGCGTCGTGCAGGATGCCGGCAGCAAGGAGATAGGAGCCGATCGCTTCCATCTTGGCCGGATCCATGATGCCGATGGTGCCGTCTTGCCCGCGCAGATAGTGCCCCTCGATCAGTGTCTTCAGCGAGGCGTGGATCAGCGCCGGATTGCTCAGGGCATCCTTGTTGGCGGCGATCAGCAGCGTGGCGGCTTCCTCTGGATGATCGACCGCGAACTGATAACCTCGCCGCGTTGCCTGGATGAAGGATGACGCCAGGTCGGGATTTGCCTGGAGATAGGCTTCGCTCGAAGAGATAAGCGTCGTGTGCTCGTCGGGGACGCCATAGTCGGCGTAGACGAAGCTGCGCTGCTTGACGCCCTTGAGTTCGGCTTCGACGCCCTCCCAGGTCGACACTTCGAGCGTGAAGTCGACCGAGCCGTTGGCCAGCGCCTCGTAGGCGGAAGTGCCGAGCGTCACCGTCTCGAAATCGCCCTTGCCGCCATCATGCCGGATGATGGTTGAAATCAGTGCGTTCTCCCAGGCACTGCCGAAGCCGCCATAGGTCAGGCCATCCAGATCCTTCGGACTTTTGATCTCGCTGCGCGCCGCATTGAACACCAGCCGGCCTGTCTCGGACTGCACGACGGCATAGACACCCTTCAAGTCGGCCCCAGCGGTCCTCTGGGTGAACAGGCTGATGGTGCCGTTGATGCCGAAATCGGCGACGCGGTTGGCGACAAGCGTACCGGCACCGGTATCGCTATAGGGCAGGATGTCGACCTCGAGGCCCGCCTCGCGATAAAAGCCCTTGTCGCGGGCGACGAACAGCCCGATGTGGTTGGTGTTGACCGTCCAGTCGAGCGCGACGGTAACCTTCCGCGTTGCCGCGAAGGAGCGGCTCGATCCGGTGATCAGCGGTACGCTGCCGGCAAGGGTGAGCAGCAGAGCTTGCCTGCGCGTCAAGTCAGTCATGGTCATGTCCTTTGGATGGCTGGAGGTTGAGCAAAATATCGAGGATTTCGGCCTCGAGTGCCCCGGCCTGCCGTGTGGCGGTGCTGGTCGGATCACGCGGGCGCGGCAGTGGCACCTTGATTTCGCGCACGACATGGGCCGGCCGCGCCGACAGCACATAGATGCGGTCGGACAGGAACACGGCTTCGCGCACATCATGGGTGATCAGCATCGCCGTCCAGCGATGATGCCGCCACATCTGTTCGAGCCAGCGCTGCATGGCCGCCCGGGTCAGTGCATCGAGCGCGCCGAACGGCTCGTCGAGCAGCAACATGTCGCGTTCCTGCACGACAGTGCGCAGCAGCGCCGCGCGCTGGCGCATGCCGCCCGAAAGCTGCGCTGGAAAATGCCGCTCGAAGCCGGCAAGCCCGAACTCGGCAAACAGCGGCGCGACCCGCGTCCGCGCCTCCTTGCGGCTGACGCCTTGCACCTCGAGCCCCAGCGTCGTGTTGTCGAGGATGCGCCGCCACGGCATCAGCGCGTCGCGCTGCGGCATGAAGGCGAAATGCCTGCCGTGATCGTCGAGCGGCGCGCCGTCGAAGAACATCTCACCCTCGCCATGCTCGGCGCCGGTCAAAAGCTGGAACAGCGTCGACTTGCCGGCACCCGAAGGCCCAAGGATCGAGACGAATTCGCCGGCATCCACGCGCAGTGAAATGTCGGCGAGCACTTCGAGCCCGCCAAAGACCTTGCGCATATGCCGCAATTCGAGCCGGCTCATGCTTGCGGGCCTTTTCCGGCGGCTTGCCTGCCAGCGGCTTGTTCCCAGGGCATGGCCAGACGCTGCAGCAGCGCCGTCAGCCCGAACAGGACGAGGGTGACCGCGGCGCTGACGCCGACGGCGGCGAGCACCAGGTCGGGACGGAAATTGTTCTTGGCGTTGAGCATATAGATGCCCAGCCCTTTGGCCGCGCCCGCATATTCGGCGAAGATGGCGCCGACGACGGCGTAGGTGATGGAGATCCTGAGGCCCGCGAAGAAATACGGCAGCGCCGAAGGCAACCGTGCCAGCATGAAGACCCGCCAGCGCCCTGCTCCCATGGCGCGCAGCATCTGGCCAATCTCGACCTCGGTCGCCTCGTAGCCCTGTACGAGGGCCACCAGCATCGGGAAGAAGGTGACCAGCGCCACCAACATGATCTTGGGCGTCAGCCCGAAACCGAACCAAAGCACCACCAATGGCGCGATGGCGACCAGCGGCAAAGTCTGGCTGACGATAAACACGGGAAACAGTGCGCGCCGCAAAGGCTGGAAGAAGTCGACCAGCATCGACAGCGCAAAGGCGGCGCTGAGCGAACAGGCAAAACCGATCAGCGTGGCGCCGATGGTGGGAATGGCATTGTCGAGCAGCGCGTCACGATTGAGCATCGCCTGTTCGAAGACGCGCGAGGGCGCCGGCAGAACCGTCGGCTTGATGCCGGAATGGTTTGCGTAGAGTTCCCAAGCCACGAGCACCAGACCGATCGTTATCACGGCCGGCGCTGCCTGGGCGAAGAAGCCCGCGAGTTGACGCGGGTTGAATGACGATGAAACCACGAGAGGATAACCTTGACGGCGCGCGCGCTTCGGCGCGAGCGGTTCAGACGGCAGTGGGACTGTTGGCCGAAACCGTGACGTCGAGGGTTACGTGGCCGGCGCCTGGCCCGAAGCGGCAGAACGCTTCATCGAGCGCCGAGAAGATCGCGCCGGCATCGCCGCGCAGCTTGGTGCAGAAATTCTTGGAGCGATCGTAGACGCCGGACTGCTTCAGGAAATCGATGCAGCCATAGATCTCGTCCATGTGGTCGTCCGTGCCCATCACATAGAGCGAGAACTGCGCCGCCGCAGGCTGGCCAGTGGCGGGCGCGCCGCGCACTGCGGTGATGGCCGCTTGCTTGCGTGGTCCGAGTGGCCCGGCGGGTCCGCCGAACGTGTTGGAGCGGCAGATTGGATCGTCCGGCTCCCCTGGACAGCCACGCGAAATGGTGGCCGACAGCACGCAATGCTTGCCGCTGCCGGACGCAGCCACGAAAAGGTCGCGCAGCGCCGGGAACAACACCTCGGGGGGCCCGACCAGCAGGGTCGAGATGTCGTCGGTCTCGATCCTGAGCTTGTCGCGGTACGGATCGAGCGCGCCGAGCGCGCCCAGGATGACGCCGACAAAATCGTCGGCCATTGGATATAGGGAAACCTGTGCGCCTGAAAACATCGCCCGCCTCGCTCCGCTGGTATTACCCAGATCAGCTTCTAGGGTCTGTGGGCTTGCCGCCCCCGTCTCAGCCCCGACCGTACGGAGCACCCCTGTGGATGGCGGCGTTAAAGCACCATTCGATCGGTTGGGGAAGCTGTTTTTTCAGCAAGCTGCGCCAAAAGCATTGCGCCAGCGCAGACGCAACCGGGTGCCCCCGGCTCGGAAATTTGTCTGAAACCTTCGCAATGCCGAGGGGTTGTTCACCAGACGCAATCGCAGGAAAAGTGTGAAGCGGTTTCTGGCCGGACTTGCGTCAAAACAAAGAGATAGAGCGGTCAGTTGCTTCCGCGAAGCCCGTGAACCGCTCTGGCGATGAATTCATAGAAATGGAGACAAACCATGCTTATGAAAATCCTCGCGGCTGCGGCCTTCACTATTGCCCTTGCAACATGAATTCCAACGCGGACCAGAATTACCCGAACAATCCGCAGGGCGCGCAGACGGATGCCAATGGCAATGCGACGGCGCCGACCGTTAACGACAGCAACTGCGGGAAATAGTTTTCGCAGCATGGAAATCGCGGACTGACGTTCCGCGATTTCCATGCGCATCGATTCAGTGTCCGCCACGACCGCCCGGCGGCACCCCTCGCGCCGATTCGAACTGTCAACCCGCCGGACGGTGGTTAACAGCCGCTATCGATATGGTCTTGTGGCAACCAGCGGGAGCTTCTGCCCGCCGCCAAAAAAACTTATGAAACTGCCTTTTCGCGAACCGGCAGTTTCCAGCCTGGCCTGATGAAATGGCAGGTGTAGCCGTTGGGATATTTCTCCAGATAATCCTGGTGCTCGGGCTCGGCCTCCCAGAACGCACCGACCGGCGCGAGCTCGGTGACAACCTTGCCGGGCCACAGGCCGGAGGCATCGACATCGGCGATGGTGTCCTCCGCCACACGCTTCTGCTCCTCGCTGGTGTAGTAGATTGCCGAGCGATAGCTCATGCCGACATCGTTGCCCTGGCGGTTGCGCGTCGTCGGATCGTGGATCTGGAAGAAGAATTCCAGAAGCTGGCGGAAGCTGATTTTCGCCGGATCGAAGGTGATCTCGATGGCTTCGGCATGCGTGCCATGATTGCGATAGGTGGCGTTCGGCACGTCGCCGCCGCTGTAGCCGACACGGGTGGCGAGGACGCCCGGGAAGCGCCGGATCAGATCCTGCATGCCCCAGAAGCAGCCACCGGCAAGCACTGCACGTTCGCTCGAAGTCGCCATGTAACGTCTCCTCAAAGGCAATCCCAGGAAAAGTGTAGCCGCTTTCCCCGGGGAATTGCGCGACAACAAATATGGATATCCCCATAAATGGGCGTTGTCGCCCGGTTCGTCCAGTCAGACGAGCGGCCATTCGGTCATACCGGTGGAAGGCGCGCCCCAACGAACCGGCGCATGACACTGCCCGCCTTAGACGCGCGGATGCCGGGTCCGGCTGCTGGCGGCAACCGGCAGATATCGCGTACCAGGCGGAATGGCGGCAAAACTGATCGCTACCGGCGGCGCCTCGCGCGACCAGCTGAAAAGAACCGTCTTGACCGGGATGTTGTCCAACCATGCCCGCAACTGTGGCGGCACGCCATGACCCCGCCAAATCATCAGCATGCCATGGTCGCGCAACCGCTGCCTCGTGATCCAGGGTGCGAACCGCATATCGAGGTCGGTGAAGATCGACGGCTTGTCATAGGCATTGAGGCCCGCCAGCATGGCAAGATTGGTGTCGCCACCGACGATGTCGAGCTGGCCGGGCGCCGCCGCGTGCCAGATTGCCTCGGCCTCGTCCGAGATCGGCTGCGCCGGCCAGCAGACGGCGTCCATGCGCCCGCGCACATTGCAGTCCGTCCAGCGGATTGCCGCATAGCCGCCCGACATGGTGACGATGCAGATGAAGGCGCAGATCGCCAGCTTTCGCATCTCGACGGCGCCGAGCCGGTGACCGAGAAAGGCCAGAGCGACCACACCGGCAAGATTGTACATCGGCGCGCTCCAGGCCTCGCCGGTGCCGGTGAACAGCGAGGCCACCATGACCAGCGCCGCGGGCCCAAGCCCCATCCATATGAGATAGACGAGGGTGCCGCGCTCGACCGGCTCTTGCGGGGCTGGTGAGCGCCGCAAGAGCCCTGATAGCGCCAACACCAGGAGAAAGCCGGAGAACCCAGCGATCTGGACGCCGATATAGTAGAGCCGCGCACGGTGTTCGGTTACCCAAGCGTCGCGGTCGGCGAAATAGGTCAGCGGCAGGAAATCGATGCGGTAGAGTGCGATGGCCAGCGGCGCGGCGATCACGAGAAAAACGGCCAGGCCAAGCCATGGCCAGGGTGTCGCCAGCCGGCTGCGCGCGCGCGGCTCATACAGCAGCCAGAGAGCGCCGAAGGCGAGCAGCAGGCCGGTAGAGAACTTGGCGTAGAGCCCGACGCCGGACACCAGTCCGAGCGCCAGCCACCAGCCTGGCCCGTCGCCGCGGCCGGCGCGCCATAACAGCCAGCAGATCGCGGCCCAGAACGGCATCTGCGCATAGTCGTGATTGAATTGCGGCGTCGGCCAGCCGAAGAAATATATCGATGGCATCAAAAGCACGGCAGCCAGCGCGCGGCGTTGTCCGAGCATGTCGCGGGCCAGCAGATAGACCAGGACGAAGGTGGCCGAAATCGTCAGCTGAGCGAGCAGATATTGCGGCCAGCGGAACGATCCGGTCAGAAGATGGCTGATCTCGAGCAGCCAGCCGGGCAGTTGCGGATGCTTGTAGGTTAAAAGCACCCATTCGCGGCCCCACATGAAGCCTTCCACGACATCACCGGGCGGTGCGGGATTGACGAGTGTTGGCACCACCGTCCAGCACAGGGTCTGCGCCAGGCACAAAAGCGCCAGCAAACCCCAGGGGTGCCGAAGCAGGGCGGACCAGACCGACGCCGAGTCCAGCCCCGCGGCAGGCAGCCCTGCTGGCATCCAACGATCGATGGAGTCGTCAATTCCCGCCATGCGGCGCTTAGATCACATCGCCTGGTTTGCCGAACAGCCCCAACATCAAAGCTTACAAAAAAGTATACTTGCAGGTCATTGCAAGACCAAGATTGAGCGGGATCTACGGTCTCTTACTGCCGTCGCCGGGCAGAACAGCCCGCACACTGATCCCACTTGAACATCCCGGATACTCGATGCGTCACCAGCATGCCGTCATCCACCACCGCGCGCTCGACTTCTGGCTGGCGCGCGCGGCGGTCCTTGTCATCATCTGCCTGCAGCTTCTGGTCATCAACGATCTTTCGTTCGGCCCCCGCTGGCTGGCGCCGGCACTGGAGGCCGCCCTGCTCGTACCCCTGTCCGTAGCCACCGCCTGGACGCAGGTCGCCACCCAGAAAGCGGTCGAGGAGGAGCACTGGTATCTGGTTGGCCGGTTTCGCGTCATGATCCGCAGGACGGCCCTGGTGATGACCGGCCTCGTCAGCGTCATGAATTGCGGCTCGCTGGCGCTTCTGGTGCGTGCCTTGCTGGCCGGCCATGCCGGCTCCAGCGGCCAGACGCTGCTGGTCGACGCGCTCAACGTCTGGGTCACCAACATTATCGTCTTTGCCTTGTGGTTCTGGAGCACCGACCGGGGCGGGCCGCCGACCTGCGGCCTCGTCACACGCGCCCATGCCGATTTTCTGTTTCCGCAAATGACCCTGAGCGACCGCGAGATCCGCGACTGGCTGCCGGGCTTCGTCGACTATTTCTTCCTCGCCTTCACCAATGCGACGGCGTTTTCGCCAACCGACACATTGCCGCTCTCCCAACGCGCCAAGCTGCTGATGATGGCCGAGGCGATGATCTCGCTGCTGACGATCGCGCTTGTCGCGGCCCGCGCGGTCAATATCCTGGCCTAAGGCACGTCCCCCAAGCCTGCCGGGCACCGGGAGAACGGCAGGCATGAAGATGAAGACCTGAGCGCGCGTCGCCTCGATCCATTCAAACGCGCCTTGGGCAGGAGCCACAAACGCAAAAAGCCCGCCTTGGCGCGAGCCAAGGCGGGCTTTGGCTCGACCGAGCCGCGGATTCTCGATGCCAGGCAGAGGCCCGGGTCATTCCTCCCCCGCTGGCCTGAACTTCCGCACGATCACCTCGAACAATATATCCGAGAGCGTGTCCAGTTGGTTGATGGCGACATCGATGTCCTTGGGCAGTACCGAAAGCACGATCTTGAGATACTGGTCCGGCTTGTCGGCTCGCACCTCGGCCAGGACACCGGCGCCATGGATGCGAAAATCAGCGCGCACGGCGGCGAGAAAATCGTCGCCCAGTGACTTCTTGGTGCGTTTCGGGCGGGGCGTCTTCGCGGCTGCCGGGCTGGCGGCGGGCTTGCGCTTTGCCGACCTTGCCTTTGCGCGCGACGGCCCGGTTTCGTCAGTCATGGATCTGCGCCACGGCATTGGTATCACCGGCGGCAGCCTCCGGCAGCGCCTGCTTGGCCCGCCTGGCCGGCTTTTTCGAGCGGGCGGATTTCTTCCTGGCCCGCTTGGCACCCTTCTGCCTTGCCGTGCTGGCCGGTTTTGCCGCGCTTGCAGGTTTTGCAGCATTGGCTCGCGCCTTGAGCCTGGCCATGACAAGACCGACAGCGCGGCTGTCGATGCCTGCTTGCGGAAAACAGAAACCGCCAGCCGCCTCCCGCACCATGCCGATCAGCACGTCGGGCGCAACCGCCTCGACACGGCCGAGGCGCGCGCGAGGCGCCGCGCCCTCGAATTGGCCGATGGCGCTGACGACCTCAAGGCCGTCGTCGCCGGTGATGATGGTGGCGTAACGTGTCATGGGATTTCTCGCATCTCGCGGAGGTAGCGCTCTACGGCGCCCCCCTCTGTCCTGCCGGACATCTCCCCCTCTTGGGGGGAGATTGGCAGGTTGGACGCCTCGCCCAGTCTTGGAGCGCAGGCGGTTGGCGAAGGTCGCGATTGTATCTGATCTCCCCCCAAGAGGGGGAGATGGCCGGCAGGCCAGAGGGGGGCGCTGTCCCGCCAGCATTCAAATTTGCAACCGCAGTAGCGTCCCTAGGCATGGCGGCAGAAACACAAAACCCGCCTTGGCGGCGGGTCGTTGGCGCAAATCAGCACCATGGACAAATTTGTAGCATGGCTGCCCTCACCCGGTCAACGGCTTCTAGGAAAAAATTCACATTTGACCGAGAGAGCATGACGCCAGCCCAGACATTCATCCGGCTTTTCATCAGCCGGCTCCTGTGAAATCATCAGCGGCAGCTCATGGAATGATTCCCGTCGCACGGCCTTGTGGAGAGGACGATGGACAGACCAGCCATGGCATCCGTCTTCAGGATGCGGCACGCTCCGGCCACGGTTTCCGGTGTGCGCAGCACTGGCCAGGGCCAGGCCGATCCGATCATCCGGGTGCACTCGCTTGGCGAAGCGATCCGCTTCGTCGCCGGCGCTTACCCCAACTACGACATCGGCACCGTCGCCATAGACTGCGGCGACCCTTCGATCCCGCGCCTCGGCAGCCTGGAGGTCAGGGCGCTGTGGCGCGAATATGGCGAGCGCCTGACGGAGGAGTAGACGCATGTCGCCAAAAGGCCGCGGCGCTTCTCCACGTCGGATCGGAAATGCCGCTCGCGCGTTTGGAACCCAGCCACTGGAGCAATCGCCATGAACGTCGCCAATCTGCAACTCGAGGGCCTGCTGATGGCCGTCGCCTCGATCAACCACGTCCTGGTCAAAAAGGGGGTGCTCACATCGGAAGAGATCGATATTGCACTGCGCAAGGCCGAGGCCTCGGAAACCGGCGAGGAGCGGTCAGGAGGCATGTCGGCGTCGAGCCGCGACGCCGTCAACTTCCCGATCCGGCTGCTGGAACTTGCCAACCAGTGCCAGCCGGAGGCGGACATGCCGTCCTTTTCGAAGCTGGCCCGCATGGTCGGCCAGATGAAGGAGCCTTATAACGACCAGATGTGAGGGCTCCTCGCGCCCCCCGGCGGGCCCCTAGGCCCTGCCCCGGGCGGGCGTCATGCCCTGCCCCGGGCGGGCCGCTAGGCCCTGCCCGGCCATCCCAGGTTCAGCGCCAGGATTCTTCCCGGTCCATGGACCGCCGCGAAAAGCAGTCCGGCCAGGAACGAAAAATGGTCGACGAAGAAGCCGAATTCGGCCTGGTTGCCGGCCCAGTGGCTGGGTCCGTGGAAGGCCAAGGCCAGGAACAGCACATAGGCGGCGGCGACCAGCGCGGCCTGGGTGAAGAAGGCACCGCTGAGGAAACACAGCACCAGCGCAACCTCCAGGATCGCCGCGCACCATGCGAGGAAGAGCGGGAACGGGAAACCGGCGGCCGCGATATAGCCCGCCGTGGCCTCCATGCCCATGAACTTGAAGGTCACCGCCATCAGGAAGACGGCCGCGAAGATCAGGCGGGCAACGAGAAGGGCCGCGGTCTGCCACGGCGATTGTGTGATTTGCGACGGCATGGTTGTATTCCTCCAGTTTCATCAGCCCCAAGGACGCACCGCCGCGCGCGGATCCGACATCAGCCAGCGATTTTTCTCTCCGACTTCGGTTTGGCGGCTGATGTACGGCACCCCTCGAAGGGGAAGCAAGCAGGCCCAAGGCGCCGATTGCCGGCCGCCGGACACGCGCCAGGCGTTCACGAACAATTAACGATCCTGAAACTTGTCCGTAACCGGCGACATGATATTATTAGCCAGGGCTAATGCATGGCGTGTTCCGTGCAGTAATTTTGGGTGGGTCGAGTTTTGGGCGCAAACGTCAGGTTGGGGACGAAGTCCTATCTGGTCCGGTCGCCGGTCCTGGAGTGCGATGGCTGCGGCGGCACCGGACAGGTTTTCCAGTGCCCGCGTTGGGCGAGTTCAAACGGCCTTTGCTGTCCCGCCGGCACGCATTCCCGCGGCTGCCCCGGCGCCAGCGCGCCCTGCGCCGAATGCGGGGCGCCCGACAGCCACAGCGCCGGCCCCGGCCGCTCCATCGGCCTGAACCGGGGCCGGCGGTAAGTGCCCGGCGGTCACCGCCATCCGCCATGGAACCAGCATGGCCGATCCGTGTTATGTCTGACCGCGACATCTAGACGTCCGCGCGACCATGCGGCTTACAGAAAGTGAGGCCCGCCATGCCCGACGACAAATCGAAGACCAAACAGGACCGCAAGCTGGTCTCGAGCGAGGACACCTATGAGGTCGCCGCCTTTGCGCGCAAATACGGCATTCCACAGAGCGAGGCGCAGACCATCATCAAGCGCTACGGCCCCTCGCGCAAGAAGCTCGACAACCACATGGCGGCGCGAGGATAGAAGAAGGCGCGAGGCGGCAACCATTTCGCCTGCGTCGCGTTGGAGGATGCTGCGGGCCGCGTCAACCGGGCCCGGCGGTACGGTGAACAGGATGTCTTTTTCCCGGTTTCTCATCCTGGCCAACGAAATGGCAGACGAGCATCTGTCCCGCCCGGCCCGCGGTATGGCAAACTGACGAAGCCAGACTGGCGAAAAGGGAGGGGCCGCAACCATGTCCGAGATAACCCGCAGGACCGGCAGCTGCCTGTGCGGCGGCGTGCAGTTCGTCGTCACCGGCCAGCCATCGCGGATCGGCCTTTGCCACTGCAAGGACTGCCGCAAGGCGGGCGGTTCGGTGTATTCGGCCTTTGCCATCTGGCCGCGCGATGCTTTCGAGACATCGGGCCAAGTGGCCAGCTACGGCACACGCAGCTTTTGCCCGACCTGCGGCAGCCGCGTCGCCTGGGTCGACGACAACGAGGCCGAGGTGATGCTCGGCAGCCTCGACGTCGCGCCGACGGACCTGGCACCGCAATATGAATTGTGGACCGGCCGGCGCGAAACCTGGCTGCATGCCCTGCCCGGCGCCGAGCAGTTCGAGCATGACCGGCCGCGGGCGCTGGGCGCGGATCTGCCCGCGCCCAGGCCATTGTCGGACACCGTCGCGCGCGACTGAAAGCAAGATTGAAAATTGATCGTCGGGGCCCGGAACCCTCCCCTGTCGGCCACGTTATCCGCCGCTTCCTCGGTGCATGTCGGCTTCTGCTCACATGCACCATTCATGGAGACGACCGTTGAACGACAAGATGTTTCCCCGACCGATCCGCCTCAAATTCGCCCCTGAGCGGGAGCGCGTGGTGCGCAGCGCCTGGGAAGGGCTGGAATGCCTTGGCGATTGGCCGGCCGGCCAAGGCCGGCGCTACCGGGCGGCACTGCGCAGCTGCCGCGATGCCCTGGATGGCTGGGCGCCGCCGGAAAAGGCGATGCGGGCGATGATCGACGCCGCGCGCGAAGCGCGCATCCTCCAATAGCGGGAATAAAAATGGCGTATTTGATGCTGTCGACACCGCTGCGGGTCAAGCCGCATAGGGCGGACACGATCCGTGACGTGGCCACGCTCCAGGACGCCAGTGAAATCCTGATCGACTGGCCACAAGCCAAGCGCGGGCCTTTCTACCAAGCCGCGCGCGAAAAGATCGAGTCGGCGCTGCAAAACAATGAAGGCGTGGCACAGGCGCAGGAGGCCTTCACCGCGCTGTGCGATCACGCCGGCCTTCTGGTCAGGTAAGTCAAGAAAAGTCCAAAAAAGCAGGCGAACTCGCCTCCATTGTGCCGAACAGTTGCGATCTGCGAGGTCCGCTGCCTCGATGACGATGTCGCCTGACCAGTTCTACTGCTTCGGCGGCTGGGGCGGCACTTCGCCCGGCTTGATTATCGGCGTCTTGCCTTCGTCGGGCGCCGGCGCGGCCATGCCCTGGTCGCCGGTGGGCGGCGGCTTCAGCACGCCGCCGCAATCGTTGAGCTTTTCGCTGAGGTCGCCGCCGCCGGGCTGCTGCTTGCCGCCCTGGTCCGTTTGCGCCCGGCATTTGTCGGTTTGCTGGTTCGGAATCTGTTGATCCGCCTGTGCCGCTGCCGGCACCGCCAGGGCCAGCATCGCGGCGCATGATGCAATGGCGAGAGGTTTCATCTCGGCCTCCTTCGTTGAATGGCCGCCCGCGGCGGCCTTCCCTTCATGGAGACAACGCCCGTCGGCCCAAAAGGTTGGCCCCAAGGGTTGGCGCCAAGGGTTGGAAAAGAGGCTTATTCGCGGAACCGGCCCGTTGGAGCCGGAGCGGCTTTCTTGTCGGCCTCTTTCGCAAGGCCAGCCTTGGGTTCGAGCCGGTGCGGAAGCACCAGCACGATCAGCGTGGCGCCCGGCTTTGCCCGGGACCACTTGTCGCGGCGCAAAGAGCCGGTGCTTGCGCGAAAGGCGCTGCAACCAACCCCGTCCTCCAGTCGTTGCCTGTGCCGGAGGCCAGCTATGTTCGAGCACTTCCAAGCCATGGACGTCGACATCGGGGATGCCGGCATTTTCGTGCGCCGCGCCGGCGCCGGACCGGCGGTGCTTTTGCTGCACGGCTTTCCGCAAACCCATCTGATGTGGCGCGATATTGCGCCGGTGCTTGCCGAGCATTTCACCGTCATATGCGCCGACCTGCGCGGCTATGGCCGCAGCGCCTGCCCGCCGTCGACCGCCGATCATGCGCCCTATGCCAAGCGGGCCATGGCATCGGACATGGTGGCGATGATGGCCAAACTCGGCTTTACCTCCTTCATGGTCGCGGGCCATGACCGCGGCGGGCGTGTCGCCTACCGTCTGGCGCTCGACCATCCCGACCGCGTCGAAAAACTCGCCGTGCTCGACATCGTGCCCACGGCCGACGCCTGGGACAGGGCCGATGCCCGGCTGGCCCTCGGCTACTGGCCGTGGTCCTTGCTGGCGCAGCCCGAACCCTTGCCGGAAAAGATCCTGGCGGGCACCGCCGACGCCATCGTTGACAATGCGCTGGGCGGCTGGGGTTCGCCGCCCGATGTCTTTCCAGCCGGCATCCGCCAGGCCTATGTCGATGCCTTGCGCGAACCCGCCCACATCCACGCGATCTGCGAGGAATACCGGGCGGCGGCAACGCTCGACCGCGACCACGACCGGGCGGACAAAGCCGCCGGCCGGCGCATCGCCTGCCCGTTGCTGGCATTGTGGAGCGGGCAAGGCGCGCTCGCCGAATGGTATGCCGGCGAAGGCGGGCCGCTAGCGCTATGGCGGAACTGGGCCGATGACGTGCGGGGCCGCGCGATGTCAGGCGGACATTTCTTCCCCGAGGAAGCGCCCGGGCAAACGGCTGGCGCGCTGATCGATTTCTTCGGCGCGGCTGGCGCCGGTTAGCCACCCGCCAGGGGCGCCTCGGATCAGCCGGCCGATTCCTCCGACGTATCGTCGTCTTCGGGTCTATCGGGCCGGAGAGGATCGGGCATGCGCGGACACTCCTCGAAACCATGGTCGCGGCCGCCGCAGAAGGAACAGCACATCGCCGGACGGCCCTCGTTTCCGGGCCGCCATTGCGGTGTTTCGTAGGGCTTCCTGCCGTCCATGCCCAGCAATGCGCAACGCCTGATTTGGTTGCGCGGGGGCCCGCGCCGCGCCCGAACGCGCGCGCCGCACAGCCTGTCGCGGAACCAACGGACAGGAAAGGGGTTGTGTGCGACAATGCAAGCGGCCGTTCCAGTGCGAATCCGGACCGGTCGCCAATTTTGTCAAACCAAAGAGAACCGTCATGTCCGCTCGCGTTCTGACCCTGTTGACGGCCATCGGCGCCGTGCTCGCGACGACCGGTCTGGTCGATGCCCGCCCCGACAGCCGCTCCATGGGCTGCGGCGAGATCCGGGCCATGATCCAGAGCCATCGCGCCGTGGTGCTGACCACCGGCCGCAACACCTATGACCGCTATGTCAGGCAGTTCGGCAATGAGTGCGACTGGCCTGAAGTGCCGATGTCGGCCTATGTGCCGTCCCGCGATGGCCACTGCCCGGTCTATCGTTGCGAAGAGCCGGTCAATAATTTCCCGAATTGACCGCAAGCTGCCTGGGCGCCATAACGTCCAGCCTTTCCCGCTTCGTCTAATGGTAGGACAGCGCCCTTTGAAGGCGTGAATCGTGGTTCGAGCCCATGAGCGGGAACCAACAATTTACTTGGCGCCGGGTCGCCACATTTCTTACTGAAACGCAGGACATAAGGCGCCACTTATTGGTAAGCCATGAGAACAACGGTTATGGCCAATCTAACAATTCTACCCGTTTCCATTGCCTCTGACCTAGGAGCCCTCGCCCTGGAAGTCCGGCGCAAAGTGTTCATTGTCGAGCAGAACGTGCCCGAGAGGGTGGAACGGGACGCCTATGACGCGGAGGCCACTCACGTCGTCGCCATCGACGGAGGCGATGTCGTCGGCACGCTGCGGATTGTCTTTCTGACCGAACATGCCAAGTTCGGCCGCGTCGCCGTGCTACGCCAGGCAAGGGGCAATGGCATCGCCATGCGGATGATGCAGGCGGGGATGCAGATAGCGCGGTCACGTGGCGAGAACCGCTTCTACCTCACGT
Organism: Mesorhizobium sp. B2-5-13; assembly: GCF_006440535.1. Classification (NCBI taxonomy): domain Bacteria; kingdom Pseudomonadati; phylum Pseudomonadota; class Alphaproteobacteria; order Hyphomicrobiales; family Phyllobacteriaceae; genus Mesorhizobium; species Mesorhizobium sp. B2-5-13. The sequence goes on along the minus strand of NZ_VFUI01000024.1, from coordinate 50,835 downwards.
CCCAGGCCGACAAGACCGCGCTTTACGAAAAGCTGGGCTTCGTCGCATGTGGCGACGAGTTCGAGGAAGCCGGCATCCCGCACCGAGCGATGAAGAACTATTGACAGGGGCTGGCAAACCCCGCCGGAGAGCGGTTTGCTGCCGCCCGGCGGTCCTACGCCCTTCGAAGCGCAAGGATGTCTCGTTTCATTCGGATGCTTCGCATCTATTGCAGGAAGCACCCCTCTAAGGAACCAGCCGCGCCAGAACAGCGGTCGATGATGCACCACCGATCGGCTGACCCCTTAGTTCGTTCGGATGCTTTGTGCGAGTTGCCTTAAAGAGCGCATAAACTCTTAGCCGGCGAGACGACGCGGCCCCCCGCTAATCTCGTCGGTTAGGCTCGGCGTCCTCCCAGGCAACTCTCCTTCTTGGATGCCGAGCCGGCATGCGCTTTGCCACGCCGGCGTGCGAGCATTCAAGACTGAGATCGAGGGCTAAAGCTTCCGCAAGCTGCGCGCAGTTCGCCGGACACCCTACGCAACAATGTTCCACGCGGCTCCCGAATTTAGGACGCTATGCTCAAGCTCTACCGGAGCCCGCCCGAGTTATCACGGCCAAAGGCCGATCCACCGGGGGAGGCGATCATCACCATGGGTCGGAAAGCTGACAAGTGGCGGCTGACGCCCGATTAACGGATCGTTGACCGCGCTGTCCTATTCTGAGACAGCGCGGTCAGATCCCACCGGACTGCGCAGGCGGCTTCGGCAACTAGCCCCGCCCGCTTTTGTCGGAGCCGCCACCACACGCTGGAATAAATACCAGTAATGGTTGAATCAACCGTTACTGAAGTTGTTAAAAAGCTCATGGCCAAGTCGTAATTCAGCCGAGGCACGTCTTCCAGTCGCTCTTTAGCACTTGCTAATGATTGTCTAGTCTCTCTCCCGCAACGGAAGCATTCTCTGCTTCGGGGAGTGGAGGGCTTGGGAAGAAGCCATCGTATAGAGGTGCTGATCACCGCGTGCCGGAGCACGCGAGCGTGCGGCGCCGAAGGTCATGCCGCTCCCGATCCTCTCGCATCAATTTGGACACAATCCGGGACAGGTAAAGAACGGCCGTGATCCTTCCGGGCAGGAGGAAGGTGGCTTCAGCCCAGGACCCCGCTCGCGATTGACGGCCAGTTAACGTTACGTTAACTTTAAATTAGCCAACTCTAAAATAGGAGATCCTCATGAAGATCGCCTTCGTTTGCCTGGCGCTTGTCCTCGCCGGGTCGAGTGTCGCTGCGGCGCATGGGAAAAAGGCAACAGTCACTGCTGCCAAGGCATGTGCTTGTCTGTCGATCAAGGCGGCAGTGGCGGCAAAATTGGACTGCACTGCAACGGGAACCGCCACAGCAACCCAGACTGACGCAGCGAATGCCAAGCCGCACCTTGGGTACGAAAACGCTTGGACGATACCCTCGTTCGGCCTTTAACGTTCCCAGCATTTCCTCTACCCAAAGGCCCGGAGACCGAGGCGCTGGGCCGTTGTAAAACGTGAGTGCGCTATCAGACCTCGTGCTTGACTCTGGCAATCGCGGCGCGCTGGGCCCGCATGAAACCTCGCGGCCTGTTGCGCGTTGTCGGCCAACAGGAGAATTCCATGGATCCGGGAACCGTGGCGGTGATGGTGATGCTTTCATGCAGCGCATCGCTCTGCAGGCCCACGGAGTCGCGCCCGGTCGTCTATTCATCGATGGAGGAATGCCAAGCGGCACTTGAAGCCAGACTGGCACCGTGGCCGAACGGCGAAATGGTCGGCCGATGCAAGCAGGTCGACCAGACGGCGACTGGCTCGATTCCTCCGGAAGGCTATGCCGCGGTTCAAGTCACGCGGGGAACCGGCAGCGATGCGGTCACCACCAACTATTTCGTGCCGAGAGCCAGCAACTAGAAGCCCGCCAGCAACGACAAGTCCGGATGTCGAAGCCGCCGGGCCGCGACCAACGTCGCCAGTTGGCGAACGGGGTAGACATCGGCGGGCTCTCGGGTTTGACCCGGCCCTCCTGAAACCATTTCAGGGACCCGGCGTTAACGACCGGCACGGCCAGACAAAGGAGACATTTCCATGACTGTCAACTGCCGCATATCCATCGACAACCGGCCTGACGCCACCAACGCCATCTTCCAGGCTGTGCCGCGGATTGGCGAGAGCGTTTCCCTGCCGGTCGACGGAAGCCCACAGGATCTCAGGGTCTCGCGCGTCGTGCATGTTCCCAACGGCGGACTGGAAGGCGCCGCGATTGTCGTCGAGGTGACGACCAACATCCTCTAGGCATCGTTTCGCCGGGAGATGCCGGAGAGTTCACGCTACAGTGATCGGCGGCAACGAAACCTCGCGCGGCCAAACACGTTCCATACCTGCAACAGGGTCCAGGTTCCAATGCAAACCGCGTGGTTCTCCAAGCCCGTCGTGGTTTCGGTCGGCGTTACCGGAGCCACCCGCAACCTGTCCAACACACAACAGGCCATCGAGTTGCTGACGACACATTGGCGCGATGCCGGCAGCCTGAAGCACCAGTCCGCGCTGCGCGCCTGCCGCCGCGCAACGAGCGGCGACGTGCCGCCCGACGTCGCCAGGGAGGCTTTTGTCGAGGCTGCGCGCGAGGCGCATATCCTGGTCGAGTAGGTCGAGCACGGATTGTGGGCCACGGATTGTGGGCGGCATTCCGGACCGGCGGATTGCCCTAGATGCCGGCACCCGGCGAATCGCCGTCAGCCTCGCTACCGATCGGCGCCACGACGATGGACGCCAAGGGCGCGCTCAGCCGCCATTTGAAATAGCCGGGCGACCGCTCCAGAATGGCGGAACCGCCCAGCGATTGCGGCGCCACCCGCTGCAGCACAACGGTGCCGAACCCCTTGCGCGTGATCTGGTCCCGCCGGTCGCCGGGATGCGGCGTCGACGTCTCCTCCCAGATCAAGTGAAATTCACGCTCGCCCACGGAGCCGGGGTTCTGCGTCCCGGAGTCGATTGTCCAGGTGATCTCCACCCGGCCGCCTTCGCTGCCCAGCGCGCCATATTTGGACGAGTTCGTGCCCAGTTCGTGGAAGGCCATGCCGAGGTTCTGTACCGCGTTCGACTGCAGCGTCAGGACCGGGCCGGAGAGCAGGATCTGCTCCTCGAGACCGAAGGGCTTGAGATGCTCCTGGATCAGGTCGAACAGGCTCGCCCCCGCCCATTCCGAGGTGACGAGCAGATCGTGCGACCGCGACAGCGCCATGATGCGGGCGCGGATCAACTCCTCGAACTCGCCTGGATCGGTCGAGCGCTTGCTGGTCTCCCTGACCATCGACAGGATGACCGCGAACTGGTTCTTGACGCGATGGTTGACCTCCCGCATCAGCAGCCTGATGCGGCGCTCGCTCTCCTTGGCGGCGGAGATATCGCGGGCGATTTGCGAGGCGCCGATGATCTCACCATTGCTGTTCTTGATTGGCGAAATCGTCAGCGAGACGGAAATCGGCACGCCATCCTTGCGCTTGCGCGTCGTCTCAAAGCTCGCCACCCTGCCGCCGCTGCGAATCTTGCTGATGATCTCGATTTCCTCGTTCTTGAGGTGATCGGGGAGGAGCATGAGAATGGATTGGCCGATCGCCTCCTCGGCGGTATAGCCGAACATGCGTTCCGCCGCCTGGTTCCAGCTTTGGATGATGCTGTTCAGGTCCTTGCTGATGATGGCATCGAAAGAGGAATCGACAATTGCCGCGAGCCGGGCATCGGCGGTCGCGAGCCGGGCATCGGCGGTCGCCCCCTGTCTGTCGCTGCCGTCGACGTCGTTCATCGCCACCCGCAATTGCATCTTCCCCCAATCAGATAAGGCGCAAACGGATCAAGGCAATCGCCGGCGCGAGGATGGATAGGCCTTAACGCATTTCACTCCGCCTGTTCCGGCGGCGTCTTGCCATCGCCATTGGGCCTGAGCACGCCGAATTCCTGCGACTTGGCCCCCATCTCGGCCGTCAGGAACCCGTCGGAGGCAAGGCCACGGCGCAGCAATTCGCGCACCGCAGCCGAACGGCTGGGCATGCGCTTGTCGAAACGCCAGTTTTCCAGCGCTGCCAGTTCATCCTGTGTCAACATGACCTGCAATCGTTCCGGGCGTTCCAGTTCCATGTGCGTTTCCCCGCGTAAGATTTGCTGAGTTAGTAACCGTCTCATTCCACTTACAGTTAGGAATTCGCTCATCTTGCGTCAAGCATGGCTAATGCGCGAATGCAGCATTGTACCGATGATGATCATCGAACGCAGGTTGCGCGTTCGTGTAACTCTACTAACTAGCTGATTTTATTTGTCAATTTTTCATTTTTTAACTTGTCAGGCCGCGGTATCGGGCGCATCTTGCCGCCTTGTGGAAACCAACTCGCTTTGGGAGGTTTCGATGCGATACGATTATTCCGCACAGCTGCGTGAAGACGTCTATTCGACCGTCTGCGCAGTGTTCAGGACCGTTGGCATCATCGAACTGACAGCAGTTGCGGATAGGATCAGGCTCAGGAACCTGGCCGAGAATGTCGCCCTCGAGGACATTGAACATCTGGTCATGCAGGCTGCTCAACTGCATGGCGCGCCGATCGAATTCGACACTTTGAGCAACGGATTGGCTCCGTCTGGAAACGGGCATGTCGAGAACGGCGATGAGAGTGCGACAGTCCATCTCGGTCTTCAACGATCAGGCTCGATGCAATAGTCAAAGCCCGAGGCGCGACAGATCCATGTGCCATGGAACGAGTCTAGCCTTCGGAAATTACTGCATCGCCCGATAGAGGAGGATGTAGTGAAGGCCCTGCGCAGTCTGCTTGCCGAACTGTCTTCCAACTGGCTCCAGCGCCGCAAGACGCAAAAACCAGTCGCCGGAAATCCTGTCAAACCCGTTTCCCGCGTTGCCCGCCAGACCGCGAGAACGCGACCGGAACACAAGCCAAAGCCGCCCTCCTCCCGTGACGTCGCTTCAAATATGTGAGCACAGTGCGCTTACCGCCAGACTTGGGCTGAGCGGTCTGCTGGCAACCACACCCAAATCGGAATGAAGCCCGACTATCTTCGAAGCCCTGGACCCAGATGTCCTTTCGCACATTCGCTGCAGCGTGACGCGCGACCAGCCCGCAGCTTGATGGCGAAGCCGGCGCGTACAGCGCCATGCCCGATGCTATCCATCGAGACCGCGCCGAACGCCCTGTGGGAATTGAGCGAGCGCCTTATATAATCCGGGTCATCTCCTTCCTTCCTTCTCGGAGCTCCACCATGACCCTCAACAAACGCAAGCTCGGCAGCCAGGGGCTGCAAGTCTCGGCCATTGGTCTCGGCTGTATGGGCATGAGCCAGTCCTACGGCCCAGCTGACGAGGCCGAATCCGTCGCCACGCTGCACCGCGCCATCGAACTCGGCTGCACGTTCCTCGACACCGCCGAGGTCTATGGCCCGTACACCAACGAGGCCCTGCTCGGCCGGGCGTTGAAGGGCAAGCGCGACAAGGTGACCATCGCCACCAAGTTCGGCTTCCGCATCGAAAACGGTAAACAGGTGGGAGTCGATAGCCGGCCCGGGCATATCCGCGAGGTCGTGGAAGCCTCGCTCGGCCGTCTCGCCACCGATCATATCGACCTGCTCTACCAGCACCGCGTCGACCCTGCGGTGCCGCTGGAGGACGTCGCGGGCGCTGTCGGCGAGCTGGTCGCGCAAGGCAAGGTGCGGTTCTTCGGCCTGTCGGAGGCAGGTGCCGCCAACATCCGCCGGGCGCATGCCGTTCACCCGGTGTCGGCGTTGCAGAGCGAATATTCGCTCTGGGAGCGCAATTTGGAGCCGGAGATCATCCCGCTGCTCGGGCAACTCGGCATTGGCCTGGTGCCGTTCTCGCCACTCGGCCGCGGTTTTCTCACTGGCGAGGTCAAGCGCGCGGAGGACTACGCCGAGGGCGATTACCGCCGCAACGACCCGCGCTACCAGGGCGAAAACTACGACGCCAATGTCGACGCGGCGGCCAAGGTGCGCGACATCGCCACAGCCCGGGGCGTCAAGCCCGGCCAGATCGCGCTGGCCTGGCTGCTGGAGAAGGGCAACGGCTTTGGCGTCGACATCGTGCCCATCCCCGGCACCAAGCGGATCAGATATTTGGAGGAAAACGTCGCCGCCGCATCATTGAAACTCGACGCCGCCGAAATGGCCGCGCTCGACGATGCCCTTGCGCCGGGAAAAATCTCCGGCCCGCGCTACACCGAGCGCGGCATGGCGATGGTCGATCGGTAGGCGCTCAGAGCGCAAACGGGATCATCCTGGCTGTATTTCGATCGGCGAAGACTTCAGACTGTGCGCACCGCATGCCTTGCCAGCGCGTGCTCGATCAGCGCGTCGATGACCTCGCTGTAGCCGATGCCGATCGCCGCCAGCGCCTTGGCGTACATCGAGATGTCGGTGAAGCCGGGCAGCGTGTTGACCTCGTTGACCAGCAGGGAGCCGTCGGCACGCAGGAAGAAGTCGACGCGCGCCAGGGCCTCGCAGCCGAGCGCCTTGAAGGCTTGCCCCGCCATGTTCCTCGCTCTGTCGGCGACTGCGGCGGGAATATCGGCGGGCACTTTGACCACCGCGCCGTCGGCGTCGAGATATTTGGCCTCGTAGGTGTAGAAGCCATGCTTGCCGGCCGGGATGATCTCGCCTGGCAGCGACACCGTGAGCGAGCCGTCTGCCCGTTGCAACACCGAGCACTCGATCTCGCGGCCTTCGACGAACTCCTCGATCAACGCCTTGCCGTCATAGCGGAAAGTGGTTTCGATGGCTGCTTCGAAGCCATCCCTGTCGTTTACCTTGCTCACTCCGAAGGACGAGCCCTGGCGCGCCGGCTTGGCGAAGAAAGGCAGCCCGAGCGCCCCGGCGGTTTCCTGGAACGAACCGACATCGCCTCTAAGCACGGTGACCGAGCGGGCGACGGCAAGGCCGGCCTCGCGCAGCAGCCGCTTGGCGACGTCCTTGTCCATGGCGGCGGCCGAGGCGAGGATGCCGCAGCCGACATAGGCGACATCGGCAACCTCGGCATAGCCCTGCACCGAGCCGTCCTCGCCGAACGGACCGTGCAGCACGGGAAAAACGACATCGACCGGCGGCAGGTCAGCTTCCTTGTGCGACGCTAAGATCAGCCGGCCCTTGCCGCCGGGCAGCAGGGCGACTTCCACGCCGTCCTCCGACACTGGAGCCCCTGCCCCTTCGCCGAAGGCCTCGGACGCCGGCTGCAGCAGCCATCTGCCGTCCCTGGAAATGCCGATCGGCACCACCTCGTACCGGGTCCGGTCGATCGCCTTCAGCACATTGGCCGCCGACAGCCGCGACACCTCGTGCTCGGCCGAGCGACCGCCATAGAGGATGGCAACCCTGATCTTTCCGGTCATCGAAATCCCTCAACTGTCAAAAATCAAATGCTGACGGCAATGCCGCGATTGGCGAAGAAACGATCGAAATCGGCGGGCGCCAACACTGCGTCCGCCTGTGTGGCGCTGGTATGGCCGGATGGGTTGTGGAAGCGAAAACCATCGTCCGACGCCGCCGTGACCAGCACCAGATGACCGCCCTTCGACGGCGGCTCGCGCTCCGGCCAGCGGATCGAACTGCTGACCGAAGCGATGAAGAAGCGCGACCGGGCGAGGATCCCTGGGACGTCCGCTGCCGCGACATCGGTCATCACCTCGGCCTCGAGGCCGAATTCCTGCTTCACGAAAGTGACGAAGGGCGCGTAGATCAGGCCCTTGATCGAGCCTTCATTGACGACATAGCCGCCATATCCGGTGCACCGCCTTGCCAGCTCGATCGTCGGCACGATCTGGCCGCGCGTCGCCAGGATCATCTTGAGGCAAGCCATGCCACAGACATTGGCGGCCCAGACCGCGTATTCGTCGAGCGTGGCGGCACCCGATCCCTGCCACAGCGGATCCTGCCGCAACGCGGCTTCGGCGCCATCGGCGAGCACCGCCAGCGTCATGTCGGGCGTCTCCCACTGACTGAAAAACGGCACGGCTTCAGGCAATGGACTCATGTGGACTCCTCGGGCAGGTGAAAGCCGCTCGGACACCCCGAATTTCCCGGTGCGTCGCGCGGCGTCTACTCAACCTTCGTCCAGCCGAACACCAGCCAGGCGTATTTCGATTTTTCATCGGGTTCGGCGGTGTAGGTCATCTGTATGTCGCCGCCATTGGCGTAGATATCGAGCCTGGGCGCCGTGTCCGGTTAGCACCGGAGCCACCGAATTGGCAACGCAGGGCAGCGATCGGCAAAGCTGATCGGAACCAGTCTTCGCCATCTCGAGCTGCTTGCGAACGTGCCGGCGCGGGAAAAGCCCGCTTGCGATTCAAGGAAACGATGAATCGCTCTACCTGGCGCCACTCGGCGTCGAGCCGAAGCGGCGACGGAAACAGCGATTGAAATAGGAGACGTCGGAAAAACCGCTCAACAGCGCGATCTCGCTGACCCGCATGCTGTCGTTGCGCCGGTCGCGCAGCATGCGATGGGCTCTCTGCAGGCGCAGTTCGAGAATGTGCTCGGCGAAACTGGAGCCTGTTTCCTGCAAGAGATCATGGACATAGCGCGCGGAAAGCCGCAAATGCTGGGCGATGTGCTGAGCCGAGATGGCGGGATCTGCGAAGTTGTCCCGCATCTTCTGCAGGATGGCCTGCAGCCTTGCCGCGCGCAGGCCGCGCACGCCCGCCAGCTCGGCGATCTCGCCCTTGGCGCCGGTCGCCAGCCCGACCAGGTCGACGATCGTCTCGGTGGCGTGGGCGACAAGCTCGGGCGAGAGCAATGCCGGTCCCGCTTCCAGGAAGCCGCAATAGCGCTTGAGCATATCGAGCGCTTCATTGTCGGCGCCGATGGTCAGCGCCAGGCGATCCTCGAGATGGGGGAAGGCATTTTCCAGGATTTCGCGGGGCACCACGACATTGGTCCAGACATTTCGGTCGCCGCCGGTCATTTCCAGCGCTTCCGAAGCCGAGACCAGCGCGCCTTCGCCCCTGCCGATGCTGTAGTCGCGGCCGGTCTGCACGCCGCTCAGCTTGGTGTCGCCGTCGTTGACCAGCAGCAGGTAGCCGTCGCGGCCGTCATCGGCGATGTTGCGCGTCTTGCGGCTGGCATGCCTGATCGTCCCTGCCATCCGCCCCAGCACCAGCGGCCCGATGGCGGTGGCTTCGATATCCGCCTGGAACGGCACGTTGCCGGAGATGGCGTATTCGACCGACCATATCTCCGCGACATGGATGTCCTGCCAGAGCGCGAAGCGCGCGCGGTCGTCGAGATGCGGCGGCAGGTCGACCGACGAGAAGACATTCTTTTTCAACGACCAACCGGCCTTTCCCGCGCACGCGTCCTCCCTGAAGCCGCACCGTATGGGACCGATTTGCCTCTTGTCCAGAGGCGACGCTATCAATGCCCTGCGGGACAATTTCAGTGCCGCCCAGATCAAGGATCCGATCCGATTCGCCGGCCCCGCGTTTTTTCAAATGCGCGGAACATGCAGCGGCATGAGAATCACCATCCGACGCGCGCATCGCGGTCGCCCGGCCGGCCGGGTATTGCTAGAACGTGATCTTCACGGAAGCGGCACTCCGGTTGGCCGGGCCGTGGTGGACGGCCTCGATGTTGTTGCCGTCCGGGTCGAGCAGGAAGGCGGCATAATAGCCGGGATGATAGGGCCGCTCGCCGGGCGCGCCATTGTCCGTGCCGCCAGCCGCCAGCCCGGCCTTGTGGAAGGCATCGACCATGGCGTGGTCCCTGGCCTGGAAGGCCAGATGATGGCGGCCGGTCAGCTTTCCCTGTGCGGCCCGGCTGCCGACGCTGGAGATGAACAATTCGTCGGCCCAGAAATAATCCTCGCCGGTGCCGCCGATCGGGATACCGAGCACCTGGAAGAGCGCCTCGTAGAAACGCCGGCTGGCGGGGATATCCCGGACCACGAGCTGCAGGTGGTCGATGAGCCGGCCGCGATGCAGTTCCATGAAAGCTCCTCCTCGCAAGGCCTCGAATTTAGGCGCGGGCGGCAAGGCGTCAACGCGGGGCGCCTGCATCTGCTGACAACCAGCGACAATTTTTTGGGCCCGACGGAACTTTTCGGCTGACCGGAAGTTTGGTGGCGCGGCGGGAGGATTGCGATTGGATTGTTTTCAGAGGCTTGAAGCCCTGGTCGACAGCGCAGGCGCCGACGGCATCGAGGAAGCGAACGCGTTGCTGTGCCGGTTCAAGGACAGGTCCGAAAAGACGGCGCGGGCCATCGACGAGTTCATGCTGGACTTCAAGACCTTGGTCTTCGTCGTCGAAACCGGCGAAGAGGGTTTCCAAAAGCCGATCCGCAAGCTCGCCCGCGCCAGGCTCGCGAAGCTCAAGCAACTGGTGAACGTGCCGGTCGTAAGCTTGGCTAACCCTTGAGCAGCGCCGCCAGCCGTGGAATGCCCTCGCTCACCGCGCGACGGTCGGCCAGCGTGAACGACAGCCGCAGCGTGTTGCGGCCGGTGCCGTCGGCGTAGAAGGCATTGCCGGGCACGAAGGCGACGCGTGCCTCCTTCACCGACCGCGCCAGGAGTTCCGTGGCATCGGTGCCTTCCGGCAGCGTCACCCAGACGAACATGCCGCCTTCCGGGCGGCTCCAGCTCACGCCCTCCGGCATGTTGGCTTCCAGCGCGCCAAGCAGGCCGTCGCGGCGCTCGCGATAGGCGCCGATGAGTTTTTCCACCTGGCTGTCGAACACGGATTCGGCGGCGCGGTGCATCACCATCTGGTTGACCGACGGGCTGTGCAGGTCCGAAGCCTGCTTCATCAGCACCAGTTTTTCGACCACGTGGCGCGGCGCGCAGACCCAGCCGACGCGCATGCCCGGCGACAGGATTTTCGAAAACGAGCCGCAATAGAGCGTGCGCGCCTTGTCGATGCCGCCGGAGCGCGCGCAGTCAAGCGCCAGGATCGGCGGCACACCCTCGCCGTCATAGCGCAGCGCCCGATAGGCGGCGTCCTCGATGACGGCGATGTCGAGCTCGCCGGCAAGGTCGAGCACGGCCTCGCGCTGCTTTCGGTCCAGCGTGGCGCCGGTCGGGTTGGCGAAGTCGGGCACCAGATAGGCGAATTTCACCCGCCCGCCATTGGCGGCGGCAGCGGTGTGGTAGGCCGCCGGCGTCATGTTGCCGCCTTCGGGCCGCAGCCGGTCGTAGCGCGGCTCGTAGGCGTTGAAGGCCTGCAGCGCGCCGAGATAGGTCGGCCATGTCACCAGCGCGGTATCGCCCGGCGACAGGAACAGCTTGCCGAGATAATCCAGCGCCTGTTGCGAGCCGGAGGTGATGAAGATGTTGGCCTCGTCGCAGACAATGCCGAGCTTGCCCATCTGCCCGGCAAGCCAGCGCCGCAGCGGCAGATAGCCTTCCGAAACCTGGTACTGCAGGGCCGCCCCGGCTTCCGCGCCGCCCAGCACATCGCCGTAGGCATCGCGGATGGCGTCGGACGGAAACAGCGACGGATCGGGAATGCCGCCGGCGAACGAAATGATGTCGGGCTGGTCGAGCAGCTTCAGCAGCTCGCGGATTTCCGACGCCTTCATACGCGACGAGCGCGAAGCCAACAGGTTCAAAAGGGTCAAGACATGCCTCCCCGACGTTTTCTTATATAGGTCAACCTGACTGACCTATATCCGGTTTGCCGGGCGATTTGAATAGTGCCTGAAAGGCTTCCGCTATACGCCAGTCGCCGCCAAGCCGGAACCGGCGACAGCGTGCTGGCGTCCGCTAAAGGCTCTTCTTGTAGCTGGCGGTGAAGCCCAAGCCTTCATAATTGGATGTTGGCCATAGCGGATGAGATACGGCCGTCCCCGGCGGCAAGGTTCAGCTCCCCCTTCCCCCTTGTGGGGGAAGGTGGCCTCGCGAAGCGAGGTCGGATGAGGGGTGTTCCAGCTTGGCAACATGCTTCTCGCGACACCACATTACACCGAATTATCAACGGATTATTTCTTTCGGCACCCCTCATCCGTCTCGGCGCTACGCGCCGATCCACCTGCTCCCACAAGGGGAGAAGGAAGGGGCGTCACCGCTCGCGAAATTGGATGTGACAATGGGCTAGCAACTATAGCCGCCACCGCTGCCGCACAGTATCACCAATCAATCCCCTTCCCCCGCAGGCTTGGCCTTGCCGCACTGCGCCAGCACCTTGCCGATGGCCGCGCTTGATCCCTTCAGCGGAAAGTTGATAGCGCCATATTTGGCCGCGCTGACCGACACGTCCCCCTTCGAGCGCAGCAGGTCGAGCAGCGGATCGGCCTTGGCGAGATCGACCACGAAATCATTGTACATGGCCTCCAGTTGCAGCGTCTTCGTCACCGTCTTGCCATCGGCCTTGAAGTCGAACGAACCGCTGATGCCCGGTTCCAGTTGCTGGCCGCTGGCACCCAGGTCGTAGCTCAGAACCGGATTGTCGAAGCAGGTCAGCGTCAGATGCGCGTCGCCTTTCGGCCCGCCGCAGACGGAAGCCGTCAGCACGCTGCCGCCCTCGTCTTCTTCCATCTTCGCGCTCCAGCCGCAGGACGCGGCAAAGGCCGGCTGCGCGCCAAGCAATGCCGCCAAGGCTCCGGCGGCAACGACATATCTTTTCATGACTTCCCCCTTCGGGCATTTGCAGCACCCGCCGGCAGCATATAGGAAAAGGCGTTGAATGGCATTGCATGTGCGGGGCGCCTTGGTGTTGAGAGCTTGTATTCGCCTGTGTCTTGTGACAGCCGCCCTGGTGGCCTCGCCGCTCGCCGCGCAGGCCGAATGGAAGCCGGTCGAGAAGGTCGAGACCTACGCCATTTCAGGCCAGTCCGGGCTGGAGCTCTACCGGTCGATCGGCGAGAACGGGCCGAATGCCGGCATTGCCCGCGCCATCGCCCACACCAATTTCAAGCTGACCTGGACCAGGGATTATCAGGCGCATGCCGGAGCCTGCGTGCTGGTTTCGGCCAAGCCCAAGCTCATCATCACCTACACCTTGCCCAGCCCCTCATCGCCGCTGCCCTCCGCCATCCAGAAGAACTGGGAGGTTTTCCTCGCCGGCGTCAGCGCCCACGAAAAGGTGCACGGCGCGAGCATTGTCGACATGGCGCGCAAGATCGAGGCGGCGACAGTGGGCCTGACCGTTCCCGACGACCCAAAATGCAGCAAGATCCGGGTCGAGATGACCAAGCGCCTGTCCGCACTCTCGCAGGCGCAGCGCCAGGCAAGCCGCGATTTCGACCGGGTCGAACTCGGCCAGGGCGGCAATCTGCAGAAGCTCATTTTGCGCTTGTGAATGGCGGCTGAGAAGGCCATCGCGCCCTGCGGCGCGGCGGCATATCCGTGGTTCGCTCGGCCTACCGGCTGAGGTCCAGCGCCGCGCTCAGATCCCCCATCGGCGGCTCGCCATTGGCGGCCAGCGCCTTGTCGCGGGCAACGATGCCGGTCAGTACCGGCAGGTCGTAGCGCGCGGTGATGAAGCGCAGGATCGATGTCGTGTCGTATTGCGTGTGGTCGACCGTGCCCATCCTGGCATAGGGCGAGACGATGAAGGCCGGGATGCGGTTGCCCGGGCCCCAGCGGTCGGCCTTGGGCGGCGCGACATGATCCCAGAAGCCGCCATTCTCGTCATAGGTGACGACCACCAGCATGTGGCCCCATTGCGGGCTCTTCTCCAGATGCGAAATGAGGTCGGCCAGATGCTGGTCGCCGCTGGCCACGTCGGCATAGCCGCCATGTTCGTTGAGATTGCCCTGCGGCTTGTAGAAACTCACCGCCGGCAGCTTGCCGTCGTCGATCGCCTTGATGAACTCGGCGCCATTCAGGCCGCCGTCCCTCAGATGCTCGGTGCGCGCGGGGGTGCCGGGCGCGTAGGCGGCAAAATAGTTGAACGGCTGGTGGTGGAACTGGAAGTTCGGCACCGGCGTCGCGTTCTTGCCGTCCAGCGTTGCCTGCCAGGCGCCGGCATACCAGGCCCAGCTCACCCCCTTCAGCGACAGCAGATCGCCGATGGTGATGTCGTGCTGCGGCGGCAGCGTGGTGGGCGCGGCCGGGTCGGCCAGCGCCTTGTCGCCGCCCTCGGCCGGCTTGTTGGCGCTCGGTTGATAGGGCGGCTGCATGGTGTTGACGGCATGGAAGTCGGGCGTGATGGCGCCGTCATTGACGAATTTCGGTACGCCGCCGAGTGCCGAGGCCGGCGAATTGTCAGCGACCTTCAAGGTTGTGCCATCGGCCTCGACCACGGCGATCTGGCCCTTGATCGGGCTGGTGTCGGCGTGGGGGTAGACCGGTGTACAGGCGCAGGCGAGCTGGAAATGGTTGAGGAAGGAGCCGCCGAAGGCGCCCTGGAAGAAATTGTCGGCCAGCACATACTTCTTCGCGACCTGCCACATCGGCAGGATGGAGCCATCATAGTGCCCCATGACCAGGCCGCCGGAATCGGCCCAGGCGACGAATTTGTCGTTCTTGCCGCCGTCGATCTGCATCTGCTCCTGGTAGAAGCGGTGCCACAGATCATGGGTGATGACGTTGGTGCCTTCGTTGAAGCCCTTGGGATCGTCAATGGCGAAGGCAGCGTTGGCGAGGTGCGCGGTCTCAGCCTCCGTCACCACGGGCGTGACGCCCTTTCCGGTCAGCCCGCCCCAGGCCGGCGGCAGCTCGGTGAACGGCTTGCCGTCGCGGTCGAGCTGGCGCGCCTGATCGGCCGAGACATTGGCCAGCCCGTTGGCGCCGGGGAAGCCGCCATAGAGATTATCGAAGCTGCGGTTCTCGGCATAGATGACGACGACAGTGTCGATCTTGTCGAAGCCGGGAGGGGCGGCATTGGCCGCGAGGGGAAGCAGGGCCGAGCCGGCCAGGCAGAAGGAAGTGAGGAGTTTGAGCCTCGTCATTGGGAAGACCTCGTGGCTTGACTGTGGCTGGAGGGGCGCGGGAACCATAGGGGCAGCTAACGTGGATGCCTTGTCACCTTTGTGACATCCGCCGCCGCGGCGAACACGGTTTCGTGAGCACTGGAGCCGGTCATCAATCCGTTGCACTCCATTCCTATTTCCGGGCCAAAGCGGACCATTCCCCATGACGACGGGACGATGAAAAGGACGACGAGACGATGGAAAAGCCTGATGATCGCGATTGCCGCGATCTCGACCTTTGGCTTTGCCGCGCCCGCGAATACGGCGGATGGCGTCCATCCCGGTCCGCTATCGCGGGCGCAAGCTTTCGCGCGCGCCGAGGCGCTGACCGCCTTGGGGCGAAAAATGTTCTTCGACCCGGCGCTGTCGGCCTCGGGCAGGCAGGCCTGCTCGTCCTGCCATGATCCGCGCCGTGCTTTCGGACCGGCCTCGGCCACGCCGGTCGAGATGGGCGGCCCGAACCTCGACCAGCCCGGTGTGCGCGCGGTGCCCTCGCTGCGCTATCTCCAGGCCGCTCCCGCCTTCACCGAGCATTTTTACGATTCCGACGACGAAGGCGACGAGAGCGTCGACAACGGTCCGACCGGCGGCCTGACCTGGGACGGCCGCGCCGACCACGGCAAGGATCAGGCGACAATCCCCCTGCTCTCGCCCTTCGAGATGGCCAACAAGGATGCGGGGGCTGTCACCGCCGCCCTGCGTAAATCGGCCTATGCCGACGAGTTCAAGGCAACCTTCGGCAACGATGTCTTCGACCGCCCGGGCGACGCCTTCGACGCCGCCGCCGAGGCGCTCGGCACGTTCGAGCAGAGCGCCGCCGATTTTTATCCTTATTCCAGCCGCTACGACGCCTTCCTCGCCGGCAAGGCGACATTGTCGGCGCAGGAACGGCGCGGCCGCGCCCTGTTCGAGGACGAGGCGAAAGGCAATTGCGCCTCCTGCCACCTCAGCGAACCCGCCAATGACGGCGAGCCGCCGCAGTTCACCGACTTCGGCCTGATCGCTATCGCCGTGCCGCGCAATCCGGCCATCCCGGCCAACGCCGACCCCGCCTATGCCGATCTCGGCCTGTGCGGCCCGCTGCGCACCGATTTTCACGGCCGCACCGGCTATTGCGGCCTGTTCAAGACACCGACGCTGCGCAATGTCGCGCTGCGCAAGAGTTTCTTCCACAACGGCTACTTCCACACGCTGCGCGACGCCGTCGCCTTCTACGCCAGCCGCGACACCGACCCCGGCCACTGGTATCCCAGGAATGCAGACGGCATGGTGAGGCAATATGACGATTTGCCAAAGGTTTACTGGGGAAATCTCAACCGGGATCTACCCTTCAACGGCAAGAAACCCGGCGACAAGCCGGCGCTCAACGATGCCGAGATCGACGACATCGTCGCGTTCTTGCAGACGCTGACGGACGCGGATCAGACGGCGAAGCGGTCGCGGTGAACTGGGAAGCCCCGCCATAGTGGGTCGCTGGCTGACTGGCGACTAGCCGAATCCCTCCCTCGCTTCGTCATCCTAGGGCGGAGCAAGGAGCGAAGCGACGCGGCGCAGACCCTAGGATCCATGCCGCAACGCTTGCGACGGATAAAAACGGTGCCGAACCTGGCTCCAAACTCCGACGAAACGCCATCAAACCGCTACCAACCTGTTCCGCGAAACAGCTCGAATCATTCCGGATTGGTCTTCTCGATTAGTTCGATCTTCCATTGTCGCGACCAGCGCTTCAGCGATTTCTCGCGTTGAATGGCGTCACGAATGTCGAAATATTCCTCGTACCAGACCAACCGCTGCACACCGTAGCGCCTGGTGAAGCGCGAACCTTCGCCGGATTTGTGCTCCGGCATGCGGCGACCGAGATCGTTGGTGACACCGATGTAGGTGGTGCCGCCCTTCTGGCTCGCGGTCATGTAAACATAGCCGGTCATGCGTTGACGGTAACCGCCAACCCATCCGGGGGCTATCCTCGTTCGCCGTATTTTTTCGGCCCCCGTCGCGGCATGGATCCTAGGGTCTGCGCCGCGTCGCTTCGCTCCTTGCTACGCCCTAGGATGACGAAGCGAGGGAGGGCTTCGGCTAGGCTAATCCGAGAGGTATCGGACTGAAGCCAGCCGCCTCTCACAGCGCCCGGATGACGCCCCCATCCACCCGGATATTCTGCCCGGTGATGTAACCCGCCCCGTCCGACGCCAAAAACGCGATCGTCGCGGCGATCTCCTCTGATGTCCCGTAGCGTTGCATCGGCACGTTGTCGCGGCGCTCTTCGGTGGCGGGCAGGCTGTCGATCCAGCCGGGCAGCACATTGTTCATGCGCACATTGTCGGCCGCGTAGGTGTTGGCGAAAATCTTGGTGTAGGCGGCAAGGCCGGCGCGGAACACGGCCGAGGTCGGGAACATCGCGTTCGGCTCCGCCACCCAGGCCGTCGAGATGTTGATGATGGCGCCGCCCTTCTGCTTGACCATCTGCGGCGCCATGATGCGCACCGGCCGGACGACATTCATCAGGTAGACATCCATGCCGGTGTGCCACTGCTCGTCCGTGATCTCCAGGATCGGCGCGCGCGGCCCATGGCCGCCGCTGTTGACCAGCACGTCGATGCGGCCATAGCGCTCCAACGTCAGGTCGGCGAGACGCTGCAGGTCGTCGTTCGACTGGTTGGAGCCGGTGACGCCGAGCCCGCCAAGCTCCTTGGCCAGCGCCTCGCCCTTGCCGGACGAAGACAGGATCGCCACCTTGAACCCATCCGCCGCCAGGCGCTTTGCCGCCGCCGCGCCCATGCCGCTACCACCGGCCACGATGACAGCTGTCTTTTCTACACTCATCGGATTTCCTTTTCAGATTGGCGAGAGCTACGGTTTCAGCGGTCCTATAGCCGGTTTCGCCGCGCGGTTCGAACGAGAAAGCCTGAATCGAGCTGCAGAAAACTTGCGCGGTGAGCCGCGCCCTATCCTTCCACCGTCTCCAGCTCGCTCAGCAGCGTGCCTTCCATGTCGGGCTCGTCGCCGGAGCAGACGCACAGCATCTCGGCGTCGCCCTCGCCCACCGAGAGATAGGCATGGCCCATGGTGGAATCGATGTAGACGCTCTCGCCCGCTTTCAGCCGCACCGGCGCGTATTGGTCGGTGTGCAATTCGATCTCGCCCTTGAGCACGATCAGGAACTCCTCGCCGGCATGCCGGGTCAGCGGACCGAACTCTTCCGGCGTGCGGGCGCGTGCATAGGCGTGGATCGGCACCATGCGCTTGCGCACGAGATCGGTGGCGAGATACCGGTAGTCGTAGTTGCGGGTCAGTTGGCGCAGTGTGTTGGACTGCGAGGTCACCGAACGGCGGGTGCGCGCCGCCGGCTGCTTGCGGTCGCCGCTGAGCAGCTCCGTCACATGGATGCCGAGCCCTCCGCAGATCTGTAAAAGCTTGTCGTAGCTCAGCGACATCTGGTCGTTCTCGACCTTGGACAGCGTCGACACCGCGACGCCGGTGAGAGAGCTGACCTCCTGCAAGGTCCAGCCATGTCTTTTTCTCAGGGCACGCAGACAATCACCGAGATTCGGTTGCTCCGACATTGTCAGCTCCATGAAGCGGCGGCACGTCACTACCGCAGGGTTCACCCTAGGTAGTCGAACTCGAGCGGGCCATCAACAACATCAATAATTTTCTTATACGCTAAATATTGACTGGATACGAAATTATTTTTACGACTGATGGATGCAGTCGGATTCTCCCAGCAAGATCATCGTCATCGGCGGCGGCATCGCCGGTCTCTCCCTTGCCGCCGAGGTGGCGGACTGGGCCGATGTCACCGTCATCGAGCGCGAACCGCATCTCGGCTACCACGCCAGCGGCCGCTCCGCCGCTCTGTTCACCGAGACCTATGGCAACCGCCTGGTGCGCGGGCTGACGCTGGCCAGCCGGCAGGCGATTGTCGAGGGCGGTTTCGTCGCCCATCGGCGTGGCGCGCTGCACGTCGGCTGGGTCGGCGACGATGCCGCCATCGACAAGCTGGCTCATGAATTGCAGGCGCTGGTGCCGAGCGTACGCCGTCTGTCGGCGGCCGAGCTCCACGGGCTGGTTCCGGTCATTGCCAGAGAAACCACCTGCGGCGGCGTCTATGAGCCGGACGCGGTGGATGTCGACACCGGCAAGATGCTGGGGTCCAGCGCCTCGTCGCTCAAGGCCCGCGGCGGCATCATCCGCACCGGCGAGGAGGTCCGCGCCATATCACGCGACGGCCGCGCTTTTCGGGTTGAAACGAGCGCCGGCGTCTACTCGGCCGACATCGTGGTCAACGCCGCCGGCGCCTGGGTCGATGTTGTCGCCGGGATGGCGGGGCTGCCGGGCCTCGGCTTCCAGCCCAAACGGCGCACCGCCTTCCTGTTCGATCCGCCCGCCGGGATGGATATCGCCGGCTGGCCGCTGGTGGTCGACTTGCACGAGCAGTTCTACTTCAAGCCCGATGCCGGCAGGCTGATCGGTTCCCTCGCCGACGAGACGGATTCCGAACCTTGCGACGCCTGGCCGGAAGACCTCGACGTCGCCATCGCCGTCGACCGTATCGAACAGGCGACGTCGATGCGCATAGGCCGTCCGTCGACACCATGGGCGGGCCTGCGCACCTTCGCGCCCGACCGCACGCCGGTCGCAGGCTTCGACCCGCGCCTGCCCGGCTTCTTCTGGCTCGGCGGCCAGGGCGGCTACGGTTTCCAGGTTTCGCTGACCTTGGCCAGGCTGAGCGCGGCGCTGCTGCGCGGGCAGTCCATCCCGGGGGATGTCACGGCGCTCGGCGTCACCGCCGGGGCGCTGGCGCCTGATCGCTTTCTTGTCCCGGCGGCGACCCCATGAATTTCAGCCCTTCCCTCAACCCGTAAAGTGTCATCAGGAGCGTTTGCGATGAAATCCACCGTTCTGCGCACAGTGCTTGCCCCGTCCCTTCTGGCCGCGTCCCTTCTGGCCTCGTCCGTCCTCGTCGGCGGGCAGGCCTACGCCAAGACGCTGGTCTATTGCTCGGAGGCCAATCCCGAGACCTTCAACCCGGCGATCGGCATCGCCGATTCCACCATGGACGCCGCCGCCAAGACGATCTTCAACCGGCTGGTCGAGTTCAAGCCGGGCACGACGGAGGTCGGGCCGGCGCTGGCCGAAAGCTGGAATGTTTCATCGGATGGCAAGACCTACACCTTCCATCTCAGGCACGGCGTGAAATTCCAGTCGAACGAGCACTTCACGCCCTCGCGCGACTTCAACGCGGATGACGTGCTCTACACCTTCAACCGCCAGCGCGATGCCAACAATCCCTATCACAAGCTCGGCGGCGGCGCTTACGAGTACTTCAACGCGCTCGGCATGGGCACACTGATCGACAAAATAGACAAGGTCGACGATTACACGGTGCGCTTCACGCTGACGGCAGCCAATGTCACCTTCCTGGCCGGGCTGGCGCTCGACTATCTCTCGATCCTGTCGCTGGAGCAGACGCAAAAGATGGTCGCGGCCGGCACGCCGGAGCTGATCGACAGCATGCCGGTCGGCACCGGGCCTTTCGTGCTTCAGGCCTATGTGCCCGACAGCCAGGTCCGCTACGCCGCCAACAAGGATTACTGGCGCGGTGCGCCGAAGATCGACACGCTGGTCTTCGCCGTCACGCCCGAGCCGACCACCCGCGTCGAGCGCATCAAGGCCAATGAATGCCAGGTCGCCGCGCCGCCGCCGCCAAGTGCGGTCGCCGACCTGCGTGCCGATCCCGACATCACGGTTCTCGATCTCAAGGGCCAGAACATCGGCATCCTCGGCTTCAATGTCGAGCACCAGCCGCTGGGCGACGTGCGCGTGCGCACGGCACTGGCCAAGGCCATCGACCGCAAGGCGATCGTCGATGCCGTCTACGCCGGCGCCGGCACGGTGGCCGGCAGCGTCGTGCCGCCGGCGCAGCTCGGCGCCGTCACCGATGCCGGCATCGACTATGATCCCGATGGGGCGAAGAAACTGCTGAAGGAAGCCGGCCACGAAAGCGGCCTCAAGGTCAGCCTGTGGGCGATGCCGGTGTCGCGCCCCTATAACCCCAACGCCAAGCGCATGGCCGAGATGATCCAGGCGGACTGGGCCAAGGTCGGCGTACACTCGGAGATCGTCAGCTTCGAATGGGGCGAATATCTCAAGCGCACCGCGGCGGGCGAACAGGACACCTTCCTGCTCGGCGGCAGCAGCGACAATGGCGACCCCGACAACATGCTGAGCTATCTCCTCTCCTGCGACGGCGTGAAAGGCGGCTCCAACCGCTCGCGCTGGTGCGATAGGGATTTCGAGAAACTGCTTGACGATGGCCGCGTCGCCGCCGACCCCAAGGAGCGCGCGGCGATCTACGGGAAGGCGCAAGCGATCCTGAAGGCCGAGGTGCCGGTGGCGCCGATCGCCCATTCGATGGTGGCGATCCCGATCCGCAAAAGCGTGCTCAATTACGTGCTCGACCCCTTCGGCCGGCAGAATTTCGCCGCCGTCGATATGGCGGAGTAGGGCTGGGCTGCCCTTCCCTTCTCCCCTTGCGGGGTGAGAGCCCGGTTTGCCGGAGGCAAATTGAAAGGTCCAGTGGACCTTTCAAAGGGCTGGAACGCCCGGAGCCATAGCGAAGGGCCGGGAGGATGAAAGAAACTCCCTTTCGCTTGTGGAGAAGAAACGATCTCGGTCGGATGAGGGGTGTTCCAGGGAACGCCAACGCCCCACTCCGCTGGAACACCCCTCAACCGTCTCGGCGCTGCGCGCCGATCCACCGCCCTGGGCGAGTCACGGGCCTCGCCCGCCCTTCGGGCCCCACAAGGGGAGAAGGAAAAAGGAAAGCGAGACCATCATGCCAAAAAACCTGACCTCCCTCCTAAACAGCTACCTTGCCGACGGCGCGGTGGGTGCCTCGCTGGCCTACGCCAAGGGTGACTCAACGCCGACCGCCCTTACCGCCGGCCTCGCCGACCGCGCGCATGGCACATCGGTCACGCCAGACCAGCTGTTCAAGATCGGCAGCTGCACCAAGACCTTCGTCGCCGCCGCCCTGGTCAAGCTCGCCGAGACCGGCAAGCTCGATCTCGGCGCGCCGATCTCATCCTGGTTCCCGGACCTGCCGGGCGCCGGCGATATTTCAGTGCGCCAGTTGATCAACCACCGCAGCGGCCTGCCGGAGTTCGAATACTACATTCCGATGGACCCGGGCCGGCAGTGGACGCCGCGGCAGCTGGTCGACATCGCCTTTGCCTCCGACAAGCAGAAGGCGCCGGGCGGGCCAGCCGTCTACAACAACACCGGCTATGTCCTGGCCGGCATGGTGATCGAGGCCCTCACCGGCCAGCCGCTGGGCGCCTATGTCAGAAGCGCGATCCTCGAGCGGCTCGGCCTGAAGAACACCTGGTCGCCGGCGACCGAAGCGTTTCCGGAAAAGTCGATGGTGCGCGGCTATTACCACCGGCCGCCGCCGGCGCCGAACGCGCCCACCGACATCGCCTCGGGCGGCGAGATGTGGCGCATGGACGGCGTGCTGCCCTATTCCGACGAGCTGCAGGACTCGTCCGACTCCTTCCCGTTCGGCGCCGCCTATGGCTGCGGCGACATGGTATCGACGCCATCCGACATGGTGGGTTTCATGCGCGGCCTGTTTTCTGGGCAGCTGTTGTCACCGCCGTTCTTCGCCGAGATGTTCGAACACCGCGTGCCGGCGAGCTTTCCAGGCACCCGCATGCGCGAGGCCGGCGCGGGCATGTTCCAGAGCGCCTATGCCGACCGCGCCTTCTACGGCCACCAGGGCAGCATTCCGGGTTATGTCGCCGTCATGCTGCACGATCCCGAGACGGACCTCACCATCGCCATGACCAGCAATGTCGGTTCCGGCAACCGCCTCTCCTTCCAGGCCAGTGGCCTGCACCCGGTGGTCGACCAGGCGATCCGCATCATCCTCGACTGACCGCGTTCAGCCGCCCTGCCCGGACGATGGATCGGGCAGGCCCGGCAGCATCTGGCTCAGCACCCGGTCGCGAAGGAAGACGTGATGGAAAATGGCAGCGGCCGCGTGCAGGCCAGCGAGCCACATCATGATATCGCCGAGCGTGCCGTGGATCTCCACCAGCGGCGCGCCCCAGGTGCCGGAAAACGGACCGATCGCGCCCAACCCATAGACGGTGACCGGGTGGCCGCCGAACAAGGCGCCGACCATGGCTGTCGCCGGAACCGCGAACAGCAGCGCATAGAGCGCCCAATGCGTTGCCTTCGAGGCGACCTCCATCCAGGCAGGCATGGCCGGCGCCTCGGGAATGCGATCGAACCGGCGCCAGACCAGGCGAATGACCAGCAAGCAGAAAACGGTAAAGCCGAGCGACTCGTGCAGCAGCAGCGTGGGCGCCCTGGCCGCTGAATAGACCCGCTCCGGAGGGCCACCCGCCGAGACCAGGAATGCAATGAGCACCAGCAGTGCCGTCAGCCAATGAAATGCCTGGGCGAGGCGTCCATAGCGGGTTGTCGTGCCGGACAGCGACATGCGAGAGCTCCGAAACAGTTGGACATCTCCCCTCGCCCTCGAATGTGGCCTTATTTCAGCTGTTCGTCAGGCGACATGGGTTTGCTGCGCGAATGGCGGGCATCACCGAGTTCGCCGGCGGCGCGGCCTGACAAGGTTCAGCTCATACTCGTGGAGCGGAAGTTCGCGGCGGCCGCGGCCACGATCTCGGCATTGTCCCTCGCCACCGTTCCATCGCTCAGCGTATTGCCGTCCTCCAGCCCGACCCGTGTCGACCAGCGCTTTTGTCGGGCAAGATCCACGAACGGCCAGACTGTGCCGTCGACGCCGTGCAGCAGGATCTGCCGCCGCACGCCCGCGCGTTCGAGCACGGCGGCGATGCCGCGCGCCTCGTCGAGGGCTGTAGGCAGGTCCGGTATGTCGATCTCGATCAGGATGCGCAGCACCCTGCTATGATCGGCAAGCGCCACGAAGCGCTCCGCATCATCCGTCGTGGCAAGCCCCGCCTCAATGCCGATGCCCTGTTTACGCAACAGTTCCATCACCTCGGGTGCGTCGGGCTCCGAGAGATTGACCGAGGCATAGTCGGGCAGCTCGCGCCAGGCCGCGATCGCCGCGCGGGTCCGCGCCACATCGTTCTCGATCCATGCGCCGGTCGACACACCGATCAATGTACCCGGACAGGCCTGGCGCACGGCAAGCACCGTCATATCCACCGCCGCCAGGCTTTCGCGCCCGTCGGCGCCGCGCGGATGGATGTGCAGTTCGGCGGCACCCGCGGCGACGCAGGAAGCCGCATCGCCGGCCATCGCTTGCGCCGTCAGCGGCAGCCTGGGATGGAAATCGCGCGGGCGCGCGCCGTTGATGCAGGCCTGGACGATCATCGATTTCACCTCGGACAAAAGAGCGCAGTCTAATGCATGTCGCCCGGAAGTGTCCTCGGTTCGGGACAACGACATGCATAAAATCAGAAGCCTACAGCAGGTCGGGCGAATCCTATTTACCGCAACATGCTGTAGGCGCGCCGCAAGACCGCGGCGCCGCCACTCCTGACACGACGTGCCGCCGCCA
Source organism: Mesorhizobium sp. B2-5-13 (assembly GCF_006440535.1). Classification (NCBI taxonomy): domain Bacteria; kingdom Pseudomonadati; phylum Pseudomonadota; class Alphaproteobacteria; order Hyphomicrobiales; family Phyllobacteriaceae; genus Mesorhizobium; species Mesorhizobium sp. B2-5-13. The sequence continues at coordinate 26,365 of NZ_VFUI01000024.1, read as the reverse complement.
GCCGCGAGGCATCCGCCGGCATTTGAATAAAAGGCGCTTGTGGATATTTACCTCAAATTGCGCCAGGCCGGCCAAGATACATTAGGGCGGTATCATGGAGGAACTATTGACCAGTGATTTTTCAGCCGCCCGTCTTCATCTCGAACGCGCCTACCACTATCTGCGCGGCGATGACGAGACGAGCCGTTCGACATGCGAGGCCCTCGATCTGTTGATCGAGACGGTGGCGGAAGCACAGCACAGGAAGCCGGAACCAGGGGTGCTGGAATTTCCCCGAGCAGCGGCGCGCCGACACGGCTGAACAAAACCCGCCGCGCTGAGCGGATTCGGGCTGCGCGCATCAAGTCTTCACGAATGTCGTTATCCAGGCCGCTTTCGGCGACATGCAAGTTGTCCGTCAGGACGCCTTGCGACTCGATGCACCGCCCGACATTTGCGCCGCGCGCGCCACGATCCGCTCCAGCGGTTCGGGCCGGTGCAGCAGGAAGCCCTGGCCGAACTCGACGCCCATATCGCCCAGCATGGCCACTGTGTCCTGCCGCTCGATCTTCTCGGCCACGACGGCGCAACCGAGGCTGCGGGCAATGCTGGCGATGGCCAGCACGATCTCGCGGTCGAAGCGGCTTTCCGTGACGTGCTCGATGAACGAGCCGTCGATCTTGATGGCATCGACCGGAAAGCGCCTGAGATATTCGAACGAGCTCATGCCGGCGCCGAAATCGTCGAGGCTGACCTTGCAGCGCCGCTCGCGCGCCTTGCGCACGAAGGTTTCGGCGGCATCGAAATTGGTGACGGCGGCGGTTTCGGTGATCTCGAAGCCGATGCCCGAATGCGGCGCCCCGGTTTCCTCGATGATGCTGTCGACGAAGTCCCACAGCCCGGGATCGCTCAGCGTCTGCGCCGACAGGTTGAAGCCGAGCGTGATCGCGCCGGATTTCATCGCCGCGCCGTGCCGCGACAGCGCGGTGCGAATGATCCAGCGGTCGAGCCGGGCGGCAACGCCGAAGCGCTCCGCCGCCGGTATGAATTCGCCGGGCGGGATCAGCCGGCCGGTCTTTCCGTCAAGCCGCGCCAGCACCTCGACATGGCGGCTCTCTTCCCAGGGCCTGCCTAGCTGGTGGATCTCCTGGCCGAACAGTTTCAGCCTGCCGTCGTCCATGGCGTCGACCGTGTCGGCGGCGAGCCGTGCGGCGTTGAGTCCGCCCGAACCGGAGACGGCATCGGTCGAAAACAGCGCGAAGCGATCGCGCCCGGCGGCCTTGGCCGCGTAGCAGGCATCGTCGGCGCAGGCCAGGGCGTCGGCAACCGTGGTGACACGGTCGCGGACGATGGCGATGCCGATGCTGGCCGCCAGCCGGCGTGACGTCGCGGCAAGGCCGAGATCGGCGTCGCGCACGGCCGCCAGGATGGCGCCGGCCAGCTGTTCGGCTTGCACGGCATCGCAATCGGGCACCATCAGCGCGAACTCGTCGCCGCCGAGCCGCGCCGCGTGCGCCGACGGCGGCAAGCAACGGCCAATACCCGCCGCGACGCTCTTCAGCGCCAGATCGCCCGCGGCATGGCCGGCGAAATCGTTGAGCGCCTTGAAGTAGTCGAGATCGATGTAGAACACCGCCAGAGACGCGCCGGTGGCGATTTGGCCGGCGAGCAGCCTGTCGAAAGCGGTGCGATTCCACAGTCCGGTCAATGCGTCGTGACGGGCGGCGAAGGCCAGTTCCTGTTCGCGCACCTTGTCCTCGGTGATGTCGCGCACCGTGCCGAGAACCAGGCCGGCCGCGCCCGCCGCGGCGACGAAGCGCAGCAGCGATTCGACATGGCGGATCTGGCCGTCGCGCTTGATAATGCGGTATTGCGCGGCGATGACGCCGTCGGTTTCCAACGGCACCCTGTGCGCGCGTTCGGCGGCGTCCTTGTCGTCGGGATGCAGGTAGCTGTGCCAGAGATCGGCCGTCACCTCATCGTTCACGGCGACGAGGCCGAATATCTCCCTTGTGCGCGCGTCCCAATAGCTCTTGTTGGTGGCGATGTCGTAGTGCCAGATGCCGCTGCCGCTCGCGGCGAGCGCCAGGCGAAAGCGGATATTGACCTGTTCGAGCGCGGCTTCGGCCGCCTTCTGCTTCGAGATGTCGGTCTGCACGCCCATCAGCCTGAGCGGCTTGCCGTCGGCGTCGCGCTCGACGATGCCGCCGCGGTCGAGCACCCATATCCAATGGCCCTGCTTGTGCTTGAGCCTGAGTTCGGTCTCGATAGCGTCGGTCAGCCCGGCAATGTGGCGGTCGCCGCTGGCCTGCGCCCGTTCCCGGTCGTCGGGATGGGTCAGTTGCAGCCACAGGTCGCTGGTATTGGCGAGTTCGCCCTCCTCGTACCCCAGCATCCGCGCCCAGGTCGCCGAATAGAAGCAGTCGCCGGTGCGAAGATTCCAATCCCAGACGCCAAGATCGGCGCTCTCCAGGGCCTTGGCCCAGAACGCTCCGTTGCGACTTTTCTTGCCGTGACCCGCCATCGTCCGTTTCGCCTGCTCCACCCCACCCGCAATCTGCGGCAAAACCAGAGAAGAAACAGTTACCGGGCAGCGGAGGGGTCGGAATGTCAGACAAACGATGCCCTCTTCGACCGCGGCGGAGGCGCGGCAGCGTTTCCGGCGGAACAGGCAATCATCGACACTGCCGCATTTCATCGACGTCTTCGTGAACAATTCCTTGAGGAAAATGGAAGAATCATATCCGTCAGATACTTGAAAGAGCCTTCCTCCAAGGTGTAACCGGGCAGTAATACTTCGCGTTATAGACAAGATTCGGAAAACTTGGGCAGCTGGCGGGATGTCTTCGATGAGTGCGTACACCGGGCACAGGGACGGCGATGGCCGCACCCTTGCCGTTCCTGACCTGGACATCGCGACAACCAGGAGCGGCTGGCTGCTGACGGCCATGTGCCTGGCCTACGCCCTGGCCGCGCTTTGCGTCGCGCCGGACCGGTACCTGCACCTGGCCCAATCCTACGTCCAGCCGTTCGCTTTCTTCCTGCCCGCGCTGTTTGCTGCTGGCCTCGGCCTGGTGGCGCTGACATTCTCCAGGCAAAACCCAACCAGGTTCATGCTCGACACGATCAGGCAGCGCTGGCTGGGCGCCGCACCGGTGATCCTGCTGTTCTTTCTCGGTATCACAGCCTTCACCACCTTCAAGATCTCCATCCCGGACTTCGTGCCATTCTACGCCGACGGCATGCTGGCGGAACTTGATCTTGGGTTGCATGGCGCCGCCCCCTGGGCATGGGCGCACAGCGTCGTTCCCGAATCCGTCTCGGCCGTCGTTTTCTTCGGCTACGGATACGGTTGGCACGTGCAATGGTTCGGCACTTTGCTGTTCGTCGCCTTCTGGAACAACCCGGCAGGGCGTCTGCGCTATCTCTGGGCGCTGGCGCTGACCACGATCGTGTGCGGCACGGTCCTGGCCACGCTGTTGTCGTCCACGGGTCCGATATTCCACGACCAGTTCTATGGCGGCGACCGATTTGGCGCGTTGCGGGATGCTCTGGCGCACAACAGCTATGCCGCGCCGGTTCATACCTATGCCAATTATCTGCTTGCCGCCTTCGAAAGCAAACGGCCGGAACTTGGCGGCGGCATTTCCGCCATGCCAAGCATGCATGTCGCCTTCGCCACGCTCAACGCGTTCTTTCTGAGCGGTTTCGGTCGCCGGTGGGCGTTTGCCAGCTGGTCCTTCGCGGCATTTATCCTGTTCGGTTCGGTCTATACCGGCTGGCACTATGCCGTGGACGGCTACCTTTCCGTCCTTGTCGTGTCCGTGCTGTGGTACCTGGCCGGACGTTTCGTTCTGCCGCGGGCGAGCCGGGACAGCGCCGGGATGGAACTGCCGCTGCCCGAAACGGCATCGCGATGATCAGCCTGTCTGGCTTCGTCCAAGGCAGCAAGAGCCGTCTGCTACGCCCGCATCGCTGATTTCATAGGGTCGACAGGAACTTTCGGACAAACGGCCAGGCGGCATTGGCGCCGCCTGGCCGTGCCGGTTACTGGCTCGGCGCCATCGCGTGCTCGCATGACACTTTCGGGTTCATGTCGGCGAACGTGCCGGTCGGGTTGCCTTTCCAGGCCCAGACATGCAGCTCGTAGAATTCACCCAGGCCATAGCGGTTGGGCGCGCTGTTGAAGTTGAACAGCTGTCCCTCGAGCGAAGCCGGCCCCTTCGCGGCGATGTATTCGACCGCCACCAGCTTCAGCGTGCCGTCGACCATCGGCTCGTACATCACCGCTTCGGGACGGGCGATGTCGATCTTGTCGTCCTTCAGATACCCGCCATTGACATAGTGGATGCCCATGGCGCCGCCGGTGATGCCGCTGGCGCAGGGAATAGGCGCATAGCCTTCCGCCGTCGCAGCGTTGACGTCGAGAAACCGGCTGTTGGCGGCTCGCACCTTCTCGGCCAGCGGACTGGCATCCGGCGCGCCCGCCGCCGCCTCCTGATGCGCCTGGGCAAAGGTCGTGCAGACGGCCAGCATGGCCCCCGCCATGAGAAGCCCGTTGCGAAAGTTTGATTTCATATCCATTCCATTCCTGTTGAAAAAGCACGGCTGGCCGGCCGCCGGCAATACGGCGGCGCGACGGGCAAGCGCCGTGTCTGTTGCTGCTTGGAGATCCCGAAAACGACGCGGCGAATGCCGGTCATCCCTTCGGCAGATACGGGATCGTTCCGGCCAGATCGGTGTCGTCGATCAGCTGGAAACGGCTGTCGCTGCCGTCCTGACGGGCCGAAACGAAAGGGGCATAGGCCGGATCGTTGGTGAAGGCGCGCGCCGCCGCTTCCGACGGGAACGCCATCAGGGCGATCAGCGTGGTGTCGAGCGGCTTGCCTTCGAGCGTCTTCACATTGCCGCTGCGCGACAGATATTTGCCGCCATGCTTGTGGACGAGGTCGTGCACCGAGGCCGCATAGGCCGGCACCCATTTCGGATCTCTCATCTTGATGTCGGCGATAACGTAAGCAGTCATTGTGGTCTCCTGGTTGCGGCGCACAGGGATATCCCGTGCACCGGCCAAAGGGCTCGCATGGCAAGGCCCACGCCAGCCAGTCCGCGATCTGTACTGGGCCGGTACAGTTTCTGTACTCGCCGCCTCAATCGCGAAGGGCTAATGTTCTCCCAAGGTTCGAGGGAGAGGCACAGCCATGACCCAGCACGGATACAAACAGTTCTGCCCGCTATCGATGGCCGCCGAGGTGCTGTGCACCCGCTGGACGATGGTGCTGATGCGCGAGCTCGTGGCGGGGTCGACCCGCTTCAACGACCTGCGCCGCGGCGTGCCGAAAATGTCGCCGACCCTTCTGTCGCAACGGCTGAAGGAGCTTGAGCTGGCGGGGATCGTCGAGCGCAAGGAGGTCCAGGGAGAAAAAGGGATTTTCGACTACCGGCTGACCGAGGCCGGCCGCGATCTGCGTCCGGTCGTCGAGGCGATGGGCTTCTGGGGCCAGAAATGGGTCGAATCCAGGCTGTCCCTGAAGAACCTCGATCCGTCGCTGCTGATGTGGGACATGCGGCGCAACCTGAACCCCTCGCCGCTGCCCGAGGGACGCACGGTGATACAATTCCTGTATCAGGAACTCCCCGCCTCCAAACGCTCCTGGTGGCTGATCGTCGAAAAGCACGGTGAAGTCGACCTGTGCTGGTACGATCCGGGCTTCGACGTCGATCTCTATGTCTCGACCGACCTGCACACGATGACGGCGATCTGGATGGGAGTGCTCACCGTCGAAAAGGCCGGCGCGAAGGTCGTCCTGACCGGCGACCAGGCCATCGGCAGGAAGATGCAGACCTGGCTCGGGCTCAGCCCGTTCGCGGTGGAGCCCAAACGCGCGGCGTAGGAGCCGGTGCTGCCGGCAAGCGCGTGGGAGAAGGCCTATCAGGTCGCCCAAAACTGACCTCGGTTTTGGGACAACGACATGCATAAAAACAAAGACCTAAAGCGCGTCGCATGCATCTGTTTCGCCGCGACGCGCTTTAGGCGCGCTTGCCGCCCCTTTCATTTGCGAGGTGATAGGGTTGCACGAGAATTTCGGCGGGAATGTTCCATTCCTTGTTCAGTTTGAAGATCATGTCGAGGGTAAGGGGGCGCTTTCTGTTCAGCACCTCGGTCGCCCGAGGCGACGATCCGATCACCTCGGCCAAAGCCTTTCGCGGCAGGTTGAACAATTGCATGTGCGAATGAATGGCTTCCACGGGATCGGGTGCTTGAATTGGATAGTGCTTATCCTCATAAGCCTCGATCAGAGTTGCGAGAACGTCGAAGCGATCACCGTCGGGTGAGCCGATCTCCGGCTCATTCTCGAAGTATTTGGTGATTTCGGCGATCGCCCAATCGTAATCGGCTTTGGTCTTAACAGGTCGGATGTTCTCCATCACACCTTCTCCGGATCAATTTTGTCATACTCTTTATGTGTCCCGACGAATTTGATCAGGACCCGGTGAAATTTGTAGGCGACGTGGACGATCAACCGGTACTTGTTGCCGCCAATGTCAAAAATGACGCGGTTGTCCCCCACGAAATCGACGGTCGTTCCGAATGCATCCTTGATGTCGGCCGGAGTCTTCCAATCGGCACTTCCGACAGCAATATACCAGGCTGTCAAAGGCGCTTCGGCCTGATGGTGCTTGGCCCAAAAGTCCTTCAGCGCTTTCTTGGCGATGATTTGCACGGCTCCCAATATAGCGAATTCCCAAATCGGGAACAAGGGAAATTCCCAATTTGGGAAGAGCTGCGCCTAGATACGACATTTTGACCTCAATCACGCTGCCCCTCCGGCAGTTGTCAGGAAACGGGTGGCGAGGCCGGCTTTTGGCGGCTTCAATGGACTATGTTCATCACCCTGGCCAAACATCTGCAACCCGCGCCGCTGCCGGTGGCCCACGATCCGCGCTGGGCGCGCATCGTGGCACGCGACAAGTCGGCCGACGGCGCATTCTGGTATTCGGTGGCGACGACCGGCGTCTATTGCCGGCCGTCCTGTCCGTCGCGGCGCGCCAACCCCGCCAACGTCCAATTGCACGACACTTTACAGGCGGCGAAGGCGACAGGCTTTCGCCCATGCCGGCGCTGCAATCCGGACGGCCCTTCGCTCGAGGCCGCCAACGCCGCGATGGTCGCCGATGCCTGCCGCAGGATCGAGGCGAGCGAGGCGGAACCGTCGCTCGCCGAACTGGCTGATGCCGCCGGCCGCAGCCCCGGCTATTTCCACCGCGTTTTCAAGGCAGTCACCGGGCTGACGCCGAAAGACTATGCAGCGGCCCAGCGTGCCGCCCGGGTCCGCCAGGGCCTGGAAGATGGCGCCAGCGTGACATCGGCGATCTACGATGCCGGCTTCAATTCGTCCGGGCGTTTCTACGAAAAATCGACCGGCATGCTCGGCATGACGCCGACGCGCTACCGTGCCGGCGGCGCCAATGAGGAGATCCGTTTCGCCGTCGGCGAAACGTCACTGGGCACCATCCTGGTCGCCTCGAGCCGCAACGGCGTCGCCTCGATCCTGCTTGGCCAGGATCCCGACGCGCTGGTGCGCGACCTGCAGGACCGTTTCCCCAAGGCACGGCTGGTCGGCGGCGACAGCGACTACGAGGCGCTCGTCGCCCGCGTCGTCGGCTTCGTCGAGGCGCCGGCGCTCGGTCTCGACCTGCCGCTCGACATGCGCGGCACCGCGTTCCAGCAGCGCGTCTGGCAGGCCTTGCGGGACATCCCGGCCGGCCGCACCGTCTCCTACGCCGAGATCGCGCGGCGTATCGGCGCGCCGAAGGCGACCCGCGCCATCGCCGCCGCTTGTGCGGCCAACACCCTTGCGGTCGCTATTCCCTGCCACCGCGTGATCAGGAAGAACGGCGCCCTGTCGGGCTATGCCTGGGGCGCGGAGCGCAAACGCGCGCTGCTCGACCGCGAAGCCGGCCGGCCTTCGCGGGCTTGACGAGGATTCGGCAATGCGCGCGACGGCCAGGTCTTCCACCACCGGTGCGAACAGCCAGATCGCTAACGGCGCTGCCGTCAGTAGAGAGGACGCGAAGACGCTGGTGATGGCCGCCATGGGAGAGCTGGTCGAGGATGGCAAGGCCGAGTGGGGCCGCACGGCGAGCGGTGAGTTCGAGCTGCGGTTGATATCAGGCGAAGTGTTCGTGCTCGGCGAACTGTCCGTCACGCGTGTCGCTTAGATACACTTAGCGCCATAGAACTCGGCGGTCGTGGTGAGCGCTCGTGAGCTGAGACTTCAATTTGAAAGCAAGCATCGGAGTGAGCGGCAGCGGCCAGATCGCTAGGGTTCAGGCACAACAAGGAGTGAAGGCAATGAACCACATGCAAACCCATATGCCGGCGACAGCCGCCGGCGTAGCCCTCGACACCATCACCTATGCCATCGGCCAGTGCGCGCTTGGAAACATCCTCGTAGCGCGCAGCCCCGTGGGCGTCTGCGCCATCCTGATCGGTTTCGACACCATTACGCTGGAACGGGACCTCGCCGACCGCTTCCCCGGCAGGGTGCTGCTCGAAGACGAGGCCGGCTTGCGCGACGATCTCGCGGCGACAATTCGCTTTATCGAAACGCCCGGCGCCGGTCTCGATCTGCCGCTCGACATGCGTCACGGCACGCCCTTCCAGCAGCGCGTGTGGGCGGTGCTGCGCACGATCCCGTGCGGCGCCACCACCACCTACACCGCCCTTGCCCGGCGCCTCGGCATGCCGGACGGCGCCCGCGCCGTGGCGGCGGCCTGTGCCGCCAACGCCATAGCGCTCGGCATTCCCTGCCACCGCGTGCTGCGCGCCGACGGCTCGCTGTCCGGCTACCGCTGGGGGATCGAACGCAAGCGCGCCTTGCTGGAAAGGGAGGCCGCGATATGAACGCCGACGCCAGGGTTGCACCATCGCTGGTCGAAGCCGCCGAGACACGCATGACCGCCTATGACTGGCCGGCACTCACGGCCGAGCTCGACGGCTTCGGCTGCGCGGTGATGGAAAAGCTGCTGTCCCCGCAAGAGTGCCGGCAGCTCGCCGGCCTCTACCCCCAGGAGCAGCATTTCCGCAGCCACATTCACATGGCCAGGCATGGCTTCGGCAAGGGCGAATACCGCTATTTCCGCTATCCCTTGCCCGATCTCATCGGCGGCCTGCGCGGCGCGCTCTATCCGAGGCTGGCCGAGGTCGCCAACCGGTGGAACGAGCGCATGGGGATCGCCATGCGCTACCCCAGCACGCATGCAGCGTTTCTCGAACAGTGCCATGCCGCCGGTCAGGTCAGGCCGACGCCGCTCTTGCTGCAATATGTGCCCGGCGACTTCAACTGCCTGCACCAGGACCTCTACGGCGACCTCGCCTTCCCGCTGCAGGTGGCGATCCTGCTTTCCGAGCCCGGCGAGGATTTCACCGGCGGCGAATTCGCGCTGACCGAACAGCGGCCGCGCATGCAGAGCCGGGTCGAAGTGGTGCCCTTGCGCCAGGGCGATGCCGTGGCTTTCGCGGTCCACAACCGGCCGGTGCAGGGCACGAAAGGCAATTACCGCGTCAACCTGCGCCACGGCGTCAGCCGCCTGCGCTCAGGCATGCGCCACACGGTCGGCATCATTTTTCACGATGCGAAATGAGCGCCGGCTCTTGCTCCCAATAGGGGGGATCGCCGAAAGCGTCGCGCAGCCATGCGGTAAGCGCGCGCAGTTTGGCGGATCCGCGCCGATCCTCGGGCCAGGCGATATAGATGGTGGCTCCTTCAGGCTCCGCACCCACATCGACGACCGTCAATCGCTTGTCGGCGATCTCGGTGCGGGTGAAGTAGGCGGGGAGCAGCGCCAGGCCCAGGCCGGCAAGCGCGGCGTCGCGCATCAAAATCCCATTGTTGACGCGCAGCGCGGTCTCCGGGCGGATCGTCACCAGCCGCCGCGAAATCTTGAACCGCCAGTCGGCGGCACCTCGGATGGAATAGATGATGCCCTTGTGCCGTTTCAGGTCCTCGATCGTCCCGGGCCGTCCGAACCGCTCGAGATAGTCCGGCGAAGCCACCAGAGAGCGGCGGCTGGAAGCCAGTTTCTTGATGATGACAGGTCCGTCATCGACGACCGGCCCGTGACGCAGGATAGCGTCATAGCCATCGGCCACTATGCTGACGAAGCGGTCGTCGAGATCCAGCGTCAGTTCGATCCCCGGATGCTTGGCCAGGAAGCCATACAGCGCCGGGCCGAGATGCAGGATGCCGAAACTGGTCGGCGCCGCTATCCTGAGCGGACCGGCAAGTTCGCCCCGGCGCTCGGCGATTTCAGCGCTGGCATCGGCCACTTCCTGCATGATGCGCTTGGCGCGTTCGTAAAAACCGCGCCCCGCCTCGGTGATGGACAATTTGCGCGTCGTGCGGTCGAGCAGCTTCGTGCCGAGGCTGCGCTCAAGTTCCGACAGCCGCTCGCTGACGACCGATTTCGACAGCGCCATGCGCCGAGCCGCTTCGGTGATCGAACCGGATTCCGCGACGGCGACGAAGGCGGCGGCGGATTCGAGCTTCAGCATTGTTCGGCTTTCCCGAATTCACAATCAGGCGACCGTCGCCTAACGAAATCAAGGACATGGTGTCATAGTTGGCGAAGCCGCGATATGGCGGCCACAAACAAAATCTCGTCGGGAGTACAGTATGTTTCGTCGTTTGGTCATCGTCCTTGGTCTGTTGGCAATGAGTGTTCCAGCATCGGCTCGCGTGGTCCCCTTTCCTGCCGGTTTCAAGGCGCGGACGATAGAGACCAACGGCACCAGCCTGCATGTCCGCGTCGGCGGAAAGGGCCCTGCGGTCGTGCTACTGCACGGTTTTGCGGATACGGGAGACATGTGGGGAGCGGCAGCGATAAAGTTGATGAAAGACCACACGGTGATCGTGCCGGACCTGCGCGGCATGGGCCTTTCGGCGCACCCCGACGATGGCTACACCAAGAAGAACCAAGCCGTCGACATCGCCGGCGTGATGGACGCGCTGAAGATCGACAAGGCCGATCTGGTGACGCACGACATCGGCAATATGGTCGGCTACGCGCTTGTCGCCCAGTATCCGAAGCGCATCACCAAATGGGTGGTGATCGACGCGCCGTTGCCCGGTATTGGCGACTGGGAGAAGATCAAGCAAAGCCCACTTCTGTGGCACTTCAACTTCCGCGGCCCCGACATGGAACGGCTGGTCGCGGGCCGCGAGCGCATCTATCTCGACCGCTTCTACAATGAGCTGTCGGCCGATCCCAAGAAGATCGACGAGGCGACGCGCGCCCACTACGCCAAGCTCTACGCCCGGCCGCATGCCATGCACGACGCCTTCGAGCAGTTCAAGGCATTCGACCAGGATGCGATCGACAATCAGGCGATGCTCACCACGGGCGGCAAGCTGACCATGCCGGTCCTCGCGGTTGGCGGGGAAAAGTCGGCCGGTACGACTCAGGCCGATGTTCTCCGGCTTGTGGCGACCAATGTGACGGGCGGGATTGTGCCGGCCTCCGGCCACTGGATCATGGAAGAAAACCCCGACGCCACGGTCAAGCTGGTCACGGATTTCCTCGCCAAGTAACAGCACGGCTTCGGCGACCACCGAACTCGGTGAAGTAGGCAGGGAAACGATACCGGCGAGGAGACCAGGATAGATCCATTACCCCTCCGCGTTTGCCATCTCCAGGATCCACGGGCAGGCATAGTAGTCGCTGATGCTGTCGATTACCCCGCCCGTGGCGCCGATCCGCACCAGATATGCCTGCCGCCAGACCTCGCCATATTGCCTGTCGACGACCAGCACGATCTCCCCTTCGAACGCGCCCGGCCGGATGCGCCAGGGCAGCTCGCTGCGCTCATATTCGACGAAATAGGGCGAGGCCGAGAGCAGGCCACTGTAGCAGTCCGAAACCTGCAGGCGCGCATCGGCGCTGGTCAGCGCCCGCACGCCGTCCCAGTCCCTGGCATTGAAGAGCGCGACATAGCGGTCGAGCAGCCGCTCCAGTTCAGGATCGTGTGGCGGCGCCGCGACCGGTTGCGCTGGCAGGGCGGCGAGCTTGGCGCGGCCGCGATTGAGCGCCGACTTGACGCCGCCCGATGTCGAACCGACGAGGTCGGCGATCTCCTCCAGCGAATGGTCGAAGACATCCTTGAGCAGCACGCAGGCGCGCTCCTTCGGTGGCAGATGCACGACCAGCCGCTCGATGGCGCGGCCGGCCCCCGGACCGGCCGGCTCGACCGGCAGCACGATGTCGTCGCCGGCATAGAAGGCTTCGGCCGCGTGCCGCGTGCGGCGATTGCGGATGAAGTCGATGCAGCGGTTGTGCGCGATGCGGAAAAGCCACGGCCGTAGCGCCTGCGCGTCGTCGAGCAGCTCGATCTTGCGATAGGCCTCGAACAGCGCCTCCTGCATGATGTCCTCGCCATCCAGCGCCGAGCCGGTCATGCGCGCGCAATAGCGATGCAGCCTGGCCCGCAGATGCGAAACCGTCTCCAGGAACGCGGCATAGCGCAGGTCGAACACGCGGTCGGGCTCAGGCCAGGCCCGCATGCCTTGCGTCGTGTCGAGGGATTTGCGGATTTGCTGGTTCATCGCGGCACATAGATCAGAGTCACCACACCGTTGTCGAAACGATGCGTGCCGACAAGATCGAGGTTGATGGAACCAACATCGTCGAAGGCGCGCTTGCCGTGCCCCACCAATGTCGGCACGATCGACAGATGATACTCGTCCACCAGCCCCGCGGAAAGCAAGGTGCGGTCGAGCTGCGACACGCCATATTTCAGGATGTCGCCGCCCGGCTGGCGTTTCAGCGCCGCGAGCGCCTCGGCGACGTCGCCGTTGATGAGCGTGGCATTCCACGACACCGTCTTCAGCGTCGTCGAGGCGACCAGCTTCTTCAGGCCGTTGATGCGGTCCATGTAGGGACCCTTGATCCCGGGCCAGCGCGCGAAGAACATCTCGTAGGTGGCGCGGCCAAGCAGGAAGAACTCGACGTTCGAAAGCGCCTGCAAGGCGTGGTCCACATTCTCTCCGACGAAGAACGGCGAGGCCCATGTCATGGGCCCCTCGATGACGCCGTCCAGCGAGACGAAACTCGACACGATCAGCCGTCGCATGCTCACGCCGCCTTTTCGCGGGTCTTCTCACCGGCAGCCGGCAGCCCCAGTCTCGGCCGTACCCAGGCGGCGAAGCGGGCAATGGCCTCGTTGGCCTCCGGCGCCCGCCCGGCCATCATCTGGAAGGAGTGCAGCATGCCGTCGAACACGTCGAGCCGCGTCTCGACCCCCGCCTGCCTTGCCCGCTCGGCGAACATGCGGCTTTCGTCGACCAGCGTCTCGTCGGCGCCGGCCTGCAGGAAGACGGGTGGAAAGCCGGAGAGATCGGCGTAGAGCGGGCTGACCTCGGGATCGCGCCGATCGGCATCGCCGATGAAATTGGCCGCCAGCCAGTCGACGGCTTCCTTGGCGAAGGCCGGATCTTTTTCGCGGTTGGTCTGATAGCTGGCGGCGGTCAGCGCCATGTCGAACCAGCCGGAGATGACCAGCGTGGCGACGGGCAGCGGCCGCCCCTGCGCACGCAGCCGCTGCAGGACGCCATAGGTCAGCACCGCGCCGCAGGAGTCGCCGGCGATCACGATCCGCCCGGGGTCGAAGCCCTGGTCGACGAGCCAGTTCCAGGCCGATATCGCGGCCTCGAGCTGGGCCGGATGCTTGGCTTGATGCGCCAGCGGATAGTCGTAGAGCAGCGCCCGGCAGCCGACGGCCTTGGCGAGATGGCCGACCAGCTTGCGGTGGGTGTAGATCGAGCCGCCGATGAAGCCGCCGCCATGCGCATAAAACAGCACCCGCTGCTCGTCGGCGCCTTTCGGCACGACCCACATCGCCGGCACGCCGCCGGCATCGATCTCGATATAGTCGACGCCGCGCGGCTCGCCGGTCAGCGCCGTCCAGTGGATATCGTTGTGGTCGATGATCGCCTGCGGGCTGGTCAGCTTGCCCGCATTGGCCGCCATAACAGCGTAATGGTTCCTGTTTGCCTCGCTCTCGATGCTCGCCATGATATTCTCCTCGGGTTGCGGATCGCGGAAGACGCGACCTTCGGAAGGCAGAGACGTACGGGCAGACAAAAAGGATACGTGACGGTGGGTGCTTTTTTGCGGACGCACTCAGCCTCCAAACATTGCGGCATACCGCCGGGCGAATTCGACGAACGGCCTCGGCCGCACGCCGAACATCTCATGCGTCGCCAGATGCACACGCGATTTCGGCCGGCGAAGCCGCTCCGCCAATTGCTCGTCCAGTGCGTCGGCGAAGTCGGCGGGGACACCGGCGGCCAGCAGATTGCGCCGGCGCTCCCGCGGGCTGATATCGACGTAGCGGACCGGCTTGCCGATCGCCTGCGATATCCGCGCCGCGATGTCGCTCATCGTCAGCGCCTCGGGTCCGGTCATGTCGAGGCTCTCTCCTTCGTGGCCACCGTCGCACAGCAGCCGGACGGCGACCTTGGCGATATCCTCGACATCGACCGGCGACAGTTCGGTGTCGCCAAGCGCCAGATAGAAGGCGCCTTCGGTGGCGATGGTCGGCGCGTCGCGCAAATAGACCTGCATGAACTGGCTGGGGCGAAGGTGGGTCCACGCCATCCCGGCCGCTTCGAGATAGCGCTCGATTTCCTCATGCATGCGCGTGAAGCGGAACTTCGTCGCGTCGTAGCCGATGTTGGATTCGGCGCCGGAAAACTTCACCACATGCGCGACGCCGGCCTGCCCGCAGGCGTCGATGAAACGACACTGCGTCTCGACCATGTCTTCGGCCGCGGTCGAAATCATCAGCACGCGATCGATGCCATTAAGTGCGGCACCAAGCGTGTCCGCCCGGCGCATATCGCCCTCGATCAGGTCGATGCCGGCAAGTCCGCCGAGCCCCGCCGCCGATGCCCGGTCCAGATCGCGAACCAGCGCCCTCACTTGATGCTTCTGCCGCGCGAATTCGCGCACGATTGCCTTGCCGTTCAGGCCGGTGGCGCCTGTCACCAGGATCATGGTCTGTCTCTCCATTCAGATTGATGGGGCCGCCCTTGCGACGACCGCACCTTGAAGACGAAGAGAAGCGGGCAAAGGATTCCGGCCAAACGTCTTTTTTGTCGGCGCGAGCCGCTATGCGCCGATCAGCCTGCCGGCGCATAGCGGCTGACCACCATGCCGCAGGCATAGGCCTTCGAGCCGAGCAGCCGCAGGTTCCGGAACCCACCTTGGTCGAAGATGCGACGGCCGGCGCCCAGCACGGCAGGATTGACGAACAGCTGGAACTCGTCGACCAGCCCGGCCGCGATCAGCGCCGACGCAAACCCGGCGCCGCCGAAGACGGCCATGTCGCCGCCGTCGCCCGCCTTCAGCGCGTTGACCTCTCGCGGCAGGTCGCCGCTCACCACTGTCGTGCGCTCCCAACGCGAGGCTCCGAGCCTGTCGCTCGGCACCACTTTGCGCGCGTCGACGATGCGCCGGGCGAAGGCATAGAACGGATCGGCCGGATATTTCCTCGCCGCATTGCCCCAATGGGTGAGATAACCCTCCTCGGCCATCTTGCGGCTGAAAAGGATGGTGTCGATGCCGGCGAACACGGCGTTGAAATCCTGTTTCAGCTCGGCGTCCCAGCCATTGTCGTCGCCCCATCCCCAGAGTTGCCAGGGATGGTCGGCATCGCCGCCGACGAAACCGTCGACCGACATCTGCATCTGAAGGATCAGCTTTTTCATCGGGTTCTCCTCGTTTCCGGATTCCAGGCAGGAAGGATCACGCCGCGCTTTGCGAACGGGCAAAGGCTTGTGCCCAACTCTCGAAAGTGGTCGGCGTGGCGTTGCGGATTGACGGTGCTTCAAGCGCCCATCGTTCGCCCTTGTTGAAACTCGCCGCAGTTTCGCCGAGCGCATCGGCAAAGCTCGGTGACAGGCCGTTGGCGATCATCCCGGCGCGCGCCTCGGTGAATGGAGCCGCCTTGTAAGTGACCTGCCTCCCCATCGCGCTGCCCAGGATCGCGGTGGCCTGCTCGAACGTATAATAGCCGCCGCCATGCAATTCGATGATCCGCTCGCTTGGAAAACGCGTGGCGTCCAGCAGGGCGGCGACGCGCTGGCCGACATCGCTGGCGGCAATCAAAGGGATCGGCAGATCGCCCCGAAACGGCGTCATGAAGATGCCCGAAGCGGCCTGCTGGACAAAGCCCATGCCCTTGGCGAAATTCTCCATGAAGAACGAGGCGCGCAAAAACACCAGTTCGTCGAGGCCGAGCGCCGCCAGCCGTTCCTCCATCAAGACGGCGCCGAGCGAAGTTCCCATCCTGAGATGGGCGTTGAGGCCGCTGAGCAGCACGACGCGGCGCACGCCTGACTTCGCGATCGCCGCCGCCAGCCGCGCGCCGACTTCATCTTCGAAGCGATGAAGATCCGGCGCCGTGACGTCGAACGGAATCATTACATAGGCGCTGTCGGCACCGGAAAAGGCGGAGGCGAGCGCGTCGCTATCGTCAAGCGCGACACCCAGGCCGCGCGCCACGCCGCGCACAATATGCCCCCGCCCGGTCAGGACCTGGGCGACTGCCTTGCCAACCTCGTTGGTGGCTCCGACGACCACGACGGTTCTTGGTGTGCTGATTTTCCCGACGGCCTGGCTCATGACGTCCTCCTGCTGGCCAAGTTGCGACCTAACGATTTACTTTTGGAAGCATTTGACTGACGGAAAGAACGATGTCAATAGTAAAGTGATATAAAAACGGAACCATAGACATGTCGACGCGTGAACGATCCGGCTGCCCGATCAGCCTGTCGCTGGAACTGCTCGGCGACCGCTGGACGCTGCTCATCATCCGCGACCTGGTCTTCGCCGGCAAAAGGCATTTTCGCGAGTTCCTGCAATCCGATGAAGGCATCTCCTCGCGCACGTTGGCCGAGCGGCTGCAGACGCTGCAGGACGAAGGCATTCTCACCCGCAGCGACGATCCCAGCCACGGGCTGAAGGCGATCTACCGGCTGACCGAGGCCGGCATCGACCTCTTGCCGGTGCTGGCCACGCTTGGCGCGTGGGGCAGCAGGCACCGCAAGGCCGACGGTCAACTTGCCCGCATCGCAGAAGAACTGGCGGCCGGGGGCGAGCCGGCGCTGGAACGGATGAAGGCAGCGCTGCGGGCGGAGCATATTGTCTAGGCCTTTCTCCTCCCTGTAGAAGAAGGACGCATCCTACGGCCCCGCATTGACAACGATCTGCATTTGTTCTCTATTTGTTTCAGTCTATCAGCAATCGCGGATGAGCGGAACAGGATGGAAACGACGGCCACCATCCTGCATGCCGATCTCGACGCCTTCTATGCCTCGGTCGAGCAGTTGCTCGACCCGACATTGCGTGGCAAGCCGATCGCGGTCGGTGATGGTGTTGTGCTCGCCGCCTCTTACGAAGCGCGCGCTTTTGGGGTGCGCGGCGGCATGCCGGGGCGCAAGGCGCGCGAGCTTTGCCCGCAATTGATCTTCGTCGGCGGCAATTTCAGCCACTACCAGCGGCTGGGCGACGCGGCGATCAAGGTGCTCGACGATTTCACGCCAGTCGTCGAGCGCATCTCCATCGACGAGGCCTTCGCCGATGTCGCCGGCTGCACACACCTGTTCGGCTCTCCCAGGGAGATCGCGACCGTGATCCGCCGCCGGGTGCGCGCCGAACTCGGCCTGCCGATCTCGATCGGCGTGGCGCGCACCAAGCATCTGGCCAAGATCGCCTCGCAGGTTGCCAAGCCCGACGGGCTGGTGGTGGTCGATCCCGGCACCGAACTTGCCTTCCTGCATGATTTGCCGGTCGGCCTGATGTGGGGTGTCGGACCGGCGACCAGGGCGCGGCTGGCCGAGATCGGCGTCGAGACGATCGGCGAGTTGGCCAGGACCCACAGCGGCGCACTGACCCGGCTGCTTGGCCCCGCCGCCGGCGAAAAGCTCGCGGCTCTCTCCTGGAACCGGGATCCGCGCAAGCTGGAGACGAAGCGCCGGGCGCGCTCGGCCGGCGCGCAATCGGCGCTCGGGCAAAAGCCGGCCGTGGCGCGGGTGATCGTGCCGACACTGCTGCATCTGGCCGACCGCGTCGCCAGCCGGCTGCGCGCCAAGAACCGCCCCGGCCGCACGGTGACGGTGCGCGTGCGCTTTGCCGATCTCAGCGCCGTCACGCGCTCGATCACTCTGGAACAGCCGATCTCGGCGACCGCCATGCTGGCCGAGATCGCAGGGGATTTGGTGCGCGGCGTGCTCGCCGAGCATCCCCGGGAGAAAACGATCTCGCTGCTGGCGATCTCGGTCTCGCACCTGGAGGAAAGCGCCGAACTGCAGCTCGACCTGCCGCTCGGCCTCGCCGACGAGAAGCGCCGCCCGGGCAGCCAAAAAGGCCTGGCGCGCTTCGGCGCCGACCGCGCCATCGACAAGATCCGCGAGCGCTTCGGCAAACAGGCGGTCGGCTACGGCACGGTGGCACTGGAAGCGGCTCGCTCGGTGCCCGACGAATTCAGGGAGTTGGCTGAAAAGGAACTGTGAGCGAAGGAGCCTCAGCCCCTCGCCGCTACCTTCCGGGTCCGGAACCAACTGGCGCGGCGGCGGTCACGGCCGACAGCAATTCGCGCTTCACCAGCACCGGCTTTGATATGTCTTCTTCACGGCAACTCCCCAAGCCCAAGCAGCGTAACATCCGGCAGGGACGGCTTGTCAAGAAGACGCGAAATTGGGTAGTGGGTCAGCGAGGTGACACAGGATTTGCCGGCCGGACGCCCAGTAAGGCGAGTGCTGCCTAGTCTAGCCTACCCTTTCAAGTTCCGCCGATAACCGGTCAGGGTCAATGATGCCACGCTTGAAAAGGCACATGATCTTGATCGCGACCTGTTCGCGCTCGTCCTCTCTGACAATTCGATGCTTGGCGCAGTAGCCGTTGAAAACGTTCGCAAGAGCTTCCAGATCGGCGGAATCCGCCACTCCGTATGGCAACATGCCTGCCTCCCTCATAGGGCGAAAGCACGATAGCCGCTCCCACCCGTCCGCTTGGCTCTACTCGGTGCGGACGACATGGAAAAGATACACCCAGAAAAAGTCAGAAACGAGTCAATTCCATGGGACTGAAGTCTGAGGCTCCGCGAGCGTCTGAATTTTCAAACTGACCCACTACCCGAAATTGGGTGGCGGCTCAGTTTGCGGATCGCGGACATCCTTGCAATGATCGAAGCAATGCATGTCACCCGGAAGTGTCCTCGGTTCCGGGATAACGACAAGCATAAAATCAGAATCTTGTGGCAGGTCGGGCGAATCCTATTCGCCGCGACATGCTGTAAGGAGCAGAGACGCCTTACGGTTTGGGGTCCTACAAAAAGAGAGTTGCCGTGTGACTATCCTTGACAAGGCAAAGCAATGGGCGAGGGCCGTCAAGCGCGATGTGGTAGCCCTGTGGCTGGCCGCCCGCGATCCTCGCGTTCCCTGGTACGCCAAAGTTGCCGCCGGCGCGGTCGCCGCCTACGCGCTCAGTCCTATCGATCTGATACCCGATTTCATTCCCGTACTCGGATATTTGGACGACCTGATCATCGTACCACTTGGGATCCTGCTTGCGGTGAAGTTGATCCCCGCCGATTTGATGGCGGAGTTTCGCGCGGAGGCCATTCGCCGATCCAAACCGACCAGCCGCGGCGGTCTCGCATTCATCCTCGGAATTTGGATTCTGATGGCCGCCGCGCTCATCTGGTTATTCTGGCGGGATCGCTCGGCCTAGATTTCATCGCTCGACCGCCCGGACCACAAATGATGTTGGTGGCCTGTCGAAAGACCCACGTCAAAGCCGCGCGGTGCCGAAAATCCGGTCCCAGAATATCGACGTCACGCCGAAATTGGCGTTATCGTCGATATGGTGGTGCACCGCGTGGCGGCGCTTGAGCGTATAGAGATAGCTCGCATGGGCCGGATGCCAGTGATGGATCATGTGGTGGACGCTGATGTACCAGAGGTAGCCCAGCATCAACCCGCAGCTCACCGCGCTGGCGGTCGCGAAATCCGAGACCATCCAGACAGGCAGGAACGCCACCAGCGCATGGACGCCGAGGCTGAGCCAGGTGGGCGTGCCCACCGGGCTGCGCTCCTCGACATGGTGGCGGTCGTGCAGGTCCCGGATCCAGGGGACGTGGTGCAGCACGAACCGGTGCAGGACGTATTCGATCAGCGTCCAAAGGCCAAGGCAGATCAGCGCCGTGCCGATCCAATCCGGCGCGCTTTCCTCTCCGGCCTCGATCAGCCCGGCCACGCCCAATATGGCGATCACCAAGGGATAGACCACGAAGTCGCTGTAGTAGCCGATCAGACCCAGCTGCATTCAGACGCCTCACCTGACTTTCGACCCCGCCCCAAAAACGATGCTATCAGATTGCCGGACTCGCGCATGAGGTGCAATGCAGATGCGCCTGACATAGCGTCGCAATTTCCCGGTGCAAGGTCGGCAATGATCAACGCAGGATCGGCCGGCTTCGCACCAGTGCCGCAAACGGACGTGCAAACATGGCAAAACGCAGCGCGGGCCTGCTGATCCATCGCCGCGGCGAGGTGCTGCTGGTCCATCCCGGCGGCCCGTTCTGGGCGAAGAAGGACGATGGCGCCTGGTCGATCCCGAAGGGCCTTGTCGACGAGGGTGAGGACGAACTGGCGGCGGCACGACGCGAGGCCGAGGAAGAGCTCGGTATAAAGGTCGAAGGCCTCTTCGCGCGCCTTGGCGACTACCGGCAACCGGGTGGCAAGATCGTCATGGCCTGGTCCGTCGAGGCCGACATCGATGTGGCCACTATGAAGAGCAACACCTTCACCATGGAATGGCCGCCGAGGTCCGGAAGGATGAAGGAATACCCGGAGGTCGACAGAGCCGGTTGGTTCACGTTGGCCGAAGCCGAGGTGAAGATCCTGAAGGGCCAGCGCCCGATGCTGACGGATCTGGCAGGGCAGTTAGGGGCGGCCTGATGCGGTCGCGATAAGCTGCCAACCACCCCTAGGAGCGGGAGATTGGCTGCCGTCCTCAAACTTCGTCGCCCCGTCCCAGTGCGCCATCGGCATGCGCGATACGTACCGGCGGAAGTGGCACCGGGCACCGCATCTGCGATGACCGCGCCAGTTACCCTGCCAGTTGCGACACATCGCAAGGCGCTGGGATTGACGTGCACGCCCGCCCACTGCAATCTGCGTTAACCAGCTGTTTACCATGCCGCGGCTGAGATCGGGGGACAGTTTGGAACCGTTCATGGATACGAACCTCCTGAATTGGGACGATCGGGCCGAACTGCACGCGACCGACAGAACCGGCAGCTATCGTATCGAGAACGTGCTGGCTGGTGGATCCAATCTCTATGAGCTGGAAACGCGCGAGATCGGTGACTTCTTCGGCAAGGACATCGTCCATCTGCAGTGCCACATCGGGCTCGACACGATCAGCCTCAGGAATCTCGGCGCGGGCAGTGTGACCGGCCTGGACTTTTCACCAAGGGCGATAGCCGCGGCGCGAGTTTTCGCCTCCAAGGCGGGCAGCGACGTTCGCTTCGTGGAAGCGCCACTATACGAGGCTGTCGAAGCGCTCGACCGGACCTATGACATCGTCTACGTTACCTGGGGATCGGTGAACTGGCTTGACGATGTCTTCCGTTGGGCCCGGGTGGTTGCCGATCTTCTGCGTCCCGGCGGCCGGCTCTATATGGCCGAAGGCCATCCCTTGATGTTCCAGTGTAATCGCAAGGCTGCTGCGCTCGAATTGAAGGACGATTGGCGAACGCCTGTAGCGCGACCGCTCGCCTGGAACGAGAAGCGAACCTACACCGGCGATGAGCGCACCTTGAAGCATCCCAGCTATTATGAATGGATTCATCCGATCAGCGACGTGGTGAACGCCTTGATCGCTGCGGGCCTGACGCTTGATTTCCTCAATGAGCACGACACTGTTTCCTGGCAGCACTTTTCATTCGCGGTAAGGGCCGGCAAGGATATGTACGGCCTTCCCGAAAACGCTCCCAAGATTCCGATGGCCTATTCAATCGGGGCAACCAAGCGCGGCGTCGGGACGTATCGGATCGTCAAGAAGAAGCTCGACAGCCACTAGTTTCGTATTTGGCAGGTTCTGGTGTGCGTTCTCCACGCAGCAGCCTCCGAAGGCGGAAAATTTTTAAAGATTGTGAAGGTCAAAATTAAGTTGTTGCGAACTAATATTCCCTTGATGAGGCTCGACCAGAGGGCCTGAGAAGCACAGGGAACATCGCTTTATTGGCTTTTTTCGCCAGTATGATCGCCCGCGTTAAGGCGGGCGTCTTTTCACCGGCAAGGATTCCGGTGGCGATCGCGGTTGTGGTTATTGCCGTTTGCGCGGCGCTCGCCGACCACCAAAACAAGATCGTTTCGGATCAGGTCGCCCGCGCGGACGTCCTGGCCAAGGTTAATGTCGTTCGCGCCAACCTCGAAGGGAACATCAACGGCAACCTTCAGCTGGCGCGAGGACTGGTCGCGGCAGTCACGACCGAACCCTACATGGGACAGCAACGTTTCACTGAGCTTGCCAGCAGACTGTTCAACGAAGAGTCCCAGCTTCGCAACATTGCCGGCGCGCCCGACCTGGTCATTTCCTTGATGTACCCGATGGCCGGCAACGAGAAGGCTATCGGCCTCGACTACCGCAATAACGACCAGCAGCGTGCGGCGGCGTTGCGTGCGCGCGATGAGCGCAAGCTCATTCTTGCCGGCCCGGTCGATCTGGCGCAGGGAGGGCAGGCCTTCATCGGCCGATTTCCGGTGTTCGTTAAAAGCGCGGGCAACACCGAACGGTTCTGGGGCATCGTTTCCGCAGTCGTCGACGTGCAGCGCCTCTACCAGGCAAGCGGTCTTCTCGACAAGGAGCTCGGGATCGACATAGCCCTCATCGGCAATGACGCCCTTGGCACTAAAGGAATGCGGTTCTTTGGTGACGAACAGGTTGTCAAAAGCGATCCTGTGACAGCCGACGTTCTTTTTCCATCGGGCTCCTGGCAGATCGCTGCGATTCCCAAGGGCGGTTGGCCCGCCACGCCCGCCAACGCCTGGCGGCTCCGGGCGCTCATGGCGGCGGCAGCGGCGCTGATTTTGATCCCCTTCCTCGCGGCGGGCCGCTTGATCAATGAAAGGCAGCGAAACTACTGGGAACTGAATCGGCTGTCGCGACGGCTGGAACTTGCCCTGGAGGCCTCGGCCATTGGCGTTTGGGAACACGACCTCCAAACCAACCATCTTGCTTGGGACGACCGCGTCAACGAGATATATGGCAGGGAGGCTGATGGCGGACCGCGCGGATATTCCGACTGGGCCGGGGCCATTCATCCCGACGATCTGCCTCAGGCGCTTACAGACTTCGAAAGTGCCGTGACCGGGCGAGGCACATATTCATCGGAATACCGGGTTGTTCGTCCAGACGGCGAAATTCGCCATGTCCGGTCCAGGGCGATGTTTTACGAGACCGCGAACAATTCGCCACGAATGGTGGGGGCCGAATGGGACGTGACATCCGATGTAATGCTGAACACCGATCTGGTTCGCGCAAAACAGCTGGCCGAGTCGAAAAATGGGGAACTCGAAGTTGCCAAGGCGCGCACGGAACATGTCGCCATGCACGATGCGCTGACGGATTTGCCCAATCGGCGCTACCTGGACCAGGTACTGTATGATTACGCGGCAAAGGCCAGGCTGAATGGCGGCCATGCCGCACTGCTTCACGTCGATTTGGACCGCTTCAAGCACATCAACGATACGCTCGGTCACGCAGCGGGCGACGCGATGCTGGTGCATGCGGCATCCGTTCTCAAGTCCAACGTCGGCGATCGAGGTTTCGTCGCTCGGGTTGGAGGAGACGAATTCATCGTGCTCTGCACGATAGACGATGACGATGCCCAGGCGGCCGCGCTCGCGGACCGCATTATCGAAGAGATGCGCAGGCCCGTTTATTACCACGGTCACCAGTGCCGTTTTGGCGTCAGCGTCGGAATTGCAATCCACGATGGTACGAGCGCCGATACCAGACAGCTGCTGGTAAATGCCGATATCGCCCTCTACCGGGCCAAGAGACGTGGCCGCAACCGGCATGAATTCTTCAGCGGCGAATTGCAAAGCGAAATCGTCAACACGAAGAGAATTGCCGACGAAATTCTCGCCGGCCTCGAACGAAATCAATTTATCGTATTCTACCAGCCTCAATTTAGCGCCAGGACGCGGGAGATCGTGGGAGTTGAAGCGCTGGCGCGATGGAATCACCCTGAGAAGGGCATTCTAACACCCGACGTTTTCCTGAAGACCGCTGAAGAACTGAACGTCGTCTCGATAATAGACCAGAAAATCCTCCAGCAATCGCTTTTGGATTTCGAAGCATGGTCCGCGCAGAAGATTGGCGTTCCGCGCATGTCAGTCAACGTTTCGGCACGGCGCCTTCACGATGAGCAACTCATAGCGAGTTTGCGAGATCTCAACATCAGGAAGGGAACGTTCTCCTTTGAGCTCGTCGAATCCATCTTCCTCGACGACAACGATGACCTGGTCACATGGAACGTCGAGCAGATCAAGCAACTCGGCATCGACATCGAAATCGACGATTTCGGCACCGGCTACGCCTCAATCGTCAGTCTGCTCAAATTGCAACCTCGCCGCCTGAAGATAGACCGCCAGTTGGTCGATCCAATTGTGAATTCGCCCCAGCAGAGGCAAGTCGTGTCTTCGATCATCGAAATCGGCAAATCCCTCGGCATCGAGATCATAGCGGAGGGCGTGGAGACGATGGAGCACGCCCGTCTGCTTAAAGCGCTTGGCTGCGACATTCTGCAAGGCTATGCCTTCGGGCAGCCCTTGGATTCCGACGGACTGAGAAGATTCGTTCGATCTCGTCGGTTGTCCGTCGCCGGCTAATTCCGTTCCAAGTCCTAGGCTTGGAGTGACCTCACCCGAACCGTGCCGCCGTCCACGCCCCGCCGGCCGCGTTCGACTCCACCGCGGCGGCGACGAACTTCACGCCGCGCGCGCCATCGATCACGTCGGGCACCTGCGCCGCGCGCGCCGGATCGACCGCGCCTCCCGAGCGGTGGGCGCGGATGATGTCGGCGGCGTCGCGGTAGAAATTGGCGAAGGCCTCGATATAGCCCTCCGGGTGTGCCGCCGGCATGCGCGACACGCGGCGGGATTCAGCCGTCGAGCCATGGCCGCCGCGCACCAGCGTGCGGGTTTCCTCGCCATGGGCGGAAAAGCGCAGTTCCTCCGGCCGCGCGCCCGACCATTCGAGCCCGGCTTTGTCGCCATAGATGCGCACGGAGAGATCGTTGTAGTGGCCGGGCGATGTCTGGCTGGCGAGAATCGTGCCGCGCGCGCCGTCGGTCCAGCGCACCAGCACATGGGCATTGTCGTCCAGCCGGCGTCCGGGCACCGCGGTGAACAGGTCGGCCGACACCGTCTCGGCCTCGCGGCCGGAAATGAAGCTTGCCAGGTTGAAGGCGTGCACGCCGATATCGGCCAGCACCGCTGACTGCCCTGCCCTTGCCGGATCCGTGCGCCACTCCGCCTGCTTCTGGCCGTCGGCGTCGATCGGCTTGGTCAGCCAGTCCTGGATATAAGCGCCATGCACCGATAGGATCCGGCCAAGCTCGCCCGCCATCACCATTTCGCGCGCCTGGCGCACCATGGCGTAGCCGGTGTTGTTGAGCGTGACGACGAAGCGGCGCTTTTTCGCGCGCGCCAGCGCCACCAGGGCTTCGGCGTCACCGAGCGTCGTCGACAGCGGCTTGTCGCAGATCACGTCGATGCCGGCCTCGAGAAAGGCGGTGGCGATCGGCGCGTGCAGATGGTTGGGCGTGACGATGACGACCGCCTCGATGCCATCCGGCCGCGCGGCCTCTGCCTTGGCCATGGCGCGGTAATCGGCATAGCTGCGCTCCGGCGCGATGCCGATCTCGGCGGCCGAGGCGGCGGCGTTGTCCGGGTCGGACGACAGCGCTCCGGCAACCAGCACGATCTGGTCGTCGAGGCGCATGGCCAGCCGGTGCACCGCGCCGATAAAGGCATTGCGGCCGCCGCCGACCATGCCGACCCGCAGACGCTGGCGCGTCGATCCATCCGATGTTGCGTAGACCATGTTTTCTCCTCCTGGCTATCCCGTCGAGTTCTACGGCGCCGCCCTCTGTCCTGCCGGACATCTCCCCCTGATGGGGCCTGTTGCGCAATTCTGGCATTGTGATTCACTTCGATTATTGCTCGGAGGGATTTGCGATGGCGGTGAAGCGGACGGGACAGATGAGCTTTGTCGAGGCGTTCCTTGGGAACAAGGCGGTTGGCTCGTC
>NZ_VFUI01000023.1:0-69135 GCF_006440535.1 Mesorhizobium sp. B2-5-13 | reverse complement strand
ACTCCCCTACTTATCCCTCCATTCCCATATCCCCGCATGAACCTGATCTATGCCGCGCTCGCCTTCCTGATGGCGCTAGTCCTTGCCCTTGTCGGCGTGACCCGCGTCGGCTCATGGGTGATCGAGCACCGCAGTCCGCCGGCCGGCGAATTCGCCGACATCGACGGCGCCCTCATCCACTATGTCCACATTCCCGCCCCAGCCGATGCGGATCTGCCTCCGATCGTCTTCATCCATGGCGCCAGCGCCAATCTCAGGGATCAGATGCTGCCGTTGAGGCCACTGCTCGAAGGCCGTGCCGAAATGCTGTTCTTCGACCGGCCGGGCTTTGGCTGGTCGGGACGCGGCCCAGGCAACAATGAGGACCCATCGGCGCAAGCCGCAACCATTGCCGCACTGATGGACCGTCTCGGCATCAGGAAGGCAATCATTGTCGGCCATTCCTTCGGCGGCGTGGTGACGGCGGCTTTCGGCCGCGAGCATGCGGACAAGACGCTCGGCCTCGTCTTCCTGGCACCGGCAACCCATCCCTGGCCGGGCGGCGCGACGTCCTGGTACTACGACCTGACCGTCATTCCGGTGATCGGCCGGCTGTTCTCCGAGACCCTGAGCTATCCTGCGGGAACGTTGCGGATGGCTGATACCACGACCTGCGTCTTCTCGCCCAACAAGGTGCCGGACAGTTATCTCGCGTCAGCCGCGATCCCGCTGGTGCTGCGGCCATCGGCCTTCCGCGCCAATGCCACCGACGTTGCCGGGCTCTATCGCTATGCGCTTGGCGCCGCGCCGCGTTACAAAGAAATCACGGCGCCGGCCGTGGTCATCTCCGGCGATCGCGACAAGGTCGTCTACGCGCATATCCATTCCGTTGGCCTGGTGCGCGACATCTCAGGTGCCGAGCTCGTCTGGGTGCATAATCTCGGTCACAAGCCGGACTGGATCGCCCCCGACCTCGTCATCGGCGCCGTCGAGAGGGTCGCCGGCAGGGACATCGATCTGGAGGCGATTGCCAGGAAGGTGGAGACACGGGTTGCCGGCGACGCCTATGGCGTGGGCAAATGCGCCGACATCAAGGAACCTGGAGCGGAGCTCGCGCCGACCTGATGCATGCCATCCGAAAATGGTCATCGCAAGATGCCATCAGGACCTGAGCGGCATGTACTGGGCCCCGATCAGTATCCGTACGACCCTATCCCTCGCGCAGGCCGGTTTCTCCAGCGGAAGCCGCGGCAAGAGCGCTCAGGATCGCGACCAGGCTGGCGGCCGATTACCGGCCGGTTTCCGATCCGACATAGGCGATGCGCAGCATGTTGGTCGATCCCGGGGTCCGCAGCGGCACGCCTGCGGTGATGATCACCCGGTCGCCCGGCTTGCCAAAGTCTTCTTCCAGCGCAATGCGGCAGGCGCGGTTGACCATGTCGTCGAGATCAGTGGCGTCCGGCGACACGACGCAATGCGTGCCCCACAAAAGCGACAGCCGCCGCGCCGTGTTGAGGATCGGCGACAGCGCGATGATCGGTACTTGCGGGCGCTCGCGCGCGGCGCGCAGGCCGGTGGTGCCTGATGCCGTGTAGGTGACGATCGCCGACAGTTTCAGCGTTTCGGCGATTTCGCGGGCGGCCAGCGAAATGGCGTCGGCGCCGGTCGCTTCCGGCTCCGAACGCTGTGCGTTGATGATGCCGGCATAAGTCGGATCTGTTTCGACTTTGGTGGCGATGCGGTTCATCATGGCAACCGCCTCGACCGGATAAGCGCCCGCCGCCGATTCCGCCGACAGCATGACGGCGTCGGCGCCTTCGAAGACGGCGATCGAAACGTCGGAGACCTCGGCGCGGGTCGGCACAGGGGCGGTGATCATCGATTCCAGCATCTGCGTGGCGACCACCACAGGCTTGCCGGCGCGGCGCGCGGCGCGCGTGATCTGCTTCTGGATGCCTGGCACGGCTTCCAGCGGCATCTCGACGCCGAGATCGCCGCGGGCGACCATCAGAGCGTCAGACAATTCGATGATCTCGGCCAGGCGGGTGACGGCCTGCGGCTTTTCGATCTTGGCCATGATAAGCGCGCGGCCGCGCGCGATCTTGCGCGCTTCGGCCAAGTCTTCCGGCCGCTGCACGAAGGACAGCGCGACCCAGTCGACGCCCGTGGCGAGCACCGCGTCGAGGTCCTTGCGGTCCTTCTCGGTCAGCGCGCCGACCGGCAGGTCGGTGTCGGGCAGGCTGACGCCCTTCTTGTCGGAAATGGCAGTGCCGGCAATGACGGTGCAGACGATCGACTTGCCGTCGCTCTTCACCGCCTTCAGCTCGAGCTTGCCGTCGTCGATCAGGAGGCGATGGCCAGCCTCGACCGAACTCAGGATTTCAGGATGCGGCAGGTAGACCCTGGTCGAGGTGCCGGGCTCGGGATTGTCGTCAAGCGTGAACGTCTGGCCCAACGTCAGCACTTCCTTGCCGTTGGCGAACTTGCCGACGCGCAGCTTCGGACCTTGCAGGTCGGCCAGGATGCCGATCGGCCGGCCGACTTTTTCCTCGACGGCGCGGATGCGTGCGACCAGCGTGCGCATCAGCTCATGATCGGTATGGCTCATATTGATGCGGAAGACATCCGCACCAGCTTCAAACAGCTTCTGCAGCATCTCCTCGGACGAGGAGGCCGGACCGATTGTGGCTAGGATCTTGACCTTGCGGCTACGTCTCATTGACTATTCGTTCCCGGGGCGGCTGGGGCGCCTCCCGTTGCGGGCTCATCGGTGAGCTGGACCATCCAGCTTGCCTGTTCGCCCGTGTCATATTCCTGGAATCCGGCGCGCTGGAAGCCTCGGGCGACGCAGTCGCTTACGCCGGCGATCTTGAACTCTTTTTCAGCCACGCACATGTTGATCGGGCCGTCCCAGCGTCCACCGCGCTCCGCGTCTTCTGCATAAAGATAATAAAACCTTGATGACAGCGGCCCTTCGATCAACGTCTTGCAGCTCGATCCTTCGATATGCCACCAGCCCTCGGTGATCCAGCCGGCTTTGGCACGATAGCCGATGCCGACGCCGACCAGGTTCTGTGTGGCGTTACAGACGCGGAAATCGGCGCGCGCCGGCGAGGCCATGACCATTGCCGACACGCCGACGGTCAGGATCAGGAGCGGCATGGCGAAGCCGGAGCGCATGCGCTGCCTGCCGGCGGAACCCATTCCAAAACCCCTCAAGAACCACATCAGCATCTCTCTGCGCCCCTTTTCGGAAAAGTCCGGGCGCATGTCAACGCACCGTTTCAACCAATCCAATCGATTTAGGAAGGCTTCCGGCGCACCATCCGTCGCCCCTTGCCAGATTTCAGCGGAAACCTTGGCCAAACAACGGCATTGCGCACGCGTCGTCTTCGTGGAATGACGATAGCACCCTCCCCGGAAGCCAGCGAACAGCCCATTTCCCGCCAATGACCCGATCCACAGTTTTCGCGCCATTCGATATCGTCGAGGGCGACCGCAAGCGGGGCATCGTGCTCCTGACCGATCATGCGCGCCGCGACCTGCCGGAGGAGTATGGCAGCCTGGGGCTGCCGTCGGTCGAATTCGACCGCCATATCGCTTACGACATCGGCGTCGAAGCCGTGACGCGCGAACTGGCGGCCCTGCTGGATGCGCCTGCGGTGCTCGCCAATTTCTCACGGCTGCTGATCGATCCCAACCGCGGCGAGGATGATCCAACCCTCATTCGCCAGCTCTACGACGGCACCATGATTCCGGGAAATTATCCCCTGGCGCCGGAGGAACGCGAAAGTCGGCTTGATCGCTTCTACCGTCCCTATCACGATGCGATCGGCGCCATGATTGCATCGGTCGCGCAAGCCGCCGGCAAGGCGCCCTTCATCTTCTCGGTGCACTCCTTCACGCCTGCCATGCAAGGCAAGCAGCGGCCCTGGCACGTCGGCATCCTCTGGGACAAGGACGACCGGGTGGCGCGGCTGCTGATCGACATGCTGGCTGAAGACAAAAACCTCGTCGTCGGCAACAACGAACCGTATGACGGCGCTCTGCACGGCGACACCATGTTCAAGCACGCCATCGTCAATGGCTATGCCCACGCGCTGATCGAAATCCGCCAGGACCTGATAGCGGACCAGAAGGGCGCCATCGCCTGGGCCGAACGGCTGGCGCCGATCGTTGACGCCATCGACCGCCGTCCCGATATACATGCGGTAAAGATGTTCGGCTCGCGTACCGGGCCGCTATGACGGAGGTTTCGATGACCGAACTCAGCGACGAAAAGAAGCGCGACTTCGAAGCCGCTGCCTTTCGCCGGCTGGTCGAGCATTTGCGCGAACGCGGCGACGTGCAGAATATCGACCTGATGAACCTCGCAGGTTTCTGTCGCAACTGCCTGTCGAACTGGTATCGCGAGGCGGCCAATGCCGAGGGTGTCGATCTCTCGAAGGACCAGTCGCGCGAGATCGTCTACGGCATGCCCTATGCGCAGTGGCAGGCGCTCAACCAGACAGAGGCTTCGGACGCCACGAAGGCGGAATTCGAAGCCAAGGATCACTGAGTCCGTTTGGCCCAAATGCTTTCCCGAAAGAGCGCTTGACTGAAAATTGAATCGATCTAATTTGCCGGGCAAAGCCATTTTCTGACCGGATTCGCCTCATGAACGCGCCGAACGCCTTGCAGACTGCCATTCGCGGCCGATGGGCAGTCGCGGCTATTTTCCTCGCCAATGGCTTCCTGACCGGCAGCTGGGCGCCACAGATTCCGGTATTCCTGACGCGGCTGGACATCTCGAAATTCACGCTCGGCCTGCTGATCCTTTTGTTCGGGGCCGGCGCGGTCACCGCCATGACATGGTGCGGCCACCTGATCTCCAAACATGGCTCGCGCACCGTGCTGCGCTGGTTCGGTCTTTGCGGCAGCCTCGGCCTGCTGGTCGTGGCGCTGGCGCCCGACGTGCCGCTGGCGGCCGTCGCCATGTTCATCTTCGGCAGCTCGATCGGCGGCATGGATGTAGCCATGAATGCCAATGCGGTGGTGGTGGAACGGCGGCTGGGGCGCGCCATCATGTCCTCGTCGCACGGCTTCTGGAGCCTCGGCGGTTTCGCCGGCGGCGCCCTTGGCGGCTTTGCCATCCAGAATTATGGCCACCTCGCCCATGCTTCGGTGGTGACCGCGCTTGCCTTCGCGGCAATCGCGGCGGCGGTCCCCCATATCGTGGCCGAAAACAGGCCGCAGGCGGCCGAGCATCATAAATTCGCTCTGCCGGCAAATCCATTGGTCTACCTGATCGGCCTGATGGCCCTGCTGACGATGATTTCCGAGGGCGCGGTGCTCGATTGGGCGGCGCTCTATCTGCGGCAGGAACTCGGCGCCGACCTCGCCATCGCCGGCCTTGCCTATGCGGCCTTCTCCGGCGTCATGGCGATCATGCGCTTTTTCGGTGATGGCGTCCGCAACCGCTTCGGCGCGGTGATGACACTGCGCGGCTCAGCCATCGTCGCGGCCGCCGGCATGCTGATCGCCGGCCTGTCGCCCTCGCCCTGGCTCGCCATATCAGCCTTTGCGCTGTGCGGCTTCGGCATCGCCAACATGGTGCCGATCATCTTTTCGGCCGGCGGCAACCAGGAAGGCATGTCGTCGGGCACTGGCATGAGCGTCGTCACCACCATGGGTTATTCCGGCATTCTGGTGGCGCCGTCGGCGATCGGCTTCGTCGCCGAGCATTCCAGCTTCGGCCCGATCTTCATCGCCATGGCGGTTCTGCTGATCGTCGTCTTGCTGATGGCTGGATTGGCTCACCGCGCCGAATTCGCTCCTGACGCGGCACCTGCCGAATAGCGCTTCAACTCCTCATGGAGAAAGTCAGCCACACGGCGGATGCGCACGCTGCCGCGCACGTCGCGATGCATGGCCAGCCATATCGGGAGAGCAGGCAATGGCAGTCCGGGCAACACCTTTTCCACCAGCGGATCGCGGTCTGCCAGCGGCTCCTGGCCAAGACCAATGCCGTTTCCTGCCCGCACCGCTTCCCAGAGCACGGTCTGATTGTCGGCCCTGAAGCGGAAACTGCTACGGGTGACCGGGATACCATACTGGGAAAAGGCTCGGATCATCTCGTCGCTGCGATCGAAGCCGATCAAAGCGTGATGGACGAGATCGGCCGGCCCCATGGGACGGCCGCGCCCATCGAGATAGGAGATGGCCGCGCAGGCGCAGAGCGAGATATCGCAGACCTTGCGCGCCACCAGTTCGTTCTGCGCCGGCTTGACCATGCGGATGGCAACGTCGGCATCCCGGCGCAACAAGTTCTCGACCTGGTTCGACGCAACGATCTCGACCTCGATGCCGGGTTCCTCGATGCCGAGCCGCGCCATCATGTCGGGCAGCACATAGGCGGCCACCACTTCACTGGCAGCAATCCGCACCGTGCCTTCGATCGCCTCGACCGAGCCCAGCGCGAGCCGTGAGAAGGCACTAGCCTGTTCGCTCACCACCTTGCCGCGTTCGAATAGCGTGGCTCCCGCTTCCGTCAGCGCGTAGCCGTTTCGCCCGCGCCGGAAAAGCGTGACGCCGAGCGCCTGTTCCAACTCCCCGATGTGACGACCAAGCGTCGGCTGGCTTGCCGACAGCTTTCGCGCCGCGGCCGACAGGCTGCCGGTTTCCGCCACGGTGACAAAGCTCTTGATCAGGTTCCAGTCGATGTCTTCCATTCAATAATGAATATCAAAACTGCATTCCTAGTCAATTTCAATTCATCAATGAAGCAATCATATTCACCCTGCAAACACCGATACGGACTGCAACAACCAATCAGGAGTAATCCAATGACCAAGATCGCACTCACAACCGCCGCCCTCCTCATCGCCGCCAACACGGCTTTTGCGGCAGCGACAAGTTTGGCTCGGACAATGCCACCCAAACGACCGTCGTCACCACCGACAATGTGACCACCACGTCGATCAGCGAATCGGAGCCGACCAATCAGAAGCCTGTCGTGCCGGGTAGCAACCGCGACCTCTTCGGCAGCCGCTGAACGGCGGTCCTCGGAAGATCCAGAAAGCGGCGGGCTTGTCCCGTCGCTTCACGGCAACCCCGCATTCAGAACAACCCCCCGCACTTCAAAAACGAACCTCGCACTTCAAAACGAACAAGGAGACGAAGAATGACCAAGATCGCAATTCTCGGCGCCAATGGCCGGCTCGGTCGCGTGGTTGCCAAGGCCTTCATCGACGCCGGTTTCGACGTCCGCGCCGTCACTCGTACCGGGATGGTGCCGGCCGAACTTGAGGGCGTCACGGCGGTTGCCGGCGATGCGCTGGACCGTCAATCGCTGATCGAGGCCACCGAGGGCGTCGAAATCATCTTCAACGGCCTCAACCCGATCTACACCGACTGGGGCAAGTGCCTGCCGATGGCCGAAAATGTCATGGCCGCCTGCCATGCCAACGGCGCGCTGCACCTCTTCCCCGGCACCGTCTACAATTACGGCTCGCCAATGCCGGCGGTGATTACGGAAGACACCCCCTTCCATCCGACCACGGAAAAAGGCCGCATTCGCTGCGCCATGGAGGATTTGTTCCGCCGTGAGGCCGCGGCCGGCCGCGTGCGCACGATTCTTCTGCGCGCCGGCGATTTCTTCGGTGGCACCGGCAGCGGCTCCTGGTTCGACCAGATCGTCGCCGCCAAGATCAACAAGGGCATCTACACCGCGCCTGGTCCGTCCGATCTCGTGCATGAATGGGCCTATCTCCCGGACTTCGCAGTCGGCTTCGTCGCGCTGGCCCGCAATCTCGACAAGCTCGGCTTCTATGAGACGCTGAACTTTCCGGGACACGCCGTCACCGACCTTCAGATCAAGGCGGCCGCCGAGAAGGCCGTCGGCCATCAGCTCAAGATGACTTCCATGCCCTGGTGGGTGCTGCGCGCCGGCAGCCCGTTTGTGGCGATGTGGCGCGAGATCGTCTCGATGTCATACCTGCGCTTCGAGCCCCACCGGCTGGCCTCGACGCGGCTGGAAGGGATCATCGGCGAAATCCCGCATACGCCGCTCGATCAGGCGGTGAACAAAGCCTTGCAGGATATCGGCATCGCCGTCGCGCCCGCACGGCGCCAGGCCGCCTGATCGCGAGCTTGCTTGCAGGACTCGGCGTTGAATCGTTGCCGGTCAGATCCTTCCCAGCACAAGCAGGATCAGCACCACGACCAGGATGACGCCGACAATGCCCGATGGTCCGTAACCCCAGGAGCGCGAATGCGGCCATGCCGGCACCGCGCCGATCAGGATCAGGATCAGGATGATAACGAGAAGTGTGCTGATCGTCATTTTGAGCCCTCGCCGTCTGGTTGCATTCGAGGGAACAATGCAAAAGGCCGCCCGGTTGTTCCCGGACGGCCTTTGTTGCTTGGCTTGCGAAACGCTCTATTCCGCGGCCTTCGGGAAGCTGACTGCCGGCTCGGCGCCGACATCCGCCAAAGGCCCTTGGGACGAGATCTCGCCCTTGCCGCGCCGGAACAGGCGGCCGAACCAGCCGCGCCGCGCACCGGGCTTGACCTTGGCGCGCGTGAACACCATCAGCATCGACGGCGTCACCACCAGCGTCAGGATGGTGGCGAAGGACAGGCCGAAGACGATCGCCGAGGACAGCGAAATCCACCATTGCGTCGACGGCGCGTTGATCGTCGTCTCGTGATGGAAGATTTCGAGCCCAAGCCCGAAGGCGATCGGCAGCACGCCGAGAATGGCTGATACCGCCGTCAGCACGACCGGGCGGGCACGCTCGCGGCAGGTCTGCAGCACCGCGTCCATCTTGTCCCAGCCCTCTTCACGCAGCCGGTCGTAGGTGTCGATCAGCACGATGTTGTTGTTGACCACCACGCCGGCCAGCGCGATGACGCCGATGCCCGACATGACAATGCCGAACGTCTCGCCCGTGATCAGCAGTCCGAGGAACACGCCGATCGTCGCCATGACCACGCAGGACAGCACCAGCCAGACGCTGGTGAACTTGTTGAACTGCGCCAGCAGCACCAAGAAGATCAGGAAGATAGCGGCACCGAAGGCTTTGCTGAGGAAGGCGCTGGCCTCTGCGCTGTCCTCGTTCGAGCCGGCAAGCTTCCAGCGTATGCCGCTGCCGAGATTCATGTCGGTGACCGCCTGGGTGACCTCCTGCTGCACGGCGGCGACCTGGGCGCCGGCGGCGACGTTGGCCTGCACCACCACGGTGCGGGCGCCGTCGATGCGGTTGAGGATGCCGACGCTCGGCTTCGCCTTGCGCACCACGAAGTTCGAGATCGGCACCGATCCTTGCGAGGTCTGCACCCTGAGCTCGTCGAGCGTCGACAGCGTGCGCCGGTCCTCCGGCAAGCGCAGCCGGATGTCGACCGCCTTGTCAGCACCGGCAGGCCGGTATTCCGAAAGCTTCAGGCCGTTGGTGACGAGCTGCACCACCGTCCCGACCGAGGTCGGGCTGATGCCATGCTGGGCAGCCTTGGCTCGGTCGACCTCGAGTGCCCAGTCGACGCCGGGCGGCGGCAAGCCATCGGAAATGTCGATGACGCCGGGCACCTTGGCGATGCGTGCCGCGACTTCGCGCGCCTTCTCGTCCAATCCCTTGGGGTCGATGGCCGAAAGCCTGATCTGGATCGGCTTGCCGGTCGGGGGGCCGGCTTCCGGCACGCGCACCTCGACATCGACGCCGGGAATGCCGGCCATGACGCCACGCAGGTCGTTCAGGATATCGTTGGCCGATTTACGCTCGCGCCAATCGATGAATTCGTACTGGATGACGCCGACGACGTCTTCTGGAACATCCTGGCCGCCGCCCTCGGACTTGCCGACGCGGGTATAGACCGACTTCACGCCCGGCCAGCCGAGCAGCCGGTTTTCGGCGATCTTGGTCGCGGTATCCATTTCGGCCAGCGAAAGGTTGCCGCGGGCATGCACATAGAGCAGACCGTAGTCGGGTTCGACGCTCGGGAAGAACTCGACGCCGGCTCCGTACTTCGAATAACCAACGAAGATGCCAGCCAGCAAGACGACGGTCAGCATCATCACGGTGATGGGGAAGCGTACTGCCTGCTTGACGACAGCCATATACCAGCCATCGCGATTGCCATCGTCGTGATGCTGCGGCGCCTTGGCGAAGATCGCCCCCAGCGTCGGCGCGAAGACCAGCGCATAGAGCATCGAGGCCGACAGCGTGACGATCAGCGTGATCGGCATGTACTTCATGAAATCGCCGATGATCCCCGGCCAGAACAGCAGCGGCGAAAAGGCGGCGATTCGCGTCATCGTTGCCGCGATGACCGGACCGGCCATGCGCTTGGCGGCAAGCGCGAAGGCTTCCTGCTTCGGCATGCCCTCGCTCATCCGTCGCTCGGCGAACTCGGTGACGATGATGGCATCGTCGACCAGCATGCCGACGGCCAGGATCAGGCTGAACAGCACGATCATGTTGATCGTGTAGCCCATCATGGCCAGCAGCAGGATGCCGATCAGGAATGATGACGGAATGGCCAGCCCGATGAGCAGCGAGGCGCGCCCGGACAGTGCGTAGAGGATGACGATGAACACCAGGATGACGGCGATCATCACGTGGTTCTGCAGATCGCCGAGCAACTGGTTGACGAAGACCGACTTGTCCTGCGTGTAGGTGACGTGCATCCCTTCGGGCATGGTCTTGACGAAGGTGTCGGACACCTCCCTGACCTTGGTGAGCGTGTCGATCAGATTGGCGCCGATGCGCTTCTTGACCTCGATGGCGATGGCCGGCTTGCCGTTGAGGCGCGTGATCGTCGCGGCATCGGCGAAGGTCGAGCGGATCGTCGCGATGTCCTTGGCCTGAACCACGGCATTGGGACCGGCAACCACGGGAAGTGCCGCCACATCCTCGGGCTTCTCGATCAGCGACGG
Organism: Mesorhizobium sp. B2-5-13; assembly: GCF_006440535.1. Classification (NCBI taxonomy): domain Bacteria; kingdom Pseudomonadati; phylum Pseudomonadota; class Alphaproteobacteria; order Hyphomicrobiales; family Phyllobacteriaceae; genus Mesorhizobium; species Mesorhizobium sp. B2-5-13. Next base: position 58,244 of record NZ_VFUI01000023.1, on the reverse strand, counting down.
CACCTTGACTGCGTATTTACCCTGGGAGCCCTCGATGTTGCCGGCGGCGACCAGGCTGTTGGACGCACCGACTGCGCCGATCAGCTGATCGAGCTGCAAGCCATAGGAAGACAGTTTCATCGGATCGATGACGACTTCGACCAGATCGTCGCGGGAGCCCTGCAGGGAACCTTCCAGAACGCCGGGCACTTCCTCGATGCGGTCACGCAGTTCGCGCGCCGCGGCCGCCAGCACGCGTTCGGGCAATTCGCCCGACAGCGTGACGACGAGCACCGGAAATTCGGAAATGTTGACCTCGGTGACGACGGGCTCCTCGGCCGCCTGCGGCAGGTCGGCCTTGCCGTCCTGAACCTTGGAGCGCGTATCCTGCAGTGCCGTCGCCAGGTTCGTCTGCGGCTGGAACTCGACCAGCACATAGCCGCCGCCCTGGAAAGCGGCCGAGCGCATCTCCTTGAGGCCCTTCAGGCTCTTCAGCTTGCTTTCCATCGGCCGCAGCAGAAGGCGCTCGGAATCTTCAGGCGAAATGCCTTGATAGATGAGGCTGACATACATCATCGGAATCGGAACGTCGGGTTCCGCTTCCTTCGGTGTCGACTGGTAGGCGACCCAGCCTGCAATCAGCAGGAAGACCAGGACCGAGATGGTCAGGCGGGCATTGTTGATTGCGAGTCTGACGATATCCATGACTTATGCCTGCTGTTGCTTTCGGGAGTGGCGAACGGACATGCTGTCGCCGGACAAGGCCCGGCGCCGGCGCCTCGCGCTACTGCGTCCCGGCGGTGGCTTCGCCGATCAGCTTGTTGATGGTCGCCTGGTCGGCCTCGATCGGCTTGACCTCATCGCCTTCCTTCACCAGTTCCTGGCCGGCGACGATGATGCGCGCGTCGGCCGGGATGCCGCCGAGCACGAGACCGGTCGGCGTATCGTCGACCAGGTCGATCGGGAAGAATGCCACCTTGTTGTCCTTGCCGACGGCGCGGATGCCGAGATCGCCCTTGTCGCCGAGCGTCACCACCGAGCGCGGCAGCAAGACGGCGTCGGTCGGCAACGCGCTGAGCTGGATTTCCGCCGTCATGCCGGCCGGCACGGAGCCATCGGCATTGGGGATTGCGATCTCGACACGGAAGGTGCGGGTCGCCGACGAGGCGTCACGGCTGATATAGCGCACGGTGCCTTCGACGGTCTGGCCGCTGACCAGCCTAACGCTGGCCTTATCACCGATCTTGAGGTAGCCGAGATCGCGCTCGCTGATCTCGCCGCGCGCGATCACCGGATCGAGCTTGAGGATGGTCGCCACCTCGCCCCCCTGCATGACGGAGCTGCCGAGTTCCACCGGCACCCGGTCGATGACGCCGTCAAACGGCGCCTTTACCTCGTTGCGGTCGAGCTCGGCCTGCGCGGTGTCCAGCAGGGATTGCGCCTGGGTCAGATTGGAGCGGGCGGTGTCGAGCTGCAGCTTCGGCAAGTTGCCTGTCTTGGCCAGCCGCTCGGCGGCGTCGAGCTCGGCCTTGCGCTGCGCAACAAGCTGCTTGGCGTTGGCGGCCATCGAGATCTTTTCCTCGGCGGCGAGCATCAGCACCAGGTCGCCGGTCTTGACGTGATCGCCTTGCTTGACCGGCAGCTTGTCGATGACGCCGGCAACGCGGGTTGCCAGCACCGCGCGCTTGTCGGCTTCGGTCAGCCCGGAAATGCGGATGGCGCGCGCATAGGTCTTGCGAGGCGGCGTCACCACCGCGACGGTGCGCAGCGGGGCCTTCGGTTCGGCTTCCGCCGTCTTCGGCTTGCTCGCGTCCGGCGCCTTGCCCTGCTCGACCTCGGCTGCCTTGGCCTTGTTGGCCGCTACGCTGCCGACCGACGAGAACTCGCCTGTCGCCATCCACGCGGCGAAACCGATGAGCACAACAATGGCTGCAAGCTTGTGAAACCTGATTTTAGGCATCGTCATTTTTCCACTGCGGGTTCGGCCAGCACCGCGTCTTATGACGCGGGCGCGTCGCCGATATGGGTGCGCGCATGACCGTGTTCAAATTGCCGTGATCGGCGAGCGCGCTTCTACATCAAAGTTGCATCGCAATATAGTCCTAAAGTTGCAGCAGCATTGCATAGACGGACAAGGTGTGGCAGCCATGAAACGGTTCTTCTTGACTTGCCAGTCTACTTGACGAAGCGGCCCGCCGGCTCACGCAGGCCCTGACACGCCGGCTACGGGGCGACCAGCCCCGCTCGTCATGGGCCGTCTCCGGAATACAGTCGCGATCCGCATCACGTCGCTGATTGGAGTTCGGGCACAAACCGACGATCCGCGTCAGTGCGATCGGCGAGGGACAATGGTTGCGGCGCCACGATACTCAGCCAAAAGCCTGGAATCGCTCAGGAAAAGGCACGGCAGCCCCTTCGGATCAGGCTTGCCGATCCCAATGCACCGAAGTCAAACCAGACGCTGAAAACGCCAATGAGCCGGCGCGATAACGTCCTGAATCGTCGTGCCCTGACACGTGCGATGTCGGGCGCGGCGCGAGGCAGGGGCGGGAACGCCGGGGGTATTCGTCCCAATCGCAATTCTGTATCGAGCGCTGCCGGTTAGCAGGTAACGAGCGCCCCTGGGGCGGTGCCACTGACCGTCAGTGGCAGCAGACGTCAGGATGATGAGGGCTCCTTCCGCACGCCAAGGTTGCTGTCACGCCACGACCTCTCTGAAGCTCCGCGGATTACGCCCGCGATTGCCGGCAAACGCTGCCCCTCGAAGCCTGTGCCGTCAGATTCAGGCCCGACGGCGCTCGGTCTCCAGGTTTTTGCGCACGGCGAGAAATTCCTTCACCCGACGGCCGGGTGCGGGACCGCGTACCGGCTTGAACCCGTCATCGAGTTCGCCCGAGAGATCGAGCGTAGCCCGCTTGCCGACCGCTTCGTAATTCTCTTCCAGCCAGTCGCTGGCGGCGGTGCGGCCGAGGTCGCGCAGATAGGTCAGGAAGGCCCATTCGGCATTGACCTTGGACGATGCCGACAGATCCTTGAACGCCTCGTCGGCATCGATGCGATGCATGCGGATGTCCCGATATTCGCCATGCGGCAGACGGCCTGCGGCGATCAGTTCCTTGACGAAGGCGATCGAGCGGAATTCGCGCAGCAGGCCGGCATTGAAGGTGATCTCGTCGATGCGGTTCTGGATCTCGTTGGCGCTTTTTGGCGTTCCCTCGCGCACCACCGGATTGATCTGCACCAGAAGCACGTCCTCGGTCGCCGCCGTCTTGAAGAACGGGTAGAGCGCCGGATTGCCGCCATAACCGCCGTCCCAATAGGGCACCCCCTTAATCTCGACGGCGCGGAACAGTTGCGGCAGACAGGCCGACGCCATCACCGTGTCGAGGTCGATCTCGCCATCGGAAAACACCCGCAACTGCCCTGTCTCGACATTGGTGGCGGAGATGAACAGTTCCATCGACTTGCAGGCGCGAACATTCTCGAAGTCAATCTCCCGCGCGACCACATCGCGCAGCGGATTGAGGCCGAGCGGGTTGGCGACATAGGGCGAAAACACCCGCGACATGGTGTCGAAGAACACATAGCCCGGCGTGTTCTCGATCGACCAGTTGCCCCAGGCGACATCCCACGGCATGCGCTGCACCGGGCTGAACCGGCCCTTTGCCGCCACCGCCTGCCAGAAATCGTCCAGCTTCCGCCTGGCGCCCTCAACCCCACCACGCACGAAACCATCGGCCAATGCGACCGCGTTCATGGTGCCGGCGCTGGTGCCGGAAACCGCCGATATCTCAAGCCTGCCGTCCTCCAGCAGCCGGTCGAGCACGCCCCAGGAAAAGGCCCCATGCGAGCCGCCTCCCTGAAGGGCGATGTTGATCTTTTTCTTTTCCTCCGCCTTGCCGTTCTTCGTCATGGCGTTCCTGTCATCCTGATGCGCCGGCCTGCCCCAACGTCATTGGAGGGAAGCAGCTGTCGCCGGCCTATGTTGCAGTGCAGCATATAAGGACGGACCAAGGCAAGAACACGAACACGGTCGCGTGATCACATGAAGTTTCGGTCATGCGAAAAGCCCCTCCGCTGCAATGCGGAGAGGCCGTAGCTCTCGAAACAAACAGAGAATCTAGGCGACGAGGTCCGGCACCGGCCCGACATAGCGGGACTGCGGACGGATCAGCCGTCCGGTCGTCTGCTGCTCGCGCGCGTGCGCGACCCAGCCGGCAACGCGCCCGGCGGCAAAGACATTGCTGAAGGCACCGGGCGGAAATCCCGCCGCTTCCAGCACCAGCGCGGTGTAGAATTCGACATTGGTCTGCAGCGAGCGCTGCGGCTTGGCGATCCGAAGCACGTCGAGCGCGGTTTGCTCGACCCCCTCGGCGAAAGCCAGCCGGCGGCCGGTGTCGCCCTCGCCGCCAAGCTTGCGCACCACTGCTTTCAGCACATCGGCACGCGGATCGCGCACGCGGTAGATGCGATGGCCGAAGCCCATGATGCGCTCGCCATGCGCGATCTTGTCGCGCAGCCAGCCGGCAGCGTCGCCATGCGCGGCGATGGCGTCGAGCATCTCAATGACAGGACCAGGCGCGCCGCCATGCAGCGGGCCCTTGAGCGCGCCAAGGCCGGCCAGCACCGACGATGTCAGGCCCGCCAAGGTCGAAGCAACGACGCGGGTGGCGAAGGTCGAGGCATTGAGGCCATGGTCACAGACGGTGACCAGATAGGTGTCGAGCGCCTTTGCCAATGCCGGCGACGGGACGGAACCCTTGAGCATCCCTAACATGTCGGCGGCATGATCCGCCTTACCGTCGGGTGCGATCGGCTGCTCGCCGCGCCGCAGGCGCAGCAGGACCGGCGTCAGCACCGCGGGCCCCGCGATCAGCCGCAAGGCGTCCGTCAGCGTCTCGCCATCCGGCAGCAAGGCCATGCCGGCGCGCATGGCGCTGTAGATATCGAGCGGTGCCAGCAAGGGCAGCGAAACCGCGAGCCGGTCGAACACCTCGACGCGAGCCTCACCCAACCTTGCCGACAGTTCGGCGTCGCCAGGCAGATCGTCGAAGAACCCGTCCAGCAGCAGGCGCACGACCTGGGCGTAACTCCATCGCCCTGCCAATTCCCCAAGCGAGTGGCCGCGGATCGTCAGGCGGCCACCCAGACCATCCACATCGGACAGCACTGTTTCGGCCGCCACCACATCATCGAGCCCATTCGCCATAGCCTTGTCTCCTTGAAGCTTTTCCCGATGGGAAATAAGGCTGGGCAACATAAGCATCAATCTTGATCAACTGAATCAATATCAGGGCCGATATGTCGGAATGGCTGTCGCGGGAAGAAGCGCTGGAAAGGCTTGGGGTGAGGCCGCAGACGCTCTATGCCTATGTCAGCCGCGGCCGCATCGGCATGCGCCCGGATCGAGCCGATCCGCGCCGCAGCCAGTACCGCGCCGACGACATCGCGGCGCTGGCGACGCGAAGGGCGCGCGGGCGCAGCCCTGCGGCCATTGCCGAAAGCGCGATCGCCTGGGGCGAGCCGTCGATCGTCACCGCGATCTCGACAGTCTGGCACGGCCACCTCATCTATCGGGGCCGGGACGCGGTTGCGCTGTCCGACCGTACCACGCTGGAAGAAACCGCCGGACTGCTCTGGGCTCTGCCCGGCCCGATCAGTTTCGAAGCGCCGTCGCCAGATGCACCGCCCCAGATCGGTCGCGCCCCGGCCTTTGCGCAACTCGCCTTGCTAGCCGGCCAGGCGCGGCCTTCGCTTGGACGAAGTGCTGCCTCGCTGTGCGCCGACGCCGCGCACGCGATCGGCGTTCTGGCCAGCGCCCTCGGTGCCATGGCGGGACCAGAACCGGTGCACCAGCGATTGGCACGGGGCTGGTCGGTGGACGATGATGGCGCGGAAGCGATCCGTCACGTCCTTGTCCTGCTCGCCGATCACGAACTCAACGCATCGACTTTCGCGGCCCGCGTCGCGGCCTCGACCGGAGCTTCGCCCGCCGCGTGTCTGCTGGCGGGCCTGGCGACACTGTCCGGTCCCCGCCACGGCGGCGCTGGCGAAGCCGTGATGCAACTCGCCGAAGACGCGGCGCGGCATGGCGCCGAGGCCGCGATCCGGCGCTGGCTTGGCCACGACCGGCCACTGCCAGGATTCGGCCACCCGCTCTATCCCGAGGGCGATTCCCGGGCCGCAGCGCTTCTGGCGGGCCTCGACAACGCCGACGAGACGTTGCAGTCGCTGGAAACCGCCGCCATTGCCGCGACCGGCGCTCACCGAACATAGATTTTGCCCTGGCCGTGCTGACGCGCGGCCTTGGCTTGCCGCGCGATGCACCGTTCCACCTGTTCGCGCTTGGACGCAGCGTCGGCTGGGCCGCGCACATGGTCGAACAGATCGTGAGCGGCAGCATCATCCGGCCGCGCGGCCGCTATGAAGGATTGCTGCCATAAATGTCGTGAGCGCTATGCGCTTACGACATCGTGTCGAGCTTGCGCTGCATGGCCGCGATCTGGTCCTTCAGCTGTTGCAGATCGTCCGGCTTTTCCGGCGTTTCTTTCCTGGCCGGTTCGGCGGGCGCCGCGGCGGGCGCCGAGCCCGGAGGCGGAAATGGCGTGAACAGCCGCATCGCATTCTGGAACATTTCCATGTTGCGGCGCGTCTGTTCTTCCAGCGCCTTGATCGGCGTCGCCATCTTCATCACGTCCAGCGGCGACTTGCCGATGGCGCCCTTCATCTGCTCGCGGAACCGCTCCTGTTCCTTCGAGAAGGCGATCATCGACTGTTCGAGGAAACTCGGCACGATCATCTGCATCTGGTCGCCGTAGAAGGCGATCAGCTGGCGCAGGAACGGGATCGGCAGCATGTTCTGCCCGTCCTTGTTCTCCAGCTCGAAAATGATCTGGGTCAGCACCGGATGGGTGATGTCGTCACCGGTCTTGGCGTCCTGGACGGTGAATTCCTCGCCCTTCTTGACCATTTCGGCCAAATCCTCGAGCGTCACATAGGTGCTCGTCCCCGTATTATAGAGGCGGCGGTTGGCGTATTTCTTGATAATGATCGGGTCGTCTTTTGCGGCCATCTGCATCCTCCCCGGACACCGGCACGCCTGAGTAAGCAGCCGGTAACGATTGCGCCCTTTTTGAGGATATGCGCAAAAGCCTTACAATTCCAAGCAGTTTGTGCACTGCGGGATCATATAATGCTGCATGGCAGGCTAAATATGCTGCGCAGCAGCGGCTGGGCCACCGGAGCGGCGAGACTTGGCCTGCTTGCGGCGCATGGGCGCCATGCCGATTTCCGGTTTGACTTGGGATTGGGAAAGGGCAAGAAAAGTCCTCAACGGCACAACAACACCCTTGAAGTCTGGAGAAGAAAATGTCCGCTTCCATCGTCATTGCCAGCGCCGCGCGCACGGCTGTAGGCTCCTTCAACGGCGCCTTCGCCGCCACGCCCGCGCATGAACTCGGCGCCGTCGTCGTCCAGGAACTTTTGGCGCGTGCCGGGGTCGAACCGGCCGAGATCGACGAAGTCATCCTCGGCCAGGTGCTGACCGCGGCGCAAGGCCAGAACCCGGCCCGCCAGGCCTCGATCCTGGCCGGACTGCCCAAGGAGACCACCGCCTGGGGCCTCAACCAGGTTTGCGGTTCGGGCCTGCGCGCCATCGCGCTCGGCATGCAGCAGATCGCCACCGGCGACGCCAAGGTGATCATTGCCGGCGGCCAGGAATCGATGTCGCTGTCGCCGCACGCCGAGCACCTGCGCGCCGGCGTCAAGATGGGCGACTACAAGATGATCGACACCATGATCAAGGACGGGCTTTGGGACGCCTTCAACGGCTACCACATGGGCAACACCGCCGAGAACGTCGCCCGCCAGTTCCAGATCACCCGCGACGACCAGGACCAGTTCGCATTGGCCTCCCAGAACAAGGCCGAGGCCGCGCAGAAGGCGGGCAAGTTCAAGGACGAGATCGTCGCCTTCACCATCAAGGGCAAGAAGGGCGACACGGTTGTCGATCAGGATGAATACATCCGCCACGGCGCCACGATCGATGCCATGACCAAGCTGAAGCCGGCCTTCGACAAGGATGGCACGGTGACGGCCGCCAATGCCTCGGGCATCAATGACGGTGCCGCCGGCGCGCTGCTGATGAGCGAAGCGGAAGCCGCCAGGCGCGGCATCACCCCGCTGGCGCGGATAGCGTCCTGGGCAACCGCCGGCGTCGATCCGGCGATCATGGGCACCGGACCCATTCCCGCCTCGCGCAAGGCTTTGGAACGGGCCGGATGGTCGGCAGGGGATCTCGACCTTGTCGAGGCCAACGAAGCGTTCGCCGCGCAAGCCTGCGCCGTTAATAAGGACATGGGCTGGGATCCCGCGATCGTCAACGTCAATGGCGGCGCCATCGCCATCGGCCACCCGATCGGGGCGTCTGGCGCCCGCATCTTCAACACGCTGGTCTTCGAGATGCGCCGACGCGGCGCCAAGAAGGGACTGGCCACCCTATGCATCGGCGGCGGCATGGGCGTCGCCATGTGCGTGGAGGCTTTCTGATAGACTTTGAAACGGGCGGCGCAAGCCGCCCGTTTCACATGTGGTGCCTGTAGCAAATCCAGTGCCTGCCAAGCCCGACAACAGGGCGATTTCAAAAAGGGGAAAATGCATGACCAAGGTTGCAATCGTCACCGGTGGATCGCGCGGCATCGGCGCGGCGATCTCGATCGCTTTGAAGAACGCCGGCTATTCGGTTGCCGCGAACTACGCCGGCAATGACGAGGCGGCGGCGAAGTTCAAGGCGCGGACCGGCATCCCGGTCTACAGATGGTCGGTCGCCGACTATGACGCTTGCGCGGCCGGGATCAAACAAGTCGAGGCCGACCTCGGCCCTGTCTCGGTACTGGTCAACAATGCCGGCATCACCCGCGACGCCATGTTCCACAAGATCACCCGCGAGCAGTGGAAAGAGGTCATCGACACCAATCTGTCCGGTGTCTTCAACATGACCCATCCGCTGTGGAGCGGCATGCGCGACCGCAAGTTCGGCCGCGTCATCACCATCTCCTCGATCAACGGCCAGAAGGGCCAGGCCGGTCAGGTCAATTACTCCGCTGCCAAGGCCGGCGACATCGGCTTCTCGAAGGCGCTCGCCCAGGAAGGCGCCCGCGCGGGCATCACCGTCAACGTCATCTGCCCTGGCTACATCGCCACCGAGATGGTCAAGGCAATCGACGAAAAGGTGCTCAACGAACGCATCATCCCGCAAATCCCGGTCGGCCGCCTTGGCGAACCGGAAGAGATCGCGCGCTGCGTCGTCTTCCTCGCTTCCGAAGACGCCGGCTTCATCACCGGCTCGACCCTCACCGCCAACGGTGGCCAGTACTTCGTCTGATCAAACCGTGTAGCCAAATCTGAAAGTGCCGGCAGTTCCGCCGGCGCTTTCATTTTTGATGCTCGCCCATACGGACACGGAAGCGGGCGCTGTCGATTCATGCGACCAGCTTAAGCCCGCTTTTCATGGACTGCTTGCGTACACCCGATTGTGACGGTGCCGGCAGCTTGGCCATATCGGCCCGGCTGAGACCTGACAGCTTCAGTGAAATCTTGCGCTTGGCGATCGGGATGATATTGACGAAGCCGAGGACGAGGTTGCGCAGGAAGCGCCGGAACGGGGTGCGCGTGAGTGCCATGCCGGTCAGCCTGCCCGCGAGGTCAATCACTTCCTGCGCCGCTGGACGGCGAAGCGTCTCGTAAAGGTCGAGTTCGCTTTCGCCGCGGATGCCGTTGATCACGTCGCCGAGTACTTCTCCCAGCACCACGGCATCGATCAGACCGGTGTTCATGCCTTGACCGTCGGCGGAGCTGTGCACATGGGCAGCATCGCCCATGACGAACAACGACCGATGGCGATAGGACTTGGCGATGCGATGATGAACGCGAAAACGTGTACTCCAACTCAGGTCGAGCACCTTCGCCGGGCTACTTCCGCAGCAAGGATGAGCTGTTCGCCAGGGCGGCGCTGTTCGACCTGCAACTGCCCGCAACGCAGGTGACCGACCGGGCTTCCATCGGCGACGCAATCATCCGGCGTTTTCTTCGCACTTGGGAGAATTCTCCCAGCGCCACCGGCATGGTCGGTCATTCTGCTGCGCTCGGCTGCGTCCAATGAATTCGCCGCGGAGAAGGTGCGCGACGTATTCGCCACTCAGGTCCGGCCGGTTGCGGCACCGTTCGGCGACCCCTCCGACGCCGGCCGGCGCGCCGGCCTCGTCGCCAGCCAGTTGCTGGGTCTGGCGACGTGCCGATATCTGCTGCGGCTGCCGCCCGTCGTGGCCTTATCGCACGAAGAAATCATCAGGGATGTCGGTCCGGTCCTGCAGCGCTATGCAACCGGGGTGGATACATCCTGAACCGGCGGCGAGCATTGCTGTGCGCATGATCACGACATTATCGGACCTCCCAACCGACATGTCCTGTTCCGGCACGCAAAGGTTAATGGCGGCAGCGCGTCTGTGCGAAACCCTGTGGTCAAGCCTGTGGATTCTCGGTGGATAAGCTGTTCACAACACAAGATATTGGGGGAACAAAAGGAGAAAAAACCGCTGACGCTGATTTGTCGCCGATTCGTTCCGGCTTTGAGCGCAATGTTAACATTAATGGCCGCGATCGCCTGCTATTCCTTAATGTCGAGTTCAGAAAGATTAACGATTTCATAACTTTGAGCGGGGCATACCGATCCTCCCGCATCCTTCACAGGCAAAGATTAACGGCAAAGCCCGCCTAGCATAAAACGGGCCAATCCGGTGATTCAGCATGTGGTGAGACTCGAGGTCCCAAAATCCATATCTAGCCGTGAACAAAAGCTGAACCTGACGGAGTCACCGATTCGTCGCTGATTCGTTCCAGACTCGTTCCAACTGTTAAGCAAGGGCTGATTTGCGGGCTGACGCGGACGTCTTCGGAAACCGGTTGGAACATTCCGCTTTCGCTTCGCGCCCGAAATCCCTATGTGTCGGCTGTCATACGCGCCGTCCAGGCACGCTCCCGACCACGAGAGGCCAGAAAGCCTTATTTCCGAGCCGATGAACATCCAGCAGAAACACACCGAGCCGCTGATCCTGTCGGGCCGCGACGTGACCGCAGTGCTTGGCCCCACCAACACCGGCAAGACCCATCTCGCCATCGAGCGCATGGTGGCGCACGAAACCGGCGTCATCGGCCTGCCGCTGAGGCTGCTGGCGCGCGAGGTCTACACCCGCGTCTGCGAGAAGGTCGGCGCCCACAAGGTGGCGTTGATCACCGGCGAGGAGAAGATCCAGCCGCAAGGCGCCAAATATTCGGTCTGCACCGTCGAAGCCATGCCGCGCGAGACCGACGCCGCCTTCGTCGCCATCGACGAGGTGCAACTGGCCGGCGACCTCGAGCGCGGCCATATCTTCACCGACCGTATCCTGCATCTGCGCGGCCGCCAGGAAACGCTGCTGCTCGGCGCGGCCACCATGCACGGCATCCTCCAGCGGCTGCTGAAGGGCATCTCCGTGGTGACGCGGCCGCGGCTGTCGCATCTGGCCTATGCCGGCTCCAAGAAACTGACCCGCCTGCCACGGCGTACCGCGATCGTCGCCTTCTCCGCCGACGAGGTCTACGCCATCGCCGAGCTGATCCGCCGCCAGCAGGGCGGTGCCGCCGTCGTGCTCGGGGCGCTGTCGCCCCGCACCCGCAATGCCCAGGTGGCGCTGTTCCAGTCGGGTGATGTCGACTACCTCATTGCCACCGACGCGATCGGCATGGGGCTTAACCTCGATCTCGACCATGTCGCCTTTGCCCAGAACCGCAAGTTCGACGGCTACCAGTACCGCAATCTGACGGCGGCCGAACTCGGCCAGATCGCCGGCCGCGCCGGCCGGCATCTGCGCGACGGCACGTTTGGCGTCACCGGCCAGGTCGATCCGCTCGACGAGGATCTGGTCCAGAAGATCGAGGGCCATGACTTCGACCCGGTGAAGGTGCTGCAATGGCGCACCGCGCAATTCGATTTCGCCAGCCTCGATGCGCTGAAGCGGTCGATCGAAACCAACGCCCCAGTCGAGGGCCTGACACGCGCGCTGCCGGCCGTCGATGCACAAGCGCTCGAACATCTCTCCCGCGACGAGGACATCCGCGCGCTCGCAACCAACGCCAAACGTGTGGCGCTGCTGTGGGAAGCCTGCGCGCTGCCCGACTATCGCAAGATTGCGCCGGCCCAGCATGCCGATCTCATCGCCTCGATCTACATGGACCTCGCCCGGCATGGCCATGTCGACGAAAATTACATGGCCGAGCAGGTGCGCCGCGCCGACACCACCGAGGGCGACATCGATACGCTGTCGCACCGCATTGCCCAGATCCGCACCTGGACATTCGTGTCGAACCGGCCCGGCTGGCTGGCCGATCAGGCACACTGGCGGGAAAAGACGCGCGAAATCGAAGACAGATTGTCGGATGCGCTGCATGAGCGGTTGACGAAACGCTTCGTAGACCGCAGGACTTCCGTCCTCATGCGGCGCCTTAGAGAAAATACCATGCCTGAAGCCGAAATCAGCCCTACCGGAACCGTCCTTGTCGAAGGCCATCATGTCGGCGAGTTGCAAGGGTTCCGCTTCACCGCCGACCAGACCGCCGGCGGCGAGGACGCCAAGGCCGTGCGCACGGCCGCGCAAAAGGCGCTGGCCGCCGAATTCGAGGCACGCGCGGAGCGCTTCGGCGCCTGCGCCAATGGCGATCTCGCGCTCGGTTCGGACGGCACGCTGCGCTGGATCGGCGCGCCGATCGGCACGCTGGTTTCGGGCGAGGACGCGCTGAAGCCGCGTCTGGTGCTGCTGGCAGACGAACAGCTGACGGGCCCGGCGCGCGACAGGGTCGCCGCGCGCGCCGAACGCTTCGTCAATTTCCAGATCGAATCCCTGCTGAAGCCACTGGTTGACCTGAAGAATGCCGAGCAGATTTCCGGCATCGGCCGCGGCATCGCCTTCCAGCTGGTCGAGAATTTCGGCCTCATCAATCGCCGCGACATCGCCGAGGAGATGAAGTCGCTCGACCAGGAAGGTCGCGCGGCACTTCGCCGGCTCGGCGTGCGCTTCGGTGCCTACCACGTCTTCGTGCCGGCGCTGATCAAGCCGGCCCCCGCCGGACTGGTGACCTTACTGTGGGCGCTGAAGAACGACGGCAAGGACAAGCCTGGCTTCGGCGACGTCGTCCATGCGCTGGCGTCGGGTCGCACCTCGGTGGTCATCGATCCGGCCTTCGACAAGGCGTTCTATAAGCTTGCCGGCTACCGCAATCTCGGCCGCCGCGCCGTACGCATCGACATTCTCGAGCGGCTGGCCGACCTGATCCGCCCGGCGACCAACTGGAAGCCCGGCCTCGGCCAGCGACCGGACGGCGCCTATGACGGCCAGTCTTTTATGGTGACGCCGCCGATGATGTCGATCCTCGGAGCCACCGCCGACGACATGGAAGAGATCCTCAAGGGCCTAGGCTATCGCGCCGAGCCGAAACCGGCTGCTGAAGTCAAGGCACGGCTGGAAGCGCAGGACACTGCCGCGCGGGAAGCCGCCGCAGCCAAGCAGGCAGCCGAAGAGGCAGCCCGCGCGGAACAGGCCAAGGCGGCGGAAGAGGCGGCAGTGGAAGCCGCAGTAACGGAAGCCGGCGCTGTAGATGCGGCCGCGGAGGCAGCGGTCGAGGGTTCGGCAACGGCAGCCGCCGAGGCCGCCATCGAAGCTCCGGCCGAGGTCATCGCGGAAACGGCGGCAGAGCCTGTCGCGCAAGAACAGGCGGAAGCCGCGGCCGAAGTTGCGGGCGAACAGGCGCCGGTAGCCGAAGCCGCCGTTGAACCGGTCGAGCCGGCGCCGGTTGAACCGCAGGCCGAACCTGAAACTGCCGAGATTGACGCCGCGCCCACAGAAGAGAACGCCGCAGCGGCGGAGCCGACCGTCGAGGCCTCCGCGCCGACGGAAGCCACCGAACCAGTGGCAGTTGCGGACGCTGCCGGCGAACACGCGCAGGAAGCCGAAGCGCCAAAGCCGATCCTGTTGTGGCGCCAAGGTCGCTTTGACCAGCGTCCGCGCCATCGCGACGGCCGCAACAACCGCCCGCAGAACGGACAGGCGCGCGGCCGAGGCAATGCGACGGCCGATGCCGCCGGTGCACCGGCAACAGGCGCTCCCGCGGACCGTCCGGCCCATGAAGGACGCCGCGACGGCGCCGGCAAGCCACGCTTCGACCGCTCGAAGTTCAAGCCCAAGCCGCAAGGCGAGCGTCCCGAGCGCGGCGAAGGCCGGCCCGACTGGAAGGGTGGCAGGCCGGAAGGCAAGGGCCCCGATCGCGGCAAGGGGGGCGGAAAGCCCGCCTTCCAGCCCAAGCCGCGCGAGGAGCGCCCGGTGCGCGTCGACCCGGATTCCCCCTTCGCCAAGCTCGCAGCCTTACGCGACCAATTAAAGAAGTAGGCTCACTTCGATGGTTGCTGAAGACCGCCAGCGCATCGACAAATGGCTGTTCTTCTCGCGCGCGGTGAAATCGCGCTCGCTGGCGGCCAAATTGGTTGTAGCCGGCCGCGTGCGCATCAATCGCGACAAAGCAGCGCAGGCTTCCGATCTGGTCAAGCCAGGCGATGTGCTGACCATCACGCTCGACCGGCGTATCTTCGTTTGGAAGGTGCTCGGCGCCGGTGTGCGGCGTGGCCCGGCCGAGGAAGCCCGCACACTTTATGAAGACATGTCGCCGCCGCCCGCATCCAAGGCCGACGCCCTTCCCGATGCTATCCCTGCGCTGCGCGAGGCAGGCAGCAGCCGCCCGACCAAAAAAGAGCGCCGCCAGACCGACCGATTGCTCGGCGAAGATTGAGCCTTGTCGACCAGACGCGGGTGTGTGTTTCCCGAGGGCAAAGACAAACAAAAAGCAGAAGCGGGAGCGGCAAACGCGACGGCCGGTGGGGCATGTCAGGCCCTCGTGGCACCGGCCGCCTGGAATTCCATTCCCAAACCCTGGCGCGGATGGGAATGGCCACCCTTGCAAGCGGCCGATAAAGGCGTTACCTCACAAAAAAAGCCAACAAAAACGGGACATCCCGGAGCCGACCGATGACCTATGTCGTGACCGACAACTGCATCAAATGCAAATATATGGACTGCATCGAGGTCTGTCCGGTCGACTGTTTCTACGAGGGCGAGAACATGCTCGTCATCCATCCCGACGAGTGCATCGACTGCGGCGTCTGCGAGCCGGAATGCCCGGCCGACGCGATCAAGCCCGACACCGAGTCCGGCCTCGACAAATGGCTGCAGATCAACACCGAATACGCCGAGAAATGGCCCAACATCACCGCCAAGAAGGAGCCGCCGGCCGACGCCAAGACCTTCGACGGAGAGGCCGGCAAGTTCGAGAAATACTTCTCCGCCGAGCCGGGCGAAGGCGATTGACAACGCCGCTGTAAAGGCTCGTATCACGCAGCGTAATAGGCCCGTCGGATTAACCGCCTTGACAGGCGGCGTTTGGTTGTGGCCTTCGCTTACGCAGCAAAACCTTGATTCTTCCGACTTTTTGTGTTACATCAACAAAACATGCCGGTGACACAACGTCGATTTATGGCGCAGACGCCCCAAATCACTGAAAGGTGAAAATCCCATTCCGGACCAGAGCGATCTGGGCTAGGCGGCTGCAGTTCGTGCGGTTTGCCGGTCCCGGCCTTTCCGGTGGGTTCATCTGTTGTGCGGCTAATGGTCGGTGACCCCGATCACGCGAGTTCAGCCGGCACCGCCGCCGGCCCACAACAAGGAGTTCAGGGCGTAATGGCAACGATCACCCCGCAGAAGAAGTCCACTGCCGCGCGTCACGGTTTCAAGACCGGCGAGTACATCGTCTATCCGGCGCATGGCGTCGGGCAGATCGTCTCGATCGATGAGCAGGAAGTGGCCGGCCACAAGCTGGAACTGTTCGTCATCGACTTCCAGAAGGATAAGATGCGCCTGAAGGTGCCGGTCGCCAAGGCGACCTCGATCGGCATGCGCAAGCTGTCGGAAGAGGATTATGTCGAGCGCGCGCTGAAGGTCGTGCAGGGTCGCGCCCGC
Organism: Mesorhizobium sp. B2-5-13; assembly: GCF_006440535.1. Taxonomy (NCBI): domain Bacteria; kingdom Pseudomonadati; phylum Pseudomonadota; class Alphaproteobacteria; order Hyphomicrobiales; family Phyllobacteriaceae; genus Mesorhizobium; species Mesorhizobium sp. B2-5-13. The sequence continues at coordinate 42,171 of NZ_VFUI01000023.1, read as the reverse complement.
GTTAAGCGCACCATGTGGTCGCGCCGTGCCCAGGAATATGATGCCAAGATCAATTCAGGCGACCTGATCTCGATCTCGGAAGTCGTGCGCGACCTCTACCGTGCCGACAACCAGCCGGAGCAGTCCTATTCCGAACGCCAGCTCTACGAGGCGGCGCTCGACCGCATGGCTCGCGAGATCGCGGCCGTCAACCGCATGTCGGAAACCGAAGCCGTGCGCCTGATCGAGGTCAACCTCAACAAAGGCCCCAAGCGTGGCGCCAAGGCCGACAATGAGGAAGCCGAGCAGGAAGAAGCCGCCTGAGCTTTTCGCCTTCGAGTTAACGAAAACCCGGCCTCGCGCCGGGTTTTTTGTCTTTGGGATTGCCGGAGATTGCCGCGCCTATGCGCCGGCCTTCTTCTCCGCCGCCTCCTGCTTCAGCGTGGCGATGAACCGCTTGGTCCTTTCACGCTCCGGATTGCCGAACAGCGTGGCGGATGACCCCTGCTCGACGATGACGCCGGCGTCGAGGAACACCGCTTCCTGGGCGATCTTGGAGGCGAGGCGCAAATCATGCGTCGCTATCACCATGGTCGTTCCCTCGCTGGCGAGCTGACTCAGCACATCGACCACCTCCTGCGCCAGTTCCGGGTCGAGTGCCGAAGTCGGTTCGTCGCACAGCAGCACCTTCGGCGACGGCGCCAGCGCCCGGGCGATCGCCACGCGCTGCTGCTGGCCACCCGACAGCGTCGCCGGCCAGGCATCCGCCTTGTGCGCCATCCCGACCTTTTCCAGCAGCGCGAGCGCCCGCTCGCGGGCGCGCGCCTCCGGCCATTTCAGCACCGTGACCAGCCCCTCCATGACATTTTCGATGGCGGTACGGTGCGGAAACAGCTGGAAATTCTGGAACACCATGCCGGTCTGCAGGCGCAGACGCCTTATGTCCGCCGCCGACACCTTCCCGCCGGGACGGAACTCGAGCGTCTCGTCGCCGATCCGCACCGTGCCCGATGTTGGGATCTCCAGGAGGTTGATGCAGCGCAGCAGCGTGCTTTTTCCCCCGCCCGAAGGCCCGACCAGCGCGGTGACACTGCCTTCGGCGATGGCAACCGTCACCCCCTTCAGCACGAGATTGTCGCCGAAACGCTTTTCGATGTTGGTGAGGCCGATCATGAGCGTGCCTCCAGGAAGCCGCCATAGCGGTTGAGCCGCTCCTCCAGCCGTGTCTGCAAGGCCGAAAGCACTGAACTCATCGCCAGATAGAGGATCGCCGCCTCGACATAGAGGATGAGCGGCTCATAGGTGGTGGCGACAATGCGCTGCGCCGCCTGGAACATCTCCGGCACGGTGATGGCGGCGGCCAGCGACGTGTCCTTGACCAGCGAGATGAAGGTGTTGGAGAGCGGCGGCACCGCCACCCGGCCGGCTTGCGGCAGGATGGTGCGCCGCATCGCCTGGCTCCAGGTCATGCCGATCGAATAGGCGGCCTCCCACTGGCCTTTCGGCACCGAGCCGATCGCCGCCCGGATGATTTCCGACGTGTAGGCGCCGATATTGAGCGTGAAGCCGATCAGCGCCGCGGTAAAGGCGTCGAGCAGGATGCCGACCGACGGCAGGCCGTAGAAGATCAGAAACAGCTGCACCAGGAGCGGCGTGCCGCGGAAGATCCAGACATAGAAGCGCACGAGCGCCACCAGCGGCCTCGGCCCGAACAGCCGGCCGAGCGCTGCGCCCAATCCCACCGTCAGGCCGAGCACGAAGGACAGCAGCGTCAGCGGCACGGTGAAGATCAACGCTGCCCACAGCAGCGAGGGCAGCGAATCCAGCATCAGTTGCAGCCAGTGCGGCACGAAATATCCTCCGGAAGGGACGGGCAGCGTCATCGAAGCGCGAATGCGTCAGCCATATCACGACAAAAGCGGCGAGCCGTCAAAGACGGCTCGCCGCTGGATGGGCTGCGGGGCGACAACCGCCCCCTTATGAACTACTTCGAGACGTCCTGGCCGAAATAGGTGTCGGCGATCTTCTGGTAGGTGCCGTCGGCCTTGATGTCGGCCAGGGCCTTGTTGATGGCCGCGACCAGCTCCGGATCGCCCTTGCGCACGATGACGCCGGAGTAATCGGCATTCTCTTCCTGGGCGGCGATCTTCACATTGGCGTCGGGCTTGTGCTTCTTGAAGTCGAGGAACGACAGGCTGTCGTTGATGGTGGCGTCGGCACGGCCGGTCAAAAGCAGCTGGATCGACTGGTCGAAGCCATCCGTGCCGACCAGTTCGGCGCCATTCGACTCGGCCAGTTTGCCGAAATTGGAGGTTAGCGACTGCGCCGACTTCTTGCCCTTGAGATCGGCGAAAGTCTTGATGTCGGTATTGTCGCCGCGCACGATCAGCACCGCCTTGGAGGCGATGTAGGGATCGGAGAAATCATACTTGGCCTTGCGGGCATCGGTGATGCCGACTTCGTTGATGACGGCATCATAGCGGTTGACGTCGAGGCCGGCGATCAGACCGTCCCACTTGCCCTCGAGGAACTGCGCCTTGACGCCGAGCTTGTCGGCGATCGCCTTGGCGATTTCGACGTCGAATCCGACGAGCGCTCCGGATGCATCATGATAGGTGAACGGAGCGTAAGTGCCTTCCGTACCGACCTTGATGACGCCGGCCTGCTTGATCTGGTCGAGATTGGCGCCGGCATGCCCCGATGCGACCGTCAGGGCCTGCAGCGTTCCGGCGATGATGAGCGACTTCAGCCATTTCATTTTTCTGTGATCCCGTCCTTGGCCTGATATCAGGCATGTTGTGAGGGCTGGAAAATGACAGATGCAGGTCGAAAAAATAAGGAACGAAATTTCAAAAAAGGCTAATTCCAGAAATCAAATACTCCAAAAGGAATTTCGTTGCAGCACCGGGATTCCGGGCAGCCGTGCCGAAATTGCCCGGACGTCATCGCTCGCCTGCCTGCGCCAGCGGAACCTTTCCCGCGCACGGCAGTTTTGGCTGTTCTAGGGCACGACGCCGTCATTTCAAGCCGGTTCCTGCCAGTTTGTCATTCGCACGCCTGAGCCAAGGAGCGCCTTATGATGGAAGACACGGCAGGTCGGGTCATGGTCCGCGCGGCAATGAGGGCGCCTTACCTCGAACGCGACGAGGAGCATCGGCTGGCACTGCTTTGGAAAGAGGACAACGACCAGAATGCGTTGCACAGCATCACCGTTGCCCATATGCGTCTGGTCATTTCGATGGCCTCGAAATTCCGTCATTACGGCCTGCCGCTCGGTGACTTGATCCAGGAAGGCCATGTCGGTCTTCTCGAGGCCGCCGCCCGCTTCGAGCCGGAGCGCGAGGTGCGGTTTTCGACCTACGCGACGTGGTGGATTCGCGCTTCGATGCAGGACTACATCCTGCGCAACTGGTCGATCGTGCGCGGCGGCACCAGTTCGGCGCAAAAGGCCCTGTTCTTCAATCTCAGGCGCTTGCGTGCCCGTCTCGCGAACGGCGCCGAACCGCTCTCCAACACAACTCTTTACCGCGAGGTGTCGGTTGCGCTCGGCGTTTCCGAAGCTGATGTGGAGTTGATGGATTCACGCCTGTCGGCGCCCGACTCCTCGCTCAACGTGCCGCTTGCCGACGATGCGGGTGCGACCGAGCGGATGGACTTCCTGGTCTCGGACGATCCCTTGCCCGACGAGATTGTCGGCGACAAGATCGACGTCGCGCGCCGCTCGCTCTGGCTGAGGGAGGCGCTTCAAGCTCTCAACGCTCGCGAACTCCGCATCATCGAGGAACGCCGGCTTACCGACGAGGGCGCCACGCTTGAGGCTCTCGGCGAAACGCTCGGCATCTCCAAGGAACGCGTGCGCCAGATCGAGGCCCGCGCCATGGAAAAGCTCAAGGTTGCGCTGGTGAAGCAGAACCCCGAATTCATGGCGACTGCCGCCTGATTCCCGCAACGGGCGCTTACTTGTCGGTGACGATCTTGACCTTGTCGCCGGCCGAAACCGCGGCCCCCGGCGACAGCGCGTTGAGCACGCGGAACAGGTCGAGCTTGCGGTCGACCCCCACCATCTGGGCAGCAAGCGAACCCATGGTCTGTCCCGGCTGCACGGTGAGCACACGAATATGCAGTGGCTTCAGTGCCGCCTTTTCGGCGGGACTGAGAATGCGGAAGGAGCCGCTGACCGAGCGAGCCACCGTCTCCAGCGAGGTGCTGGCCGAGGGAGCCGCGGTCAGCAACCGGTAGACCTGGCCTCCGGCCCGGATCACCGCGATATCGAACTGCCAGCCTTCGGCGCCTGCGTGCGCGGTCGCCGCCTCATTGCCGTTGATGGTTTCCTGCTTGACGGTGCTGTCGTCAAGGCCAGCCACCCAGCCGCTTCTGATATAATCGGTCAGGGCGCGGTTCTTGTCGATCGAAACGCCGTCGAAGCGGATCGCTATGTCGCCCGGACCGGTCGCCGTAACCGCTGCCGCTGAATTGTCGATGATGAAACCGTCCGGCACGGTGAACGACACGCCGAGGCCCGGATGCAGGAAGGTTTCGCCGCGCACATAGCCTTCTTCCGGCGTATCGCCATAAAGCAGGCCGTCTACGCCGGCGAGGAAGGAATCGCGGTCGCGCGTGCCGAAACCGGGCGCGCCGAACTGGCGGGCGTGGCGCTGTGCCAGATCGATGCGTTGCGGCGTGTTGGGGTGGGTGGCCAGAAAATCGAGGCTGGCGTCCGTGGCACCGCTGATCGAACGGAAATCGGTGTAGGCCGACATCGACTGCAGGAAGCGGCCGGCGGCATAGGGATCGTAGCCGGCTTCGCCGATCGACTTGATGCCGATGGCGTCCGCCTCCAGTTCCTGGTTGCGCGAGAACTGCGCCAGCCTGAGCTTGCCGCGAATCAGTGCTGCCTTGGCGGTCGGGCTGTCGCCGAGCACATCGGAAACGACCTTGGTCGCCAGGCCTTCCTCGGCCTCCAGCTGCTGGCGCTGCAGGCCGTGATTGGCGGTGACGTGGCCCATTTCATGCGCGATGACGGCGGCGAGCTCGGACGAATCATTGGCCAGCGCCAAGAGGCCGCGCGTGATGTAGAGATATCCGCCCGGCAGCGCGAAGGCGTTGACGTTGGGCGAATTGAGGATGGTGATGCGATAGGTCTGGGTCGGGTTGGCCGATACCACGGTCAAATTGCCGACCACCTTGGCGACCATGCGCTCGAGCTTGGGATCGGAATATTCGCCGCCATACGTTGCAAGGATGCGCGGATGCTGCGCCTTGGCGAGTTCGGCAAGCTTGTTGTTGGCGGCGACATTGTCCACTGTGATCGGCTTGTCGGATGGCTGGAAGCCGGATTCCTGGACCTCGGGAGGCGTGAACATCTGGCAGCTTGCCAGCGCCACGGCAAAGCCAGCCAGCGCCAGGAACCGCGCCAGCGGATTCATTCGTAGCCTGTCAGCGCTGATCGCCAGAATGGCTTCCTTTCAGGTCCTTGCGCATGACCACGGCATGCGCAAAACAAACTGCTACAGCGTCCGTCACGCGCCCCTCGGGGCGGGCAGCAGATGCTGTAGGCAAATCACGGCCTGTGCCGGACCGGTATCGAGCGGACCTAGCCACACTACTCCAGTCATGGCAAGCAAGCGCCACATCGCCTCAAGCCGGTTTGAGCGTAAATTATGTCCGCTTCCGGGCAATATCTCGTGATAACGCATCCCCGGCACCGGCACCGATATAGCGCCGGAACGCCTCCGGCCCAGCCCCTGCAAAGAAATCCTCCGAGGTGCCTGAGGCAGCGATGGTGCCATTGTCCAGAAACACCACTTTCTGCGCGATGCGGCGGGCATCCTGCGGCTGGTGCGTGACGAACAGCACCGTCATGCCACGCTCGGCATGGAGGCTGGCAACCAGGTCGAGCATGTCGTCGCGCAAGGCGGGCCCAAGCGAGGCGAAGGGTTCGTCGAGCAGCAGCACCGGGCGGTCACGCACCAGCACGCGGGCCAGGGCGACGCGCTGACGCTCGCCGCCCGAAAGCTCGCGCGGCAGCCGCTTCTCCTTGTCGGCAAGGCCGGTGCGTGCAAGGGCGCCCGCGATATCGGCGTGGTCTGTATCCGTCAACCGTAACGATGGCGAACGGCCGAGCCCGACATTTTGCTGGACAGAAAGATGGGCGAAAAGATTGTTTTCCTGGAATACCATCGACACCGGCCGCATGGCCGGCGGCTCGGCACCTATGTCGGCCCCGCCGATCAGTACGCGGCCGGATCTCGGCGTCTCGAACCCGGCCACCAGATTGAGCAGCGTCGACTTTCCCGAACCGCTCGGCCCCATGATGGCGGTGATCTGCGTCGCGGTGAATCCGACATCGAAGGCGAACAACGCCTCGCCATAACTGAACGAGACCTTGTCCAGCCGCACCGGAACCCCTTTGCCGTCAGCCGCCCCGTCAGACATCGCGGGCCATCCCCTTTCCCAGCCGATCCGCTGCCAGCACCAGCGCCAGGCAGACAAGGCCCAGCAACAACGCCAGGCCGGCGGCGTCCTGCGTGCGGTAGCTGCCCATGCGCGCCAGGAGAAGGTAGGGCAAGGTCTGCACGGAATCACTGCCGAACAGGGCGATCACGCCGAGATCGCCAAGCGACAGCGCCATGGCGAAGGCAAAGGCGGTGGCGAGCGGCCGCCGAAGCGACGGCCAGTCGACCAGCCACAGCCTTGACCAGCCGGAAATTCCGAGCTGCGCGCAGAGCCGCTCGTGACGCTCGCTTGCCGCATCATAGGCGGGACGGACGGCGCGCAGCGCGAAAGGCATCGCCATGACGGCGTTGACGGTGACGACCATGAGCGGGGCGACAGCAAAGACATCGCCGAGATGGCGCAACAGAAGGAACCAGCCGGCGCCGATGACGATCGGCGGCACGACCAGCACAAACCCGGCGCCGGTATCGGTGGCATGTTCGAGCAGTGTCCTTGAGCCGGAGCGGCGGTTCAATGCCAGCGCCCTCCGCGCCATTGTGAGAGCCAGCGACAGCATCACCGAAAGCAACGCCGACAGGAACGCGAGCACGGCACTGGTCAGTGTCGCTTGCCGGACAGTGGCCTCACCGGCCAGCCGGCCGAGATCGGCGCCCAATCCGGCCGCTACGGTTGCCGCCATGGGTCCCACGACGAACAGCAGCGCCAGCCCGATGAGCAGGGCATTCAGCACGGCCTCAGTCCTGTTGACCAAGAGATAGCGGCGCGGCGCGACCGACAGGTTGGCGTCGCCGGCCACGTTGGCGCCAAGCCGGGCCAACGCCAGCACCACGACAAAGGTCAGCGCGATCTGCAACAATGTCAGCGCGACAGCCCGCGCGGGATCGAAATCGAAGCGCAATGCCTGATAGATGCCGACCTCCAGCGTCGTCGCGGCCGGTCCGCCGCCGAGCGTCAGCACGATGGTGAAGGATGTGATGCAGAGCATGAAGACAAGTCCGGCGGCACCAGGCAAGGCGGCCCGCAGCGTCGGCCATTCGATCAGCCGCAACGCCGGTCGCGCTCCCATGCCGAGCTGGCTCGCCAGCCGCCACTGGTCTGAGGGGATGGTTTGCAGCGCCTCCAGGAGAAGGCGGGTAGCCAATGGCAGGTTGAAGAAGACATGGGCAACGAGAATGCCGGAGAGGCCGTAGATGCCCGGCCAACCCTGGCCGCCGACCCAGTTGGACAGACCGGCGAAATAACCGGCTCGGCCGTAGAGCGCCAGTATGCCGAGCGCCGCGACGATCGCCGGCAGAGCCAGCGGCACGGCGAAGAGCTGCAGGATGAAGGCGCGGCCGGGGAAACGTGGATGCCGCGACAGCGCCCGCGCCACCAACAGGGCAGGCCCGACCGAGAGCAGCGTCGACAGGGCCGCCTGCCAGAGCGTGAAGCGCACGACACGGAAGAGGTAAGGATCGAAGGCGGCCCAGGCGCCGGAAAAATCGTAGGCGCCTTCGGCGAGCAGCCCGGCAAAAGCGCCGCCGATCAGCAGCGAGGTTGCGGCAAGCGCGACAATGCCGGCTGTGATGCGGGGGTCAGAGCGGGTTTGCACTGAGAACCAACGATCGACTTGGGAAACATTGTGTTCCTTGGCGGTCATCTTACGAGACTCGCCCACAAAATCTACTTGCTCATCACCGCCAGCCATTCGTCCACCCAGGCCTTGCGGTTGGCCGCGACTTCCTCCGGGCTGAACAGCAAGGTCTTGGTCGGCTTGACCAGTTTGTCGAAGGCAGGGTTGAGCGGCTTGCCGGTCTTGCCGGCTGGGAACATCCAGTTGGTCTCCGGGATGGCGTCCTGGAATTTCGGCCCGGTCATGAAAGCCATGAACTTGGCCGCCAGCGGGTTCTTGGCGCCTGTCGTGGTGATGCCGGCGACTTCGATCTGCAGGTACTCGCCCTCTTCGAAGGATGCCGCCTGGTAGCGCTCGGTGTTCTCGGCGACCATGTGGTAGGCCGGCGAGGTGGTGTAGGACAGCACCATCGGCGCCTCGCCCTTGGTGAACAGGCCATAGGCCTCGCTCCAGCCCGGCGTCACCGTCAGCACCTTGGCCTTGAGCTTGGCCCAGGCTTCCGGCGCCTTGTCGCCATAGACCGACTTCACCCACAACAGCAGGCCGAGACCGGGCGTCGACGTGCGCGGGTCCTGTATGACGATCTTGTCATTGGCACTGCCCTCGACCAGGTCCCTCAGGCTTTTCGGCGGCGTCTTCAGCTTTTCGGTATCGTAGACGACAGCGAAATATCCGTAGTCGAAGGGGACGAAAGTATCGTCGCTCCAGCCGCCCGGCACATTGACATCGCTCACCGCGCCGTGCGGCGCGAACAGGCCCGACGCCTTGGCATCGGCGGTGAGATTGGTGTCGAGGCCGAGCACGATATCGGCCTTGGTCGAAGCGCCTTCCAGCTTGACGCGGTTGAGCAGCGCCACGCCATCGGCGACCGAGACGAATTCGACATCGCAGCCACATTCGGCCTCGAATTCCTTCTTCACCACCGGGCCTGGACCCCAGTCGGCGGTGAAGCTCTCATAGGTGTAGACGGTGAGCTTGTCCTTGGCCAAAGCTGGTCCGGACAGGGTCACTACAGTGGCCGCGATGAGGGAATATAAAAGCGTGCGCATCGGCGCCTCCTTCGTTTGCGTTGAAAGGAATTGAGGCGTCGGATTGTCCGAAACGTCTAATCCCTCCGCCGGTACAAACCGGATCAGGTTCAGCGGGTTGGCGAGACTGCCTCTCAGCCGGCCCGCGAAAGTCGCGTCCGGCACCCCGTTAGAGCGTTTCGACACATAAGCCCGGCCGACGGGACACGCAAGTGGGAGTTTGCCGCCTTCCGTTTCCCGTGCCGGGCTGGTAAGGGCGACGGGATATGAGCACATTCACCATCCTGCTTGGCGGCGATCTCATCCGCACGCCCCGGCTTGACCGCCAGGTCGAAGGCTCGCGCGTCATCGCCGCCGACGCCGGCATCGGCCACGCGCGGATGCTGGCCCTTGTTCCGGAACTGTGGGTCGGCGATTTCGATTCCGTGCCGCCCCATCTGCCCGCCCACCTGGCCGCGGTGCCGCGGCAAACCTTCCCGGCGGAAAAGGACAAGACCGACGGCGAACTGGCGATCGCGGCAGCCCTTGAACGCGGGGCGACGCGCCTTGTGCTGGCGGGCGCCTTCGGCGGCAAGCGCGCCGACCACGCCTTCCTGCACCTGGCGCTTGGTCTGCGGTTGGCCGAAGCCGGAACGGATGTGCTTCTGACCAGCGGTGCCCAGGAGGCTGTCCCCTTGCTGCTCGGCAGGGCCGGCTTCGATTATGCCGACGGCACGCTGTTTTCGATCCTTGGCTTCTCCGAACTCTCCGGCCTGACCGTCACCGGCGCCAAATGGCCGCTCGACAAGGTCGAGGTGGCTTTCGGTTCATCGTTGACCGTTTCCAACGAGGTCAAGGGCCGCCTCGATATCGCGCTTCGCCATGGCCGAGCCCTGCTGCTCGCCCATCCCTATCCTTTGCCTGAAAGCTGACATGGCCCCGCCTCTTCTCAATCTCGACGGGATAAAACTGACTTTTGGCGGCACACCGCTGCTCGACGGCGCCGCCTTGACCGCTTCGGCCGGCGACAAGATCGCGCTGGTCGGCCGCAACGGGTCCGGCAAGTCGACGCTGCTCAAAATCGCCGCCGGCCTGGTCGAGCCGCAGGACGGCGAGGTGTTCCGCCAGCCTTCCGCGACAGTGCGCTATCTGCCGCAAATGCCAGACATGGACGGCTTCGCCAATGTGCGGGCCTATGTCGAAGGGGGGCTCGGGCCAGCCGACGATCCCTACCGCGCCAGCTATCTGATGGAGCATCTCGGCCTGTCGGGCGAGGAACGGCCAGGAGACCTGTCCGGCGGCGAGGCCAGGCGCGCCGCCCTTGCCCGCGTCATGGCGCCGGAGCCCGACATTCTGCTTCTTGATGAGCCGACTAACCATCTTGATCTGTCGGTCATCGAATGGCTGGAAGAAGAGCTCGTCCGGACTTCCTCGGCGCTCATCGTCATTTCGCATGACCGCCGCTTCCTCGAACGCGTGTCGCGCGCCACCGTCTGGCTCGACCGTGGCCAGACCCGCAGGCTGGACAAGGGCTTTGGCCATTTCGAGGAATGGCGCGACCTGGTGCTGGAAGAGGAAGAGCGCGAGCAGCACAAGCTCGGCCGCCAGATCGTGCGCGAGGAGCACTGGCTGCGCTATGGCGTGACGGCGCGGCGCAAGCGCAACATGCGCCGATTGGGCGAACTGCAGACCATGCGCCAGCGCTTTCGCGGCCATCGCGGCGCCGAAGGGTCCGCGACCATGGTGGCAAGCGACGCCGCCGAATCCGGCAAGCTGGTGATCGAAGCCAAGAACATCGAGAAGAGCTTTGGTGATCTCACCGTGGTCAAGGGGTTCTCGACCCGCATCCAGCGCGGCGACCGCGTCGGTCTTGTCGGGCCGAACGGCGCCGGCAAGACGACACTTCTGAAGATGCTGACCGGCGAATTGGCGCCGGATGCCGGTTCGGTACGGCTCGGAACCAATCTGGAAATCGCCACGCTTGACCAGAAGCGCGAGGCGGTCGATCCGCAGGAGACGCTGGCGCAATATCTGACCGACGGGCGCGGCGAAAATCTCGTCATCAATGGCGAGCAGCGCCATGTCGTCTCCTACATGAAGGATTTCCTGTTCAAGCCGGAACAGGCCCGCACCCCTGTGCGTGAGCTTTCCGGTGGCGAGCGGGCGCGGCTGATCCTGGCGCGCGTGCTGGCACGGCCGGCGAACCTTCTGGTGCTCGATGAGCCGACCAACGATCTCGACATGGAGACACTGGAACTGCTGCAGGAACTGGTTGCCGGTTTTGCCGGCACCGTCATCCTGGTCAGCCACGACCGTGATTTCCTCGACCGTACCGTCACCAGCATCATCGCGCCGGACGGCGGCGGCCGCTGGGTCGAATATGCCGGCGGCTATTCCGACATGCTGGCGCAACGCGGCGGCACCAGGCTGGACGACCGAAAAGCGCGTCCCAAGGCGGAAGCCGGCGATGTGCCCACGTCGGGCAGGAGCGAGCCGGCGGCGCCGAAAGGGCCGGCGAAGAAACTGTCGTTCAAGCAGAAGTTCGCGTTGGAGTCCCTACCCAAGAAGATCGAGGCGGTGACCGCATCGATCTCGCGGCTGGAAAACAACATCGCCGATCCGGCCTATTACGAGCGCGATCCGGCCTCGTTCCAGAAGACGATCGCCGCCCTCGACAAGGAGCGCGCCACGTTGGCGGCGCTCGAGGAAGAATGGCTGGAGCTTGAAATGCTGCGGGAAGAGATGGAAGGGTGAAGATTGCATGCGGCCTTGGGCGCGCATATATTATGCGCATAAAGGAAGGCAATTTCCATGCTGCAATCGACACAGAAATCTCAGCGAAAGTCGGTCAACACGTCCATTGACGCCCAGCTGATCGAAGATGCCAAAGCGCTGGGCATCAACATCTCCCGCGCTGCCGAAGCAGGTATTGCCAAGGCAATTGCAGCGGAAAAAACGCGCCGTTGGCAAGAAGAGAACAAGGAAGCGATTGAAAGTTCCAACGCCTACGTGGAGCGCAACGGACTGCCATTGGCCAAATACCGGCTGTTTTGATGGCACGTTACGATCTTTATCGGAATATCGACGGCAACGGTTATCTCCTCGATGTTCAGTCCGACCTTCTTGATAGGTTGACCACGAGAGTCGTCATTCCGTTGATGCCGCCCAATATGGCTCCGGTGCCGGGCCGCCGACTAAACCCGACCTTCGCCATCGACGGCAAAGACCATGTGATGGTCACACAATTCATCTCAGCCTTGTCGGCCTCCGAATTGCCGGACGTCGAAGGAAATCTTTCCCGGCATCACGACGAAATCGCCGCCGCACTCGACATGCTGTTCCAGGGTTTCTGAACGAAGGCGACCGTTGCGCCGTCTTCTCAACCCGCCGTCTTGGCCTGCCAGGCCTTGATCGCCTCGTCGAACACCTTCTCGCCGGGAAGGCCCTTTTCCATGGTCAGCAATGCCCGCCGTCCGGTCTTGTAGACCACCGGCACGTCGATCCAGTCCTGGCCGCGCAAGAGGGTCATGTTGGCGTCTTCGTCGGCCTTGGTATCGTTGAGCGCGACGAGGAAGAAGCCGTCGGCGATCTTGGCCGGGATGCCGATCAGCGGGCTGCCGGCATCCTGTTCGGAGCTCTTCATGGCGACGCGCAATATGTTGTCGACGCCGCCGCCCTCGAAGCCGTCGGGCGTCAGGAAGATCATCTCGATGATATGGCTGGCCGGCAGGGTCTGGTCGGTGTTGCGACGGATTGTCATGCGCAGCTGGATGTCCTTGCCGGGTATGGTCGCCTCGGCACGGATCGCCGGCTCGGGCGGCAGGTCGCCGCCGGGCGATTCCTGCACCAGCGACCAGACGATGCTGCCGGGCTCGGCCGAACCCTGCGCGGTGCTGGTGCGCTCCTCATAGAAGATCGCCTTCTGGCCGACCGGAACCGCGGTCTGCGCAGCAGCCGCGGCCGGTGCCGCCGGCGTGGCGCCTGCCGGCGCGGGCGGCGGCGTGGCGGCGGCACCGGCCGGGGCCGCGGGCGCGGTTCCATTGGCGGGTGGTGTCGCGGGCGGGGTGCCCGCCGCGGGCGTGGTCGCGGCTGGCGCGCCCGCCGCGGGCGTACCGGCAGCCGGCGTATTGGCAGCCGGCGCGGGAACCGCCGGCGCTGCCGTGGCCGGCGCATTCGTTGCCGTTGGCGGCGTCGTCAACGCGGCGACGGATTCGCCCTCGCCTATGCCGCTCTGCCCACCCGCCGGGCCGGGATCGGTTTCGCCGCCTTCAGGCGTCAGCCGCTGCGTGAATTTCGTGCCTTCGGCGCCTGTCGCGGGCGCCGGAGGCGCGGCCGCGGCATCGGTTGCCGGCTTGGCCGGCGTCGTTTTCACCGGTTCGGTCTTGGCAACAACCTTGCTGCCGTCCATGCCCAGCATCTTGCCGAAGGCATCCTTGTTCAGCCAGATGCCGTAACCGCCGCCGGCAACGACCAGCAATGCGACGACGGCGGCGATCAACCCGCCATAGCTGCGCTTGCGTTCAGCCGGGCGCGAACGCTCGAAAGTGTCGGCGCCCGCCGACGCTTCGTCATCGGCAAAGACATCGTCCTGGTCGTCATCCCGATTCGCGTCCATCCCCGGCAAGGTCTTTTCCGAAAAGTCCGGAGCGGGCTGCACCGGCGTCGGCCTTTGCCAGCCTGGCTCGGATTTGGCGGCTGGAGCAGGCCGGTAGGGCTCGGGATTCGCCATGGGCTGCGCCGGTTTGTACGGCGCCGGGCTGGCCGCGGCAGGGGCGGGCCGATACGGAGAGGAAGCGGGAACCGGTTCGGCCTTGACTGGCTGCTTGACGTGGCTCGACTGGTTCTTGTTACGGTCGATGGAGGAAAAGATGTGTTCCAGTTCCGCGAGCGGATCCGTCTCCGGAACGCTTTTGACGTACTCACGCTCGACGCCGGCAATGGCGTCGTCCAGCGAGCGTTTCTGTTTGTCTATGGCCTCGGGAGCCAGCGGCGGCGAATATTCCGCAAGCTTCTTCGCCAGCATGGCGCGAACGCTGTTATAGATGCGCGTACGCTTCTCGGGCGTCTCGTCGCCGTGCTTCTCGAACGCGTTTTTCAGAACAGCAACGAAATCTGCCATGCGTCAGTCGACCTGTATTTTGCCTCCGCGCCGGCCCCCGCAAATCAGCCGCGATGCCCGGAAAGGCTTCAGAAACTAGTCTTGAAACGGATCGGTCACAAGTATCGTGTCGTCCCGTTCCGGGCTGGTGGAGAGGAGCGCGACCGGCGCGCCGATCAACTCCTCTATGTATCGGACATATTTGACGGCCTGGGCCGGAAGATCGTTCCAGCTGCGTGCGCCGGCGGTGGTGCCTTTCCAGCCTTCCAGCGTCTCGTAGATGGGTTCGACGCGGGCCTGCGCGCCCTGGCTTGCCGGCAGATAGTCGATCGTCTCGCCGTCGAGCCTGTAGCCGGTACAGACCTTGATCTCGTCCAGCCCGTCGAGCACGTCGAGCTTGGTCAGCGCGATGCCTTTGATGCCGTTGACGGCGACCGCCTGGCGCACCAGCACCGCGTCGAACCAGCCGCAGCGGCGCTTGCGCCCGGTGACGACACCGAATTCATGGCCGCGCGTGCCGAGGAACTCGCCGACCTCGTTCTTCTGCTCGGTCGGGAACGGACCTTCGCCGACGCGCGTCGTGTAGGCCTTGGTGATGCCGAGCACGTAGCCGATGGCGCCCGGGCCGACGCCGGAGCCGGCTGCGGCCTGGCCGGCGACCGTGTTGGACGAGGTGACGAACGGATAGGTGCCGTGGTCGATATCGAGCAGCGTGCCTTGCGCGCCCTCGAACAGGATGCGCTCGCCGGCGCGGCGCTTGTCGTCGAGCACCTTCCAGACGCGATCCATATAGGGCAGGATGTTGTTCGCGACCGAGGTCAATTCCTGCATGATCGCGTCATGCGTGACTTCGGCGTGGCCGAGCCCGCGACGCAGCGCATTGTGGTGCGTCAGCAGCCTGTCGACCTTCAGGGGCAAAGTTTCCAAATCCGCCAGATCCATCACCCGAACCGCGCGCCGGCCCACCTTGTCCTCGTAGGCGGGGCCGATACCGCGTCGGGTCGTGCCAATCTTCGTTCCGGAATTCGAAGCGGCATCCTCGCGGAATCCGTCCAGTTCCCGGTGTACGGACAGGATAAGCGCCGTGTTTTCGGCTATTTTCAGGCGATCCGGCGTCACTTCCACACCCTGCGCCTTGAGCTTCTCCACTTCGGCGACGAAAGCATGGGGATCAAAGACCACGCCATTGCCGATGATGGACAGCTTGCCTTCCCGCACGACGCCCGAAGGCAGCAGCGACAGCTTGTAGACCTTACCGTCGACGACCAGCGTATGACCGGCATTGTGGCCGCCCTGGAAACGCACCACCACATCGGCACGCTCCGACAGCCAGTCAACGATCTTGCCCTTGCCTTCGTCGCCCCACTGCGAGCCGACGACCACCACATTGGCCATGTTTCTTTTCCCTTGAGACGCCGCCGCGCGGCTTGGATATGGTTCGAAACGACAGGCCTCTATAGCGTCAAGACCTCGCGAGTGCGACCTTTCTTTGCCGCCAAAAATGCCCTGAGGCACAACAATTTCCGGCTTTGACATCATTTACTTGGGCTGGTGGGGGCAATAGGCCGGCAAACACCGCAGCCCATCCCGCGGCCGGAAGCCCGCGATGCATCGAAGCGCCTACATATTCCTGCTGCTCACCACCTTGCTGTGGGGCGGCAATTCGGTGGCCGGCAAGCTGGCGGTCGACCACGTCTCGCCGATGACGCTGGTCTTCCTGCGCTGGATGCTGGCCGTGGCGATCCTGCTGCCGATCGGCTGGCGCACGATCCAGGAGGATTGGCATGTCGTGCGCAGGCACTGGTTCGTGCTGGCGGCGTTGGGCGCCAGCGGCTTCACCCTGTTCAACACCATCTTCTACACCGCGCTGAATTACACCACCGCGATCAATGTCTCGATCGAACAGGCGGCGATGCCGATCCTGATCATGACAGCCAATTTCGTTTTCTTCCGCCTGCGCGTGAACTGGGCGCAGATCGCCGGCGTCGCGCTGACCATCTTCGGCGTCATCCTGACGGCCTGTCATGGCGATCCCCGCCGGCTGCTGACACTGGAACTCAATTTCGGCGACGCCATCATGCTGGTCGCGGTCGTTCTCTACAGCGGCTATTCGGTCGGGTTGCGGCTGAAGCCGGCGATGCGCTGGCAGAGCCTGATGCTGGCCATGTCGTTCGCCGCACTCATCACCTCGCTGCCCTTCTTCCTGTGGGAAGCCGCCGCCGGCAAGGTGATCGTGCCCGATACGCGCGGCTGGGCTGTCATCGTCTACACGGCGATCGGCGCTTCGGTGATCTCGCAGATAACATATATCAGGGGCAACGAGCTCATCGGCGCCAACCGCGCTGGCCTGTTCATCAATCTGGTGCCGATCTTCGGCACGCTGCTTTCGGTGCTGATCGTTGGCGAGACCTTTCAGCTCTATCAGGCGCTGGCATTGGTTCTCGTTCTGGGCGGCATCGGGCTCGCCGAACACAGCGGGCGCAAGATGGCTTCTGGCCAGAGCAATTCCAGGAAGCGCGCGTAGCACTTTCCCTAGGGATTGCCATGTAAGGAGTTGAAGCGGTTCGGCGATTCCATCAAACATTGAACCGCTGACTAGAGGCTTCCAAATCATGCCACCGTCGGCAACGGCGCATCCGCCGGGCGGTTCCGGCGGTCATGGAAACGCCCCGCATGCATGCCGGCAAACGGGGCGTCGTGTGCTTGTCACCTGGGGAGGTGCGGAGAGCTAGATCCCGCCCACGTCGAACTGGAGGCGCTTTGCCGAGTCGATCGACATGTGGCCTCGCACCTGCTCCAGCACTTTTTCCGGGAACGGCGCGTCGAGATAGAGCAGCGCGATGGCGTCGCCGCCGGGTCGGTTGCGCCCAAGCTGGAAGTTGGCGATGTTGACGCCATTCTCGCCGCACACCGTGCCGAGCAGCCCGATGATGCCTGGTGCGTCGGCATTGGTCGTATAGAGCATGTGCTGGCCGACCTCGGCGTCGAGATTGATGCCCTTGATCTGAATGAAGCGCGGCTTGCCGTCGGAGAAGCAGGTGCCGGCGATCGAGCGGGTCCTGTGCTCGGTCTTGACGGTGAGCTTGATATAGCCGTCGAAGACGCCCGACTTGTCGCGCTTGACCTCGGCGACGATGATGCCACGCTCCTTCACCATGATCGGCGCCGAGACCATGTTGACGTCGGCGACCTGCGGCCGGATCAGTCCGGCAAGGGCGGCACTGATCAGCGCACGGGTGTTCATCGTCGCGGTCGAGCCGTCGAACAATATCTCGACCTCGCTGATCGGATCCTCGGTGACCTGTCCGACAAAGGCGCCGAGCACTTCGGCGAGCTTGACGAACGGCTTCAGCCGCGGCGCCTCTTCCGCCGTGATCGAGGGCATGTTGATGGCGTTGGAGACCGCGCCCTTGATCAGATAATCGGCCATCTGTTCGGCGACCTGCAGCGCGACATTCTCCTGTGCTTCCGCCGTCGAGGCGCCAAGGTGTGGTGTCGCCACCACGTTCTCCATGCCGAACAGCGCATTCTGCTCCGCTGGCTCGACCTCGAACACGTCGATGCCGGCGCCCGCCACCTTGCCGCTCTTCAGCGCCGCGACCAGGTCGGCCTCGACCACCAGCCCGCCACGGGCGCAGTTGATGATGCGCACGCCATTCTTCATCTTGGCGATGGCTGCCGCATCGATGATGTTGCGGGTCTTGTCGGTCAGCGGCGTGTGCAGGGTGATGAAGTCGGCGCGGGCGAAGAGTTCGTCCAGTTCCACCTTGTCGACGCCGAGCTCCTCGGCGCGCTTGTCCGACAGGAAGGGGTCGAAGGCGATGACATGCATCTTTAGCCCGACGCCGCGTGTGGCGACGATCGAACCGATGTTGCCGCAGCCGATGATGCCCAACGTCTTGCCGGTGATCTCGACGCCCATGAAGCGGTTCTTCTCCCATTTGCCGGCATGGGTCGAAGCGTTGGCTTCCGGGATCTGGCGGGCGAGCGCGAAGATCATCGCCACAGCGTGTTCGGCCGTCGTGATCGAATTGCCGAAGGGCGTGTTCATCACGATGATACCCTTGCGGCTTGCCGCAGGGATATCGACATTGTCGACGCCGATGCCGGCACGGCCGATGACCTTGAGATTGGTGGCGGCGTTGATCAGCTTCTCGGTGACCTTGGTCGCCGAGCGGATGGCGAGGCCGTCATAGCGGCCGATCACTTCGAGCAGCTTTTCCTTGTCCTTGCCGAGATCGGGCAGATAGTCGACCTCGACGCCGCGATCCTTGAAGATCTGCACGGCCGTGGGAGAGAGTTTGTCAGAGACGAGAACGCGGGGCGCCATGGCGGCCTCCTTGAAAATGGGATTGATCCGGGAATGGGCGGCCCTCGGGCCGCCACGGAGAGTTTCAGGCAGCCGCTTTCAGCGACGCCTTCTGGCTGGCAAAAGCCCAATCGAGCCAGGGCATCAGCGCTTCGAGATCGGAGGCCTCGACGGTTGCGCCGCACCAGATGCGCAATCCCGGCGGGGCATCGCGATAGGAACCGATGTCGTAGGCGACGCCTTCCTTGTCGAGCATCGAGACAAGCCCCTTGGCGAACGCCGCTTGCCCATCAGCGTCGAGCGCCGCGACATCCGGGTCGCTGAAAGACAGACAAACCGACGTGTTCGATCGTGTCGCCGGCGCGACGGCGAGATGGCTGAGCCAGGATGAGCTTTCCACGAACCGGTCGAGCACGGCGGCATTGGCATCCGCCCTGGCAATCAGCGCATCGAGGCCGCCGATCGACTTCGCCCAGTTCAACGCGTCGAGATAGTCCTCGACGCAAAGCATCGACGGCGTGTTGATGGTTTCGCCCTTGAAGATGCCCTCGATCAGTTTGCCGCCCGAGGTCAGGCGGAATATTTTCGGCAACGGCCATGAAGGCTTGTAGCTCTCCAGCCGCGCGACGGCACGTGGCGACAGGATCAGCATGCCATGCGCCCCCTCGCCGCCCAGCACCTTCTGCCAGGAGAAGGTCACGACATCGAGTTTCTCGAAATCGAGCCTTTGCGCGAAGGCCGCGGAAGTAGCGTCGCAGATGGTCAGGCCCTTGCGATCGGCGGGAACGAAGCCGCCGTCCGGCACGCGGACGCCCGAGGTCGTGCCGTTCCAGGTGAAGACCACATCGCGATCGAAATCGATCCTGGTCAGATCCGGCAGTGCGCCATAGCCGGCTTCGATCTTGCGGACATCGGCGAGTTTCAGCTGTTTGACCACGTCGGTGACCCAGCCGGAGCCGAAGCTTTCCCAGGCGACCATGTCGACGCCGCGCTCGCCGAGCAGCGACCACAGCGCCATCTCGACGGCACCTGTGTCGGAGGCCGGCACGATGCCGATGCGGTAGTCGGCCGGGACCTTGAGAATCTCGCGCGTCGACGCGATTGACTGCTCGAGCTTGGTCTTGCCGATCTTGGCGCGGTGGGAACGGCCGAGCGCGGCGGATTTCAGCGCCTCGACCGACCAGCCGGGACGTTTTGCGCAGGGACCTGAGGAAAAATTGGGATTTGCCGGACGGAGTCCGGGCTTCGTAAGCTTCGTCATCGTGGTCTATCCTTCCAGATAGTGGCCCCTCGTTGGGGAGGGGTGGCCCACGGACGGCGATATGCGTTCAGGCCTCGGGCGTCAAGAGGAAAGTTTTTGTCGCTGCCGGGATATCAGACGCATGTCGCCCAAAAGCGCGCGGCGGACAGCGACATGTAATCAAACAAGAAATGTCTGCGATCAGGATTTCGGGATCCAAACGCAAACGGCGGACCTCAGGATCCGCCGCCAAAGTCCCGGTCTTTCCCAGGCCTTACCAGAGGTCGTAGCGCAGCCCGAGCTTGACAGTCTGGTAGTCTATGCCCTTGTGAACGTTGAAGGCGCCATTGTCGTAGGCGACATATTTGCCGTCCGGCACCGAGAAATACTCATAGCCCAGATCGACGGAAACGTTCTTCGTAACCTGATAAGACAGCCCGGCGCCGATCGAGTAAGCGAAGTTGAATTTGGCGGCCGTATCGGTTTGGCCATCATACCCTGCGGGGTCATTGCAGAAAAACCCGCCCGTTCCGGCGGAATTTACCGGTGTTTCCACACAATCCTTGGCGCCGATGCTCTTGTAATATTTGTTGTACGCAAGGCCGATGCCGCCGCCGACATACGGAGTGATCCCGACATAAGTGCCGAGATCGACATAGCCATTGGCCATGAGGCTGTAGGCTTTGTTGCTGCCGTTGTCGATCTGGTCGCACAACTGCGATGCGGGCGCGGAATTGATGGTTCCGAAACCGTCATCTACGAGCGTCGTGCCTTTGCAAGTGGTGGCAAGTTTCTGATGATCGGCGAATTTATTGGTCGGCAGAATCCCGCCATTCAGTTCCACCCGAAGATAGTCGTTGACGTGATAGCCCATGCCAACGCTGCCTGTAAAAAGGCTGCTCTCGGACGTAAAGCTGTTCAGGGGCCCGCTCGAGACCTCCTCGTTATCGAATGGGTGGCTGAACGCATAGCCGACGTCGCCGCGCAGGTACCAGCCAGAGCCGACCTCGACCGGCACATAGTCGGGTGCCTGGTCGACATAGATCGGTGGATCGTAGTCGGCGGCTATTGCAGGCGTCAGCGGCAACAGGAATGCGGCAAGCGCCAGCCCCATACGCGATATTGATATCATGGTCCCCGGCTCCCGAATTCGGCGCGTCGCATAGGTGACGCACCATCGTTTCGAGGAGCATTGTTAACCATAGTGGTTAAGTCGCGGTTAAGGCTAACAGAGCGTTAGCGAATTGATTTCGCTAATGCATGTCGCCCAAAATGACCTGCCTTTGGAGAAGCCGGCATGCAGGAAAGCAAAGATCTGAAGTGTGCCGCTTGGTTCTATTTCGATGCGACGTCTGAAGTACTTCCCTGGCGACAACCCAAACGAAAACCGCCCGGCTGGGCCGGGCGGTTCGCATATATCAGGTCGTGCAAGTCTTACTTGGTGTAGATCGGCTCGGGTTCGGGCTGGTAGGCCACCACCGGTGCGGCGCAACCGTTGTTGCCGCCGAACTGGTAGCGCAGGCCACCCCGCACCTCGTGGGTGTTGAAGCCATGGTCGAAGCCAGGCCCGGCGCTGCTCGTGTCGTATTCGAACATGCGGCCGCCCTGGATATGGGAGAAGCGGTAGCCAGCATCGAGGATGATCTTGTCGGTCAGGCAGTAGGAAGCACCGGCCATGACCGCGTAGGCGAAACGCCAGTTGGACGCGCCAGGATTGGTCTCGGTGGTGTTCGGATCGTGGACGGTATCCCACTTGATGCGCGCACCGCCGATGCCGGCGCCGACATAGGGCGTGATGCCGTGCCAGGTGCCGATATCCACATAAGCATTGGCCAGCAGCAGCAAGGCGCTCATCTTCGACACTTCGGTCGAGGTCGAGGTGAGATCCGAGGTTCCGCCATTAAAATTCGACTTGAACCAGTAGTCGGCGGTCAGGTCGGTGCGGAAGTGTTCGTTGATCTTGTAACCGACGCCGCCGCCGAGCGAGAAGCCGCCTTTGAGCTTGCCATAATCGAAAGTCTTGCTGCCGGCGACCCCGACAGGAGGTCCGCAGGGGCAAGGGGCGGCCCCATAGGTGATGTAGTCGATGTCGCCCACCTTCGACTTGTGATAGTCGATGTCGCCGCGGATATACCAGCCGCCGACGTCCACCGGCTGCTCGTAGACCGGTGGCGGTGCCTCTTCAACCTGTGGCTCCGGCAGGTCGGCTGCGAACACCGGCCAGGCCAAACCCGCGAACAGCAGCGCGAACAGGGCCCTTCTTGCTGTATTGAACATGCTTGTCACCCCTAGAAACCTCGGAACGGCGATCGCGTCCGAATGAGATTGGCTTTCAGGCGTGGATAATGAATTGCAAAGGTTAAAAGGCGTTTAACCCTGTCGATTAACCACGAATCTCTAAAGTTCCAGGGATTCGGCCATGATTTCGACAGAAGGAGACCAGTTGTGGCCAACAAAAAGCCGCCGGGAGGGGAGCTTCGATGCAACCAAGGCGGCGCGCGACGCCTTCCCCTGGGCGGCGATCAGGCGGCGCTACGGGTTTCCGAGATCACCCCGACGATGTCGTTGACCACGGCCTCGACCAGCTGCGGATCGTCGCCCTCGGCCATGACACGGATCAGCGGCTCGGTGCCGGATGGACGGATGACCAGCCGCCCGGCCTTGCCGAGACGGTGGCGGGCGTCTTCGATCGCGGCCTTGACCGGGGCTTCCTCCAGCGGCTTGCCGCCGGCGATGCGAACGTTCTTCAACAGTTGCGGCACCGGCTCGAACTTCTTCGACAGTTCGCTGACCGGGCGGCCCTGCCGCTTGATGCAGGCCAGCACCTGCAGCGCCGAGACCAGACCGTCGCCCGTGGTCGAAAAGTCTGACAGCACGATGTGGCCCGACTGCTCGCCGCCGACATTGAGCCCATGCGCGCGCATATGCTCCACGACATAGCGGTCGCCGACCTTGGTGCGGTGCAATTGCAGCTTCATGTCGCCGAGAAAGCGTTCGAGGCCGAGATTGGACATGATCGTCGAAACGACGCCGCCGCCGGCCAGCCGCCCGCTCTGGTGCCATGACTCGGCGATCAGCGCCATGATCTGGTCGCCGTCGACGATGGCGCCGTTCTCATCGACGATGACGACGCGGTCGGCATCGCCATCGAGCGCGATGCCGATGTCGGCGCGCACTTCATGCACCTTCTTCTGCAGCCCGGCCGGATGGGTCGAGCCGCATTCCCTGTTGATGTTGAAGCCGTTGGGTTCGACATTGATCGCCACGACCTCGGCGCCGAGTTCCCACAGCGCCTCGGGCGCCACCTTGTAAGCCGCGCCATTGGCGCAGTCGACGACGATCCTGAGGCCCGAAAGCGACATAGAGCGTGGCAAGGTGCGCTTGGCGAACTCGATGTAGCGGTCATGCACGCCGTCGACACGCTTGGCGCGGCCAAGCCCGTCGGAATCGGCGAGCGCCAGTTCGATATCCTTGTCGAGCATGCTCTCGATGCGTTCTTCGATCTCGTCGGAGAGCTTGTAGCCGTCAGGCCCGAACAGCTTGATGCCGTTGTCGTAATAGGGATTGTGCGAGGCCGAGATCATGACGCCGATGTCGGCACGCAGCGAACGCACCAGCATGGCCACCGCCGGCGTCGGGATCGGGCCGAGCAGGAACACGTCCATGCCGGCGGCGCAAAGGCCGGCCACCATCGCGTTCTCGATCATGTAGCCGGAAAGCCTGGTGTCCTTGCCGAGCACGACACGATGGCGATGGCTGCCACGCTGGAACGAAAGACCGGCGGCCATGCCAACCCGCATGGCGATTTCGGCGGTCATCGGAAACTTGTTGGCGCGCCCGCGAATGCCATCCGTGCCGAAGTAATTCCCTGCCATGCTAGCCAGTACCCTCGATTGTCCTTAGCCGGCACGTGATGCCACAATTGGCCGCCGCGCCTCGATCACATTGTGTGATTATATGTTACCAATCCTTAGAAAATCATTGTTGTGCACTGCACACAACATGGCGGCAGCTTAGCATGGAGACGCGGTTGCCTCTCAATATACCAGTTTTGCGAGCCATTCGGCGCGGATGCACCCCGAGAATTCTTGCTTCGGCGGCCGTCAGGCCAAATGATTTCATCACCTTGTCGTCAGAATGCGATTTTCGGCGATATATACGCCACTTGGCATCTGGCGCAACCGACCGTTGAGCGTTATTGATTCGCTGGGACGTATAATGGGCTGCAGCCACGGAGAAACGCTATGCTCATCCACCGAATTGCTACTCTGACCGGCCTTGCGGTCGCGACGTTGTTCCTGGCCGCGCCAGCCAACGCGCTGACGATGGCCGAGTGCAGCACGAAGTATAACGCCGCCAAGGACGCGGGGACACTTGCCGGGGCGACCTGGAACCAGTTCCGCAAGGCACAGTGCGGCACCGACGCCGCGGCCACCACCGACACCAAGGCGGCCACGACCAAGGCTGCTGAAACCAAGCCGGCCGAAACCAAGCCGGCCAAGACCCCCAAGGCTGCCGCCGCAACCGCCGACAGCACGGCCAAGGGCCTGACCGCCAAGGAATGCAGCACCAAGTACCAGGCGGCCAAGGCCGCCGGCACGCTGAACGGCATGAAGTGGAACGACTTCCGCAAAACCGAATGCGCCGCTGGCGCATCCGCCGCCGCTGACACCACCAAGCCGGCGACCACCAAGGCTGCGACCACGACCGCCCCGGCCGCCGCTTCTGGCAAGGGCCTGAGCATGGCCGAATGCAGCACCAAATATCAGGCTGCCAAGACGGCGAACACGCTGAACGGCATGAAGTGGAACGACTTCCGCAAGAGCGAATGCGGCGCCAGCGCCTCTGACGATGATACCGTGCCGGCTCCGAGCGAGGCGACCTACACCAAGGAACCAGCAAAGCCGACTGCTGTGGCGCCAAAGGGCGTGACTTTCCCGACCGCCATCTCGCCGAAATTCGCCAGCGAGACCCCGGCCAAGGGCCGCATGCACACCTGCCTCGAACAGTACTACGCCAACAAGGACGCCAACACGCTTGGCGGCCTGAAGTGGATCCAGAAGGGCGGCGGCTTCTACAGCCTCTGCAATGCCAAGCTGAAGAGCTGATCGACCGCATCTGAAAAAACAAAGCCCGCGAGCCGCAAGGTTCGCGGGCTTTTTTTTGTTCGGCATTGGCCAGGCTCAACTCCCTTGCTTGGAGAGGAGCCCGACCAGACTTGAAAGATCGGCGTTGGCCATGCCAGCCGCCACACCGCGTCGCATAAGATTTTGCATCGGCAAGACGAGTTCGGTGCTGACATCAGCCGCTTTGCTGGCATCGACCAGATTGATATAGGCATCTGCCTGCATGCCCAGATTGGAAACGACATTCGCGGTGTGGTCGCCGCTGTCGATCTGTTGCGCCCATTTCGGCAATCCGCCTTGCATCGCCTGAAGCCACGATGTCAGCAGCGGCATGAATTCGCCGGCGGGGATTCCAGCCTTGCCCGTCAATGCCAATGCCTGCAGCACACCGGCGAACAACCCGTACATGCCGGCCAGGAGCGAGATGTCGTAGAGTGGCGCTAGACCGGCATCCTCGCCAAGATACTTGCTGGTGCCGAGCGCATCGAACCGGCCTGCATGGTCGTCGAACGCTTGCCTGGAGCCACTGTAGAGTATCAAGGCATTCTGCCCGCCGATCATCGGCGGCACCGCCATGATGCCGCCGTCGATATAGTCGGCACCGCATTGGGCGGCCCAGACGGACATCACTCGCGCCTGTTCGGGTGTGCCGTTGGTGAGATTGACCAATGTGCGTCCCGAAAGCGCGTCCCCTGCGGGACCGAGCACCTCATGGACCGTGTCGTAGACCAGAAGGCATGCCACGATCAGCGGGCTCGAGCTGACCGCCTCCTCGACATTCCTGGCCACTATGGCGCCCTTTGCCGCGACGAGCTCCGACTTTGCCGCTGAGCGGTTCCACACCGTCACCGCGTGCCCCTTATCAAGAAAGGCTTCGGCGAGCGCCGTGCCCATGGCACCGAGGCCGATTACAGCAATATCACTCATCCTGCTTTTCCTTTGTTCGCTTTGCCGGTCACGTCGGCAGAGGGCTCAGATCCTGGCCAAGGCCGCCATCCACGGTCAGCCGGGCACCCGTGGTGAAGGTCGCGTCGAAAGCCAGGAACAGCACCGCACGCGCCACCTCCTCGATCGTGCCGTGACGCTTCATCGGCGTGACCTTGTCGCCTATCCTGATGAAGGCCGCACGCTCCTCGGCGGAAGCGCTGGCCACACCCATTGTCGGTGTGTCGATGAAGCCGGGGCTGACCACATTCACGCGGATCCGGCGCGGCAGCAGTTCGGCGGCCAGCACCTTGGCGAAGGCGCGAAGTGCTGCCTTCGACCCGGAATAGACACTCATGCCGCCGGTGCCGGATTCGTCGGCGACGGACGAGGTGAAGACGATGGCGCCGCCATCCCTAATGAGGGGCAAGAGCCGCTGAACGGTGAAGAAGGCCCCCTTGGTATTGATGTTGAAGATGCGGTCGTAGCTGTCTTCGGTCACCTGCGGCACCGGCTCCAGATAGGCGATCCCGGCATTGACGTGCAGGAAATCGATCTGGCCGAGCTTCTGCCCGACCTCTGCGCCGAGTGTAACGATAGCGGCCATGTCGCCGATGTCGGACCGCAGCACATGGGCGCGCGAAAACAGCCTGGCGCGTGCGGCATCGATGTTGCGTTCGTCACGGCCGGTGACCAGCACCTCGGCGCCGCCCTCAACCAATGCCTCGGCGACAGCGAGCCCCATGCCGTGGGTTCCGCCGATCACCACAGCTTTGCTGTTTGCGTATCGTGTCATGATGCATCCTTTTGACAAAATCCTGCCCTCGACGGCCTTTGCAGGCCGAAGCGGGATACCGATATGGTGTTGTGGTGCTCGCCGGTGTTTGCGATCTGGTCCGAAGCTATGGGCCGACTTGGTTTTTCTCAAGTACCGACAAAAATGTAAGCCACCCACCGATTGCTCAGAATTGGATGAAACATGGGAAAGAAACAGCCAGATAGTTGCGGACTTGGACCCGCACTCGAGGTGATCGGCGGCAAATGGAAAGCGTTGCTGCTCTGGCAGATACACAAAGCGCCGGCGCGATTCGGCGAGCTGAAGCGCCTGGTGCCCGACATCAGCGAAAAAATGCTGATCCAGCAGCTGCGCGAAATGGCGGCGGACGGCATCGTCCATCGCCAGGTCTTCCCCGAAGTGCCGCCCAGGGTCGAATATTCGATCACCGACTTCGGCATCGAGCTGGACAATGCCCTGATCCCGCTCGCCAGATGGGGCAAGCAACATGCGGTGCGGACTGAAAGGCGTCCCGGCAAGGCAGATGCGCCCGCGCCGCACGCTTCATGACCAGCACGAATAAAAAACGCCGCGGCTTCAAACCGCGGCGTTTTTCTTGAAACCTGTAATCTAAGCTCAGCTGGACGGCTGCGGCTCCATGCCGCCTTCGGGCTCGGGGCCCTTCTTGCGGCGGCCGGACTTCGGCACGGCCGAGCCACGGCTCGGCGGCGTGTCGTCGCCAAGGTCGCGCGAGGGCTTCTGTCCGGCGATCAACTGCTTGATCTCCTCGCCGGACAACGTCTCGTATTCGAGCAGGCCTTGTGCCAGCGCGATCCATTCCTTCTTCTTCTTGGTCAGGATGGATTTAGCCGTCGAATAGGCTTCGTCGATCAGCCGGCGCACCTCGCCGTCGATGATCTGCGCGGTCTCTTCCGAGATGTTCTGCGTACGCGCCACCGAATGGCCGAGGAACACTTCCTCCTGGTTGTCGCCATAGGCGACATGGCCGAGCTTGTCGGAGAAGCCCCAGCGCGTGACCATGGCGCGCGCCAGCTTGGTCGCCTGCTCGATGTCGGAGGAAGCGCCGGACGTGATGTTCTCCTTGCCGAACTTGAACTCCTCGGCGACTCGGCCGCCCATCATGATGGCGAGGCGCGAGATCATGTATTTGTAGCTCATGGAGTAGCGGTCGCCTTCCGGCAACTGCATCACCATGCCGAGCGCGCGGCCGCGCGGGATGATGGTCGCCTTGTGCAGCGGATCTGCCGACGGCACGTTGAGCGCCAGGATGGCGTGGCCGGCCTCGTGATAGGCGGTCAGCTCCTTCTCGGCCTGGGTCATGGCCGACGAGCGGCGCTCGGCGCCCATCATGATCTTGTCCTTGGCGTCCTCGAACTCGGCCATGGTGACGAGGCGCTTGTTGCGCCGCGCCGCCATCAGCGCGGATTCGTTGACCAGGTTCATCAGGTCGGCGCCAGAGAAGCCGGGCGTACCACGAGCGACGACCTTAAGGTCGACATTGGGCGCCAGCGGCACGTTGCGCACATGCACCTTGAGGATCTTCTCGCGGCCGACGATGTCGGGGTTCGGCACCACCACCTGGCGGTCGAAACGGCCTGGTCTGAGCAATGCCGGATCGAGCACGTCGGGCCGGTTGGTGGCGGCGATCAGGATGATGCTTTCGTTGGACTCGAAGCCGTCCATCTCGACCAGCAGCTGGTTCAGCGTCTGCTCGCGCTCGTCATTGCCGCCGCCGAGGCCGGCGCCGCGATGGCGGCCAACGGCGTCGATTTCGTCGATGAAGATGATGCAGGGCGCATTCTTCTTGGCCTGGTCGAACATGTCGCGGACGCGGCTGGCGCCGACGCCGACGAACATCTCGACGAAGTCCGAGCCCGAAATGGTGAAGAACGGCACGTTGGCTTCGCCGGCGACCGAGCGGGCAAGCAGCGTCTTGCCGGTGCCGGGAGGGCCGACCAGCAGCACGCCGCGCGGAATCTTGCCGCCGAGGCGCTGGAATTTCTGCGGATCGCGTAGGAACTCGACGATCTCTTCGAGATCTTCCTTGGCCTCGTCGACGCCGGCGACGTCCTGGAAGGTGACGCGGCCATGCGCCTCGGTCAGGAGCTTGGCCTTGGACTTGCCGAAGCCCATGGCGCGCCCGGAGCCGGACTGCATCTGGCGCATGAAGAATATCCACACGCCGAGGATGAGGATCATCGGCAGCCACGAGATCAGGTAGCCGAACAGCGAATTGGAGCCGTCGGTCTCAGGCCGCGCATTGATGGTGACGTTCTTGTCCTGCAGCCGCGAGACCAGCTGCGGATCGCCGGGCGAATAGGTCTGGAAGCCGCTGGAGTTGTCGGTGTAGGTGCCGGTGATGCGGGCGCCCGCGATGGTCACCGTCTTGACCCGGCCGGCCGCGACATCCTGCAGGAACTGCGAATAAGGCACATCGCTCGAAGCCCCGCGCGTCTGCGGCGTCTGGAACAGATTGAAGAGGGCGATGAGCAGGACCGCTATGATCGCCCAGAGCGCGAGGTTGCGATAGTTCGGATTCATCAATTGTCCCGTTGGCGTCCGCGAGCGGACAGCATCATGAGAGGAAACTTGAGCCTAACATAGGGAGAGCGTCCCCCCTTGCCAAGCAGAACAGCATGTCTGGGTTAAGCTTTCGCCCAGCGTCAACCGGCACTGTGGCCACGCAATGGCAAGGCGGGAAGCGGCGCGGCGCCGATCAACCCGGCGACGGCGCGTGCCGGGGCCAGATCAAAGGACGGCAGGAAGCGGGCAAAGGGGCTAACGATCGGCGAGGCCGCAAACCTTTGCGGTGCGGGCCAATCAGGCGCCGGACCAGCTTTCCCGACGGCTTCCGGCAGGGCTGGTTCAGCCGCCAATGCCGCGCGCAACAGGCTGGGCGGGGTGTCGCCCCGGCCTACAGCCAGCCGCTTCGCCGCCGCTGCCCCGAATGGCGCGATCAACAATGCACCGTTGGCGTCGTTCAACGTGATTTGGCGGCGGTCATCCCAGATGGCCGCGTCGACCGCCGCCGCTGCCGCCGGCAAGCCCCGCATCTCTCGGTGCAGGAAGATGCCGGCGCGCCGGAAGTCGACCACCGTCCGCGACAATGTGGCGCAAAGAAACCCGGCCTTCAGCCGGGCGAACAACGCCTCGCTGCGAGCCAGGTCCGGCAGGAAGGCAATCCCGCCCGACGTTGCCAGGAGAATGCGCAGCGCGTAGACGGCCGCCCGATCGTCGCCGGCGCCGAGCAGGGCCGGATCGAGCCGGATGAGGCCCACTGCCGGCCGGCTGGCAAAGCGCTCGACCAGGCAGGCGGCCTCCGCGCCAAGACGCGTGCGGGCGCCGGCCTCCTTCGCGGCCAACGCCAGCGCGTCGTTCATGCGCTGTGCGCCAGCCTCCCCGGCAAGGATTGCGCGCATGCGCGGCCGCTCGAAGGCTTCATCGGCATTGGTCGGGTCCTCGGCCCAGCCGACCTGTTGGCGCCGCAGGAAATCGCGCAACGCATGGCGCCGCACCCCAAGAAGCGGTCGCACGATCCAGTCGCGCCAGTCATGCAAGGTGGCGGGTGCCATGCCGGCAAGGCCCCGTCCCTCGTCGCGGGCCGCATCATTGCGATCGAGCCGCATCAGCACCGTCTCGGCCTGGTCGTCGGATGTATGTCCGGTCACGATCAGGCCGATGCCTTCCGCCCGCGCGGCGCTGGCCAGCAGCCGATAGCGCGCCTCGCGCGCTGCCGCCGGGAGGCCGGTCGACGGTTTTTCTCCGGACCAGGCCAGGATACGGTGGTCGATGCCGCGCTCCGCGCAAAGCTTCGCCACGGCCAGTGCCTCATCAGCCGAACCCTGCCGCAAACCGTGGTCGACGGTTACAGCCAGCAGCCTGGCGGACGGTGCGGTTCGGTCGAGATGCTGTTTGAGAAGAAGAAGGAGCGCAGTCGAGTCGCTGCCGCCCGATACGGCCGCAACAGCGCCGTTGGTAAAATCGATATGCGAAAAAAGTCTCGTCGAAAAATCAGGCCCGGGGTCGAGCATCAATGCATGTCGCCCAAAAGCGGTCCCGGGTTTGGGACTGCGACATCCCTGGGAAAGATCAGCACGCAGCCAGTGCCTTCTCCTGCTTGACGCGTTCCTTGAGTGTGCTGGAAATATCGGGATAGCGCTTTCCGACCTCGCTGAAGGTGGCGCAGGCGACATCATGCTGCTTGAGGCCGACCAGCGACACGCCGAGCTTCAACAGCATGTCGGGCGCTTTCTTGGCTTTGGGATAGTCCTTGCTGGCGGCGAGGAAGACTTCCGCCGCATCGCGGTATTTCTGCTGGCCAAGCAGCGATTCGCCCAGCCAGTAATGTGCGTCCGCCGTCTTGGCGTCCTTGGGGAAGCGGGAGATGTGGTCGCGGAAACCCTGTTCGGCGGTGCCGTAGTCGCCCGACAGGATGAACTGGTAGGAGTTGCGGTAGAGCTCTTCGGGATTGTTGGTGGCGGGCAGCGCCGCGACCACCGTGCCGCCGGACTTGCCGGCCTTGGCAGGTGCGCCGTTGGCGGGTGCCGTGTCCTGTGCCGGTGCGGTTGCCTGCGTATTGCCGCCGGCATCGATCACATTGCCATTCTTGTCGACGGTGATGGACCCAAAGGTCTTTTCGGGCGCTCCCTTGCCGGGGATCACCTTGCCGGGGTCGCCGTCGGGTGATTCGACAATGACGTCCTCGACCGTCTTGCCGCTTGTGGATTGATCGCCGCCGGGCGCGGCCCCGGCATCAGCCGGCGCCTGGGTTGCCGGGGCCGAGGCCACGTCGGTGTTGGTTCCGGTGGTGGCGTCTGATTTCTTCTGCGCCGGCGGTTGTCCACCTTGCGAGCCGCCTTCCAGCTGCTGGAAGCGGAACTCGTTGTCTTCCTGTTGTTTGCGGATCTGCTCCTGCATTTGCAGGATCTGGAAATTGAGTTCCTCGACCTTGCCGGTCAGCTGCCGCAGCTGGTCCTCGAGCCCGGTCACGCCGGCGCCGCTCGACTGCGCGAGCTGGACCTGATCCTGCTTTTTCTTCTCACCGAAAAGGCTGGGCAACTCAAGTGTCGGCAGATGGAAGGAAAACCCGCTCTCGGTTGATTGCCCCGAACCGCTCGCCAAAGCGGTTACGCCTGATAGGAGCAGCAGCGCAAGCGTGCCGCTCAGAACCGATCTCAAATGCATGTGCCTCTCGCCGTCCAATCGTTAGCTTGTTCGCGCCTTCCAATCGATGTGAGACCAGCCAAGCGCCCTCGGCTCATAGCAGGGCGCGAGACTTCGGCCAAATTTTGTTTCGGGCCTCCGGATATGAAAAAGGCGGCCGGGAGGCCGCCTTTCGCAGAAGTGTGTTGTATTTTTGCCGATCAGGATCCAGCGCCGCTGAGCGTGGTGACGGCGCGGCGGTTCTGCGACCAGCAGGAGATGTCGTCGCATACCGCGACCGGACGTTCCTTGCCGTAGGAAATCGTCTTGAGGCGGCTGGCCGAAACACCCTTGGAAACCAGGAAGTCGCGAGTAGCGGCCGCACGGCGGGCACCGAGCGCCAGATTGTATTCGCGCGTGCCGCGTTCGTCGGCATGGCCTTCGACGACGATGGCATACTGCTTGTACTGGTTCAGCCACTGCGCCTGACGCGAAAGCGTCGTCTGCGCGTCGGCCCGGATCGAGGTCGAGTCCGTATCGAAGAAGATGCGGTCGCCGATGTTGACGGTGAAGTCCTGCGCAGAGCCGGGTGTTGCAGCACCCGCGCCATTGAGGCCAAGGTCAGCGGCGCTGTTCGGCGTCTTCTTCGAGGCGCAACCGGCGACGGCGAGCATCGCCACCAGCGCGATCATGACCGGGTTTCTGGTAAGTGCTGCGATACGGCCCATGCCGCCTCTCCTTCGTATTCGAGTGATTTCGTTGATCACCCAGTAACCACGTTTGGGTTAACCGGCATTCAAGAAACACGGTTAAAATTCGGTTTAAACTGCCCGTCCGCAGCCGTTTTGTCATGAGCCACAGTTGGCGCGGACCCTAG
This sequence comes from Mesorhizobium sp. B2-5-13, assembly GCF_006440535.1. NCBI lineage: Bacteria > Pseudomonadati > Pseudomonadota > Alphaproteobacteria > Hyphomicrobiales > Phyllobacteriaceae > Mesorhizobium > Mesorhizobium sp. B2-5-13. The sequence goes on along the minus strand of NZ_VFUI01000023.1, from coordinate 9,605 downwards.
GCGGAAATGCGGCCAAAACGCGACGAAGGCGGGAAAAAGGGGCCGAAAACGGCCCCTTTTCAGCTTGTGTGGCAATTCAGTCGAACCTATTCCAGCAACGGCGACCAGGCCGGATCCGAAGCAAAATTCGATGTCGGGATCGGCTGTTCGTTGCGGCCGGTGAGATCGACGGAAACCAGTTTCGGGCCGCCATTGGAGTCACGGAAGAACATCAGCACGCGGCCGTTCGGGGCCCAGGTCGGGCCTTCCTGCTGGAAGCCGGACGACAGGATGCGCTCGCCAGAGCCGTCGGTCTTCATGACGCCGATCTGGAATTCGCCGCCGCTCTGCTTGGTGAAGGCGATGAGGTCGCCGCGCGGCGACCATACCGGCGTCGAATAGACGCCGTCGCCGAAGGAGATGCGGGTCTGGCCCGAGCCGTCGGCGCCCATGACGTAGATCTGCGCGCGGCCGCCACGGTCGGAGGTGAACACCACCTTGCTGCCGTCGGGCGAATAGGAGGGGGAGGTGTCGATGGCGGTGGAGTTGGTCAGCCGCGTCGTCGAACGGCTGCGCAGGTCCATGGCGAAGATGTTGGAATTGCCGTCGTCGCGCAGCAGGCTCATGATCACCTTCTGGCCGTCGGGCGAGAAGCGCGGCGCGAACGTCATGCCGGGAAAATTGCCGACCAGTTCGCGCTGCCCGGTCTCGATCTGCAGGAGATAGACCCGCGGCTGGCCGCTTTCATACGACATGTAGGTGATTTCCTGCCGGTTCGGCGAGAAGCGTGGCGTCAGCACGATCGACCGGCCATCCGAAAGGTAGCGGACGTTGGCGCCGTCCTGGTCCATGATGGCGAGGCGCTTCTTGCGCGCGTTCTTGGCGCCGGACTCGTCGATGAACACGACGCGCGTGTCGAAATAGCCCTTCTCCCCGGTCAGCCGCTCATAGATGGCATCGGCGATGATGTGGGCGACGCGGCGCTGATTGGCATCGTTGGCGAAGAACTGCTCGCCGGCCATCTGCTGTCCGGCAAAGGTGTCCCACAGCCGGTACTGGGCGCGGATACGGCCGTCGGCCTCCTTGCTGACGCTGCCGGTGACCAGCGCCTGCGCGTTGATTACCTTCCAGTCGTCGAAGCGGGGGGTTGCGTCCGGATTGGCGATCTTCTCGATGAAGGCGCTCTTGTCGATCGGCGCGAACAGGCCGGAGCGCTTGAGATCAGCGGTGACAATCTGGGAAATCTGGGCGCCAAGCGCATCACCGCCCTGGAAATCCGTGATGGCGATCGGCAGCGGCTCGACATTGCCCTTGTTGACGTTGAGTTCGACGAGCGCCAGCGCCGGCAGCGTGCCGGCAGCGGTCATGCCCATCGCCATCGCGGCAATCATCAGGAGCGGCTTGAGGATTGATTTCATGTCTTCTCGCTTCTCATACTGATTTTCGGATGTCAGGGCCTACAGGCCGAGCATCTCCCTTGGATCGAAGGTGACCCGGATGTCGTTCCAGATATCTTGCTTGCCGGCGGGAACCTGCAGGCCGGCCATGTCGCATTTCTGAACCGCGCGCACCGCACTCTCATCGAACTGCCTGTTGCCGCTCGATGTTTCAACGGAGGGACGGCCGTCGAGCTTGCCTGAGTTGTTCAGATTGAAACGGACGACGACGACGAAATTCTCCGAACCTTCAAGCCCGGCCGGCAAGGTCCAGCAACCGCCCAACTGGCTTTCCAGGGCGCCCTGCTCGGACTTCGACAGCTTCTGGCCTTGATTCTTGTCGCCACCGAGCGACGCCTGCTGGGTCGAGCGCTTGGCGCCGCCGCCGGACGGCTTCTGCTTGTCGAGCAGGGCCGAAATCTCATTGGCGTTGAACTGCTTGTCGTCGGACTTCGGCTTCGACGAGGCTTCCTTGACCGGCTTGTCGGCATCCTTGCGGTCAGGCGCCTTGGCGCTTTCGGCCTGTGCCGGCTGCGGCTTTGGCCGCGCTTCCGGCGCGGGCGCCGAATTCGGCAATTGGGTCTCTTCTGTGGGCGGGTCCTTGGCTATGGCCTCGGCGACGGCATCCGGCTTGACCTCAGGGGTCGGATCGATAGCAGCGGTCTTGTCCTGCGGCGGCGGTGTCGGCGCCGGCTTGGCCGGCGTCGGCTTGGGCTCCGTCTTCTTGACCGGCTCGGGCTTGACCTCTTCCTTGGGCGTCGGCGCTGGCGCCACTTCCGTCGCCGGAATGGGCTTGGGCTTTTCCTGCGGCTTCGGCACGTCTTCGGTCTTCGGGATTTCCTTCGGGGTTGGCGCTGGCGCCGGGGCCGACGTCGTGTCGACGGGGTTCGGCTTGGCTTCCGGCGTTATCGGCTTGTCGGTGTCGACGCTGTTTTCGCCCACTTTCTGCGCATCCGGCACGACGTCGGGACGCTGCGTCGGCAACGGCGCCGGCTTTTCATGCATCACGGCCTTCTTGTCGCCCTGTAGCGTCTGCGCAATGGCTTCCATCGGCACGATATCGACCGCAACCGACTCCACGTCGGCCGACGGAAGCGCGGCCGGCGCCGACAGGGTGAACAAGCCGAAGGCCAGCACCGCCGTGTGCAGGATCACCGATGTGGTGAGGCCGGTCCTCATCGTGCGTCTATTGATCCTGTTCCTGCAGTGAAACCAGGCCGATGTTCTTGTAACCAGCGGCCGAGATGCGAGCCATGACCTTCATGGCCGTGCCATAGTCGGTCGATTTGTCGCCACGAATGAAGATACGCTCTTCATAACCGGTCTTCGAGATCGCCTGCAGTTTGGCCACCAGTTCCTCGATCGGAATCTCGGTTTCCTGCAGGAATATCTTGCCGGTCGCATCGATCGAGACGGTGATCGGCTGGGTGTCGGCATTCATCGCCTTGGCCTGCGTGTCCGGCAGGTCGATCGGCACGCCGACCGTCAGCATCGGCGCGGCGACCATGAAGATGATCAAAAGCACGAGCATGACGTCGACCATCGGCGTGACGTTGATTTCCGACATCAGCGCATGGTGGCGGCCGCGCCGCCGGTGGCCGCGCCCGCCGCGCCCTCCCATGCCTACGGACATACCCATCTCGTTACTCCTCAGGCCTTAGGCGCGACTTTTTCATCGATTTGGCGCGAGAGTATGGCGGAGAACTCATCGGAGAACCCCTCCATGCGCACAGCGATCTTGCTCGCATCCGATGACAGCTTGTTATAGGCGATGACAGCCGGAATAGCGGCGAGCAGGCCGATGGCCGTCGCCAGCAGCGCTTCGGCGATACCGGGCGCGACCACCGCGAGGCTGGTGTTCTTGGAGCCGGCGATGGCCTGGAACGACGTCATGATGCCGATGACGGTGCCGAACAGGCCGATGAAAGGTGCTGCCGATCCGGTCGTGGCAAGGAAGCCGAGGCGTCCCTCCAGCTTCTCCATCTCGCGAGTCAGCGCCAGGTCCATGGCCTTGTCGATGCGGGTCTGCAGGCCGAGCGGCGACTTGGCGCCTTTCTCGAAACTCTTCTTCCATTCACGCATGGCGGCGACGAAAATGGCGCCCATGCCTGTCGTCTTGCGGTCGGCGAGCGTGCGGTAGAGTTCCTCCAGCGACTGCCCGGACCAGAAAACCTGCTCGAAGCGGTTCAGCGCCAGCCGCATGCGGCCATAGGCAACCAGTTTGTCGACGATGATCGCCCAGGTCCATACCGAGGCGCAAAGCAGCCCGATCATGACCAGCTTGACCACCCAGCTGGCCTGCATGAACAAGGCCCAAATCGACAATTGCGCGCCCGGTTCGGCGAGTGCGATATTTTCCATCGTTACGTCCTTAAGATTTTCCGGGCGAAGCTGGCGGCTGGCCCATGGCATCCCTTGTGGTCGGTTCGCACGAAGCTACCGGACACCCCAAACCGTGCCGTTAGCGGCCTTTTCGGGGCAAATATTGGTGAAAGGAAGGCGCTGGATAACGCCAATCTTCGCCAATCTCTTCATGAACCGTTATGGTTAAGGATGGGTTAGTCTGTCAGGCGCGGCGCATTGCCGCGCCCGGGCATCGCAGGCCGGCATCACCTGAATATCAGCGTACCCGAGGCATGAAGGCCGCGACCCATTCCCTGGGGAAGCGCCTCGGCCGGCCGTTCTCGCCGATGATCGCCGCCTCGACCTTGGCCTCGACCAGCACCTCGTCGCCGCGCTTGAGCTGCTGCGCCATGAAGATGCGCGCGCCTGAGATGTCCCGCGTGCGGGTGTCGACGGTCAGTATGTCGTCGATGCGGGCGGGGATGCGGAAGTCGATCTCCATGCGGCGTACCACCCATACGATCTTCTCGCCATGCTTGCCGTCGGCGAGTTCGGTATGATGCACGCCGGTGAGCCTGAGATAATCGGAGCGGCCGCGCTCGAGGAATTCGAGATAGCGCGCGTGATAGACGACGCCTGAGAAATCGGTATCGGCATAATAGACCCGCGCCATCAGCCGGTGGCCGAACTCGGTCAGCGCGCCGGAAAGCCCAGCCAGCAATGCCGCGGATTCACCATGATCGCCCATTGCGCTTTCCTTTTGGATGCCGACGCGGCAGGTATTTTTGGCGCATGAACCCGATGGCACTGTTGACGGCGCGGATCAAGACCCGTGCTGGCGTCGTCGAAGCGTTCAATGGCGAGAAGGCCGAGCCGGACGTGAAGGACGCAATCCGAAGCCTACCCTGAAGTGCCGGTCAGCCGAGGTCGATCTGCAGGATTTCCGGACGCATGCCCAAGCGGATGGGCAAATTGCTGAAGCCGAGCCCGCCCGAGACGATCAGGTTGCGGTCGTTCTCGATGACATGGCCATAGGCGTAGCGATTGCCGAACTGCGACGGCACGATAGGCGAATAGCCGAACAGCCGCACCTGCCCGCCATGGGTGTGTCCCGCTAGCGTCAGCGACACGCGCGACGGCACTTTTGGAAAAATGTCTGGTTCGTGCGCCAGCAGGATGACAGGCGCGGGGTCGCTGATTTTAGCCAGCGTGCCGTCGAGATCGTCCAATCGCCTGGGACGCTCGTGCTTCTTTTTCCGCAACAGCGCCAACTGATCGGCGAGGCCGGCGATCCATACGCCATGTCCATCCTTTTCCAGACGCACGACGTCGTTCTCCAGAACCGGGATGCCGACCTTCTCCAATGCCTTGCGCGCGATCGTCGGACCAACTCCGGCACGCTGCGCGAAGCCATCGGCCCACCAGTCGTGATTGCCGAGGATCGACAGCACGCCGAGCGGTGCCTTGAGGCCCGATAGGGCGCCAGCCCATTCCGGCGGCGTCACCCTTTGCGACAACAGGCGAATGCCGGCGATGTAGTCGCCGAGCAGCACGATCAGGTCCGGCTGCAGAGCATTCGCCTCTTCGGCAAGCGAAGCGATCCGCTCCGGCGTCATCCACGGCCGGCAGGCGTGGATGTCGGCAAGCGCGACGACGCGAAGCTTCAATCCGGCGGGCCAATGCGGTGGCGTGAGCGCATAGCGCTTCACATGCGTCAGCAGCATCGGTTCGATGCCGACGGCGTAGGCACTGAACGAGGCGACCGACAGGAATGACCCGCCGATGAAGCGCAGGAACCCGCGTCTGGTTATCATTGAGTGACTCCGGCACCTCATTTCGGCATGCGCTGACGCCTGTCCCCCCAAAAGCGATCTCGATTTGGGAGGACGACGTGCAAGAGGCAGCGAGCCCGATACAATCCAAGAATACGCCTGCAAGCCGGCGAAGATGAGGAGAATTTGCGCAGGTCCGTTCACTGATGCTTGATCGGCGTGAAAGCCGCGGCGGGCTACTCTTCCTGGAACAAATTGATCTGCTGCTGCGCCAGATCCTTCGGCGCATCGAGGCCGAGATGGCGCCAGGCATTGGCGGTCAGCATGCGTCCGCGCGGCGTGCGCTGGATGAAGCCCTGCTGGATCAGATAGGGTTCGATGATGTCCTCGATGGCGTCGCGCGGCTCGGACAGGCCCGCCGCGATCGTCTCGATACCCACCGGCCCGCCGCCGAAATTGCGCGCGATCATGCTGAGATAGCGGCGGTCGAGCGCGTCGAGGCCAAGCGCGTCGACTTCGAGCCGGGTCAAGGCTTCGTCGGCGATCAGGCGGTCGACATGGCCGTCGCCGGCAACCGAGGCGAAATCGCGCACCCGCCGCAACAGCCGGCCGGCAATGCGCGGCGTGCCGCGCGCGCGCCGTGCGATCTCGAGCGCACCGTCATTGCCGAGCGGCATCTGCAGGATGCGAGCGCCGCGCCGCACGATCTGCTCCAACTCCTCGACGGTGTAGAAATTGAGCCGCACCGGAATGCCGAAGCGGTCGCGCAACGGATTGGTGAGCAGACCGAGCCGCGTGGTGGCTGCCACCAGGGTGAAGCGCGCGAGGTCGATCTTGACCGAGCGCGCCGCCGGTCCCTCGCCGATGATCAGGTCGAGCTGGAAATCCTCCATCGCCGGATAGAGGATTTCCTCCACCGCCGGGTTGAGCCTGTGGATCTCGTCGATGAACAGCACATCGCCTTCTTCGAGATTTGTCAGCAGTGCCGCGAGATCGCCTGCCTTGGCGATGACCGGCCCGGAGGTCGAGCGGAAATTGACGCCGAGCTCACGCGCCATGATCTGCGCCAGCGTCGTCTTGCCCAGCCCCGGCGGTCCCACGAACAGCACATGATCGAGCGCCTCCTTGCGGCCCATGGCAGCCTCGATGAAGACTTTGAGGTTTGCCCGCACCGCCGCCTGACCGACGAAATCGTCGAGCGTCTGCGGCCGCAACGTCTGCTCGGCGTCCTCGCCACGCTTTTCCGGTGCAATGAGACGGGGGGAAAGACTCATGGGTCCTTCCTTGCACAGGGTAGCGCCTCGGACAAGCGATGGCTCACCGCGCCAGTTCCCTCAGCCCGAAGCGGATGAGTTTCGACGCATCGGCGCCCTCGCCCGCCGTCTTCAGCGCCGCCGACACCGCATTGGCGGCGGTGTCACGCGAATAGCCGAGGTTGACCAGGGCCGAGACCGCGTCGGTGATCGGCGCCGGCGCTACGCCTTCGCCGAGTTCCTGCTTGAGCCCGATGGTGCCGGTGGCTGTGCCTGCATAGGCCGGCGCCTTGGCCTTCAATTCGGTGACGATGCGCTCGGCCACCTTCTTGCCGACGCCAGGGGCGCGGGAAACCATGGCGATGTCGCGCAGTGCAATGGCATTGGCGAGGTCGGCCGGCGCCAGCGTCGACAGGATGGCCAGCGCCACCTTGGCGCCGACACCCGGCACGTTGCTCATCAGCAACCGAAACCATTCGCGCTCGAGCTGCGACTGGAAACCGTAGAGCCGCAGCATGTCCTCGCGGACATAGGTCTCGATGAACAGCACCACCGCTTCGCCGGGCGAAGGCAGTGCCGCCAGCGTGCGGGTCGAGCAGTAGGCGACATAGCCGACGCCGTGGATATCGACGAGACAATGGTCTTCGTCGACCTCGTCGAGCGTGCCCTTGAGCTTGCCGATCATCCCCAACAGCCTCTCATGATGCCAATACTGCCAGCCGATAGGCCGCACTCTGCCGGTGATGCGCGTGGCAAATCGCGATGGCCAGCGCGTCGGCGGCGTGTTCGGTGTCGAAGATCGCCTTCGGCAGCAGCACCTTCACCATCATGTGGATCTGCTTCTTGTCACCGTGGCCGACGCCGATCACCGCCTTCTTCACCGCGTTGGGCGCATATTCGGCGACGACGAGGCCCGCCCGCGCCGGGACCAGCATGGCGATGCCGCGCGCCTGGCCGAGCTTCAGCGTCGCAACGGCGTCCTTGTTGACGAAGGTCTGTTCGACGGCGGCCTCATGCGGCATGGCCTGATGCAGGACTTCGGCAAGCCCATCATGCAGTTGACAGAGCCGCGTCGCCAGCGCTGCCTTGTCCTCGGAGCGCACGGTACCCGAAGCGACAAAACGCAAGGAATTGCCGAGGCTCTCGACAATGCCCCAGCCGGTGCGCCTGAGCCCCGGATCGATACCGATGATGCGAATCGCGTCCCCCATCCGGTGACTTTACCCCCGGCGGACAGCGATGCCAGCGAAATGTGAACAAACCAGAAACAACCCTTGCCAATTCAAGGGGAGCGATTGCGGGATCGCTTAATTGCGGGCGAACGCCGTGTTGAGCAGGCTGATCTGGTCCGAAACCGGATTGGGCCGGCGGGCCACGGGCTGCATGTCGACCACCGCGCCGGCGCCGTAGATCTCTTCATCCATGCGGCGCACCAATGCCTGCAGGCGCAGCGATCGGTTAACGAGGTCGAGGAAATCGTTTGGCAGTTCGGCCCAGCCGGCCGCTTCGTCATGGGCGGAAGCGGTATCGAGACGCACCTTGGACTTTTCCGAGGCGACCTGGTCGCGGGTCATCTCGCCGGAATTCGCCGCGCGCTGCAAAAGCAGCCACGAGGCAACCTGCATCAGCCTCGTGGTCAGTCGCATCGATTCGGCCGCGTAGAGCGTGGCCGCCAGCCGCGACAGTTTCTTGGCCTCGGCCCGGCCCTTGCCGTCGAGATACTCCGCCGCCTGTTCGACCAGCCCCATGCCTTCCTGGTAAAGCGGCTTGAAGGAGTGCGAAAAAACCCGGCGCTCCGCCAGCTTCACGGTTTTCGCAATGCCCTTCGAAGGCTCGTTCATTGATAATGCCCCTGCACTCGCAACCGGCCGATTCGGCTCTCTGCCGATACACCCGGGACGCTATATAACTGAAGCTTGAAAATGCGCTTCGTCCGGGGTGAAGGCAAGCACATGTTTAACAGAAGGTTAACGGGGAACCGCTGCGCGGAATGCCGCCGGAATGCGGACAAAAAAAGAGCCGCGGATAAGGCGGCTCTCAGGAGTTTAACAGGGAGGCGTCAAACAAAGTGGCTCCAACCACTCGGTAAGAATCCAGATCACTGGATGGACATAGTAAACGCCTGTAAAGCTTAATGAACCCTTAACATCCCTGATATTTTTTAACCCGACACCGTGCTCCTGTGCCGTAACAGCACAGCCGCACAGGCCCGGTTTCAACCTTCCCTCAGGTCTTTTTCCACACCACTGGCAAGGCAATGAAGGCAAACAGCAGAATGCCTGCGTAGAAGCCGATTGAGGATATCCCCAGCAACGGCTCGATCCCCGGATTTCCGGCAAGCAGTATATAAAGGCCGATCATGAGCCCGATGCCGCTGATTGCCGTCAGCCAGAAATGGACCAGGGCCAGCGTCTTTTGCCCGGCTGCCGGAAACAGGTGGTAAAAGAACGCGAAGACCGCCGACATCAGCCAGCCCGCCACCATAGTGTGGGCGTGGGTCGGCATCTGGCCGTGATCTTCGCTGATGGCCATGTGGATGCCGAGTGCCATGCCGCACAGCGCATAGATGATCGCCAGCGTGAAGAAATTCCGTGCTGTCCCTTGCATATTAGTCCCCCGAATTGCCTTTTCCCAAGCTGGGAATGAGTTGATCGCCAGGCGAGCGCTGTCGCCGCCGGACTTCCAGCGTCGGCACTAGCATCGGCACTGTTTCCGGACGATGTCGCCCCCCGACGCTCCCGACATGAGGCCTTTGCACGGGAGCCGATATTTGGCGCACGTGATGCATGGGCGTTTTTTGAAAGGCGATCGGGCCGCCTTGG
>NZ_VFUI01000022.1:0-69451 GCF_006440535.1 Mesorhizobium sp. B2-5-13 | reverse complement strand
CGCTGGACTGCCTTCCCAAAGAATCTCTTCTCAGACCAATTTCAACTCCCAAAACGCCATATGCGATTCCCCTGCCCCTTGAGGGGGGAGATCAGCTGCTTCACCACTCCAGCCCGAACACCAGCTTGCCGAAATGCAGGCCGCCGGCGGCCATGTGTGCGTAGGCTTCGCTCGCTTGATCAGGCGAAAACACCTTGTCGACAACCGGTTCGATCCTGGCCGCGCCGATGGCACGGGCGGCGTCGAAAAGATCGGATACGGATCCGGTGTTGTTGCCGACCACCTTCAGCGCCTTGATGATGATCGGCAGCAGATTGATCGTGGCTTCCGCACCGGTGACGAAGCCGATGGTGAACAGCGTGCCGCCGGGCGCGGTGGCGTTGACGGCACGGGCGAAGGTGGCGGTTCCGCCGGTCTCGACGATGAGGTCGGCGCCGAGGCCGCCGGTCAGCTCCAGCACCTTGCCGTCCCAGTCTGATGTCGCGCGGTAATTGATGAGATGATCGGCACCGAGCGCCTTCGCCCGCTCCAGCTTTTCGTCCGACGACGAGGTGATGATGACGGTGGCGCCGGCGGCTTTCGCGAGCTGCAGGGTGAAGATCGAGACGCCGCCAGTGCCAAGCAGCACCACGACCGAGCCCGGCCCGACATTGGCGGCGCGGATGGCGTTCCAGGCGGTGGTGCCGGCGATCGGCAGGGTCGACGCCGCCTCGAAGGAGAGGTGCGCCGGGACCGCCACCAGCGAATTGGCCGGCAGCGCCACATATTCGGCCAGCGACCCCGGCATCGAGACGCCGCGCATCTGCGTCATCTCGTAAGGCCGGGGCGGCCCACCGATCCAGCGCGGCTTGGCATGCGCGACGACGCGATCGCCGATGGCGGATCTCGTAACGCCCTCGCCCAGCGCGACGATCTCGCCGGCGCTGTCGGCGACGGGGATGAGCGGGAAACTCGGTCCGGGATAATTGCCGCTCGCCACCGCCATATCGACGAAATTGAGGCTCGCCGCACGCTGGCGGATCAGCACCTCGCCGCGCTGCGGTTCGGGGGTTGCAACGGTGGCGGCGCGGAAGGCGTCCAGCCTGGGCTGGCTGAGTTCGATGGCTTTCATGGTTTCACTCCGGTGGACGATTTGTTCGATTGAGTGAACCTATTTGCTGCGCTATCTCTGGATAATCCTTGTTTTTTACAATTGAGAACTGTGAACGATGCAGCAATCTCACGAACCCGCTGCCCTTGCCGAGATGGCCGCCTTCGCCGCTATCGCCGAGGCGCGCTCCTTCACCCGGGCGGCGGCACGTGTCGGGCGCGACGCGACCATCCTGTCGCGGCGCCTGCAATCGCTGGAGGCGCGGCTTGGGGTGAGGTTGCTCTCGCGCACGACACGCAGCGTGTCGCTGACCGAAGCGGGTGCCGAATTCCTGGTGCGTGTGCGCGCCATCCTCGCATCCGTCGACGAGGCTGAGGCCGTCGCGTCCGCGCATGCCGGGGGCGGCCCGCGCGGCGTGCTCAGGCTGGCGCTGCCCGGCACGTTCGGGCGCATGTGGATCGGGCCGCTGTTGCCTCGGTTCCTCGCCGAATTTCCCGATGTCCGCATCGAGGCCGAATTCTCCAACCGCTTCACCGATCTGGTCGCCGAGAATTTCGATGTGGCCGTGCGACTGGGCAGCCTGGAGGATTCGCGCCTGGTGGCACGCAAGGTGGCGACGCGACGCCGGTTGCTCTGCGCCGCTCCATCCTATCTCGCCCGCAAGGGCAGGCCGGAGACTCCCCAGGCGCTGCTCGACCACGCCTGCCTGGGCTTCTCGGGCTTCCAGACCTTTCCAGCCTGGGAGATGACCGACCGCGAGGGCCGGCGCGCACGCATCGAGGTCTCGGGGCCGTTGGTCACCGACGATGCCGAGGTGCTGGTCGACGCCGCCGTGCAAGGCGTCGGCTTGATGATGAGCACTGATTGGCTGGTCGGCCGCGAGCTTGCCGACGGACGGCTGGTGCCCGTGCTGGAGGAGTGGACGCTGGCGGACGAAGGCGCGGTCTACGTCGTCACGCCCTCGGCCAAGGGAAAAGCCGCCAAGACCCGCGCCTTCACAGACTGGATCGGCAAGCGCTTCGCGCCGGAGCCGCCCTGGCGGCGGTGAAGTGAAGTGGCGGGACTGGCGAAGACGGAGATACAGCCAATCTCCCCCACGTGGGGGAGATTGGCAGTTCCGCCGATCCCCTTTCCCTCACTTCCCGTGCCTCAGGAATTGGCTGAGCAAGTCCACCGGCAGCGGGAACACCACCGTGGACGAGCGCTCGCCGGCGATGTCGTGCAAGGCCTCGAAATAGCGCAGCTGCATGGCCTGCGGCTCGGCCGCCAGCATGCGTCCCGCCTCGACCAGTTTTGCCGCCGCCTGCTGCTCGCCTTCGGCATTGATAACCTTGGCGCGCCGCAGCCGCTCGGCCTCGGCCTGTTTGGCGATGGCGCGGACCATGTTCTCGTTGAGGTCGACATGCTTGATCTCGACATTGGACACCTTGATGCCCCACGCATCGGTGCGCTGGTCGAGGATTTCCTGGATGTCGCTGTTGAGCTTGTCGCGCTCGGCCAGCATCTCGTCGAGCTCGTGCTTGCCGAGCACCGATCGCAGCGTGGTCTGCGCCAGCTGGTTGGTGGCGGCCATGTAGTCCTCGACCTGGATGACCGCCCGCTCGGCGTCGACGATGCGGAAATAAAGCACGGCATTGACCTTTACCGAGACGTTGTCGCGCGAAATCACATCCTGCGGCGGCACGTCCTGCACCACCACGCGCAGGTCGACCTTCACCATCTGCTGGACGAAGGGGATCAGAATGATGAGGCCGGGTCCCCTGACCCCGGTGAAGCGGCCGAGCGTGAAGACCACGCCGCGCTGATATTCCCTGAGGATGCGAATAGCCGCGGACAGGAACATGACCACAAGAAGCGCAAGTACCAGGTAGGCCACATAACCGATGTTCATTGCCTTGCTCCATTCCTTCCCGCGTCGCGCCGTCGCACGGTCAGCACGAGGTCGGCGATCTCGGTCACCTCGACGCTGTCGCCGGCCGCGACGGGTTCATCGGCCCTGGCCCGCCAGCGCTCACCCAAGGCCAGCACATGGCCCTCGCCGCCCTGCCAGTCGAGGATCTCGGCCGGCTGGCCGCGCATTGCTTCGCCGCCGACGCGCGGCGGCTTCCGGCGCGCCGCCCAGAGATAGGTGCCGCTCAGCAGCGCCAATCCAAGCGTCAGCGCGGCGGCGGGACCGATGACGGCCCATGACAGGGCAAAGCCTGGCCCCCCGACCCGCAGCAGCATGGCGGCACCGAACAGAAAGGCGGCCACGCCGCCGAGCCCGAGCACGACGGTGGGATTGAAGGCCTCGATGATCAGGAAAACGACGCCGAGCAGCATCAGGGCAAGGCCGGTATAGTTGATCGGCAGGAGATCGAGCGCATAGAGGCCGAGCACGAGACAGGTGGTGCCGATGACGCCAGGCGCGACCGCGCCCGGGCTGGTGAACTCGAAGACGATGCCATAGACGCCGACCAGCATCAGGATGACGGCGGTGTTCGGATCGGTGATGACGGAAAGCAGCTGGATGAACCAGCCCGGCTCCAGCGTCTCGACCGGCAGCCCCTTCGTCGCCAGCACCACTTTCTTGCCCGCCACATCGACGGTGCGCCCATCGGCCAGTTGCAGCAGCTCGGTGGTGTCGCGGGCGACGAGATCGATCACATGTTCCTGTAATGCCGCATTGGCCGAAAGGCTCGCCGCTTCGCGCACGGCCTTCTCGCCCCAGTCGCCGTTGCGCCCGCGCAGTTCGGCAAGAGAGCGGATCAGGGCGACCGCGTCATTGGTCACCTTGGCCATCATCGCGTCGCCCGCAGGCCGCCCGCCGGCTTCCTTCTGGTCGCCCCCGCCCTTCTGGTCACCCACGTCCTTCTGATCGCCCACGTCCTTCTGATCGCCCACGTCCTTCTGATCGCCCTTGTCGCCGCCCGGAAGCGACGGCATGCCGCCAATCTCCATCGGCGTCGCCGCACCAAGATTGGTGCCGGGCGCCATCGCCGCGACATGGGTGGCATAGAGGATATAGGTGCCGGCACTTGCCGCATGGCCGCCGGCCGGCGCGACATAGCCGATGACAGGCACCGGCGACGCCAGGATGTCGGCGATCATCTCGCGCATCGACGTGACCAGCCCGCCCGGCGTGTCGAGCTGCAGGATGAGGACCGCCGCGTCCCGCCTGGCCGCGGCATCGAGCGCTTCCTTGAGCTGCCTGCTGCTTGCCGGCCCGATGGCGCCGTCAATGGCGACGCTCAGCGCAACCCTTTCGCTCCCGGCTGAGGAGAAGGGAAAAAGCACAGCCGCGACGACGAAGGCCGCGGCAAGAAGGGCCACCCGCGCGAAGGTCACGCTCAAAGCTCCATGGACTCAATATGGGTTGTATTCTTGCGAAGTCCATGAAGGCGCCGACGTCGGAGATCGGCGACGACCGAAGAGACGGCCTCTCCTACTCCGGCGACGGCACCGGCGGCTCGGAGGTTAGCGACGTGCCGGCGGCGGCCAAGGGAAAAGCCGCCAAGACCCGCGCCTTCACAGACTGGATCGGCAAGCGCTTCGCGCCGGAGCCGCCCTGGCGGTAAAGCCCCTGACCCGCTGGCGGTAGAGACCGCGCGCTCCGGCTTCAGGGCCCATGGGCCGCCAGCGGCATGCCTATGTCCGACACGAGTTTGACGAGGTCGGCTTGGCGTCTCGTGCCGGTTTTGGCGAAGATTCGATTGAGGTGGGTCTTCAAGGTGTTTTCGCCAATGCCGAGCGCCAACGCGCTCTCCGACGCTGACAATCCGCTGCCGATCCGCAGCAGCACCCGCGCCTCCGAGGGCGTAAGATCGAACAGCGTGGTCAGAACGGCCTCCGGGAGAGGAGAAGCCGATGTCGTCGTCGATATGAACACAGCCGCGCATGCCGGCCGGAAAACCGCGCGCGCCGTTCCTTCAGTCAACGGCAACACATAGGCGACGGCGGGCGGCTGGCCTTGGGCCGAAACCGGCAGCCCTATGCCGCGCGCGCCAAGCGAGGCATCCGCGCTGGCCGCACTGGCGATCGCGTCGAGCAGGGCGCGGGCCACCACCCTATTCTGTGCCTGGAGCAGGCCGTTCCTTGAGAGAATGGGCCCCTGCACCGAAAACATCTGTTCGGCGGCCGCATTCGCATGGAGGATTGCTCCATTGGCGTGGGTGAGCACGACAGGCACAGCCAAATGATCGAGCGCCTGACGATAAAGATCGATGGTGACGCGGCTCTGGTCGAGCAGATCGCCGATCAGCGAAGCACGGCGCAGATGCGGCGAGAGCAATGCCAGGAACTGCTGCTCTTCGGTCGAAATGCCTCCCCTGCTGGCACGCGTGGTGCAGCCCAGAAGCCCGATTCGGTCCGGCGTATGGACGAATTTGGTGATGCAAGCCTCGCGCAGTCCCTGCGGTTTGGCCCAGTTCTGAAAAAACGGCGTCAGCTGGAGTTCGCTTTCGCTCATGAGCGACAGCGTCGCAACGGGCCGGTCGACATCGCCGACGACCGCTTCCTTCAGTCCGGGAATTCCATCAAAGTCATAGTCTTCCTCGAGGGCCCGCATCCGCATCGGATCCCAAGGCGACTGAGCCGCGAAACGGCCGCTATTATGAGCGGTGCCGGCAAGCGCGATGGTGGTATAGGCCGCGTCGACGGCTTTCGTGACGCGGGTCATGACTCCGGCCCAGCCTTCCGGGTTCAATACGCAATCATAGATATCGCCGATTATCGAACTCAGGACTTCGCTGCTCAGCCTTTCCACCACACCTCCTGGCACACCCCGATCTCGCCTCGGAGGAATTTGTGACATCATACTTTTGGATGACGCAAGTCGCGGCGGCTCTCGACTACAGGTTGAACTTGATCGCTTGAACGCCGGTCGCCACTGTTGCCGGTTATTGTCGCAATGGAAAGCATCGCGTTCGATATTTTTTAAGCCGTGGACAGTTGTCGAGGTTCTCCATTGTCGCGAAAGACGGTGCTTTCATCGGCTCGGTTGCCACCGCATCTTGACGAACGAGAACGATTTTCCCCGTGGCAAGACATCCATGTCGCGGAAACATGGTCGGCCGAATACGGCAGTCCGGAAAACCCGCACTTCGAAGCCACCGCTGTCGGTTCAGCGGTTCTCGGCCAGATGTCCGGACCGGTCAAGCACGCCACAAGCAAAGCGAGCAACATCGCCAATGACGACAAGGACGGCTATTTGCTGCTGATCAACAAGGCCGACACCGTGTTGTCAGGGGTACATGTCGGCCGCGAATATGCCGTCGGTCAGGGAGAGGCCGTGCTTGTCACCGCATCGGAAGCTCTGAAAATGAACGGTGCCGACAGCAATGTCTGGATGAATGTGGTGGTCCCACGCGCGATCCTCCTGCGCGCCTTCCCGCGGATCGATGACAGGCTGGGGCTGAAGATCGGCGCCGACAGCGAAGCCCTCGACCTCCTCAAACGCTATTGCCTGCTTCTTGAAAGCGGCAGCCCGCTTGCCTCGGTGGATTTGATCACGCACGCGACGGACACGATCGTGGATCTGATCGGCCTGGCGACCGGCGCAAAAGGTCGGGCTGCCGAACTGGCCGGACTTCGCGGCCCGCGCGCTGCCAGACTGGAGGCCGTCCTGGCAAGGATCGCCGAGGATTTTATCGATCCCGGCATCTCCGCCCAAAGTGTTGCCCAACAACTCGGCCTGTCGGTGCGCTACGTCCACGACCTCCTTCAGGAGACGGGAATGAGCTTCTCCGAACGCGTTCTCGAACTGCGTCTGCGGAGCGCCCACAGAATGCTCTCGCACAAACACAGCGACATGCGGGTCAGTGACATCGCCCTGACAAATGGATTCAGCGACGTATCGTACTTCAACCGCTGCTTTCGTCGCCGCTTCGGCCATACGCCGACAGGCGCCAGATAAGTTTTGCGGCTTTCGCCAGCAGTCCGGTATCCGCCCCGTGCGAGGCCGTTCCGCATCGCCCTGCGTGACCGATGACGCCGAACTGCCACAGTGCGCGAAAAAGGCACGGCACCTCACTCCAGTCCAATTCCAGTGCGGCCTTGCCCAAGACAACAGCCGGCCGCCGATGACATGTCAGCCTCAGGGCGAAACGACTGTCATGTCAGGGGATCGAATGCCGCGGAATGGTTTTGTAGGCCGCAAGGCTAGCGCTTTGAAATATCTGGCGCTGACGTCGACGGCGCTGGTCGGCCTTGGCCAGCCGATCCCCGCTTCGGCAGCCGAGATCTGGACCGGCGCCACCTCCACGGATTGGTTTACCGCCGGAAACTGGAACCCCGCCGCTGTTCCGACATCGAGCGACGATGTCATTCTCGATCCGGTGTTCCCGCACCCGACCGTGGTCAATGCGGCGAATGCGGCCGCCCATTATCTGCTTATGGGCACCATTTCGAGTTACTCGGGCTCGCTGGCGATCACCAATGGGGGCACCCTCTCCGACACTGCCGGCTATCTCGGCTACGCTTCGGACGCGAGCGGCACCGTGAGCGTCACTGGAGCAGGCTCCGTCTGGAGCAACAGTTCGGACGTTTTCCTTGCCTTGAGCACCGGCAGCACAGGCACCTTGACGATCTCCGGCGGCGGCGCTGTGAGCGACAAAGTGGGTCATGTCGGCTACGGCCTGGGCACCGGCACCGTAACGGTGGACGGCCCGGGCTCGACATGGACTAACAGTGCAGATCTCTACGTCGCCGAATTTGGCACCGGCACGCTGGACATCACCAATGGCGGCGTGGTCAGCAATGCCATGGGCACCATCGGTTGGCATGCTGGCTCCACCGGCACGGCGACGGTTGACGGCGCCGGCTCGACCTGGACCAGCAGTTCGTCGCTCTTCATCGGCCATGCCGGCGCCGGCACTCTGACCATCTCCAACGGCGGCGCTGTAAGCAATTCCCTCGGTTCGATTGGTGAGCAGGCCGGTTCCAGTGGCTCGGCGACTGTCACCGGCGTCGGCTCGTCCTGGACCAATTCCGGCAATCTGCTTGTCGGCTGGGGCGGCGCCGGCACGCTCACGATCCAGAGCGGCGGCGTGGTGAGCAGCGCCAGCGGCCAGATCGGCTCCAAATCCGGCTCGACCGGCGCCGTGACAGTCGCCGGCGCCGGCTCGTCCTGGACCAATTCCGGCGAGCTTTATGTCGGCTGGAACGGCGCCGGCACGCTGACGGTCCAGAACGGTGGCACGGTGAGCAACACCAACGGCTATATCGGTGAAAATTTCAGCCCGGCCGCCGCCGCGACGGTGGACGGCGCGGGCTCGCACTGGACCAATTCCGGCTTTCTCTCCATCGGCAATTACGGTGCCGGCGCGCTGACGATCCAGAACGGCGGCGCGGTGAGCGCCATGGCGGGTTACATCGGCATCAATGCCGATTCGAGTGGCACCCTTACGGTCACCGGAAGCGGATCGACATGGAGCGACACGAGCGGCCTCTACGTTGGGTATGGCGGCACTGGCTTACTGAACATCCAGAACGGCGCCCTTGTCAGCAGCAACATCGGCTTTGTCGGTGCCACGGCGGGCTCGACGGGCGCGGCGACGGTCGATGGCATAGGTTCGATCTGGAGCATCGCGTCGAGCCTGTTTGTCGGCGACGCCGGCACTGGCACGTTGACCATTTCGAATGGCGGCACGGTCAGCAATGGCGCGGGGGCCATTGGCGCGAAAGCAGGCTCGACCGGCATGGTGTTCGTCGATGGCGCGGGTTCGACCTGGACCAATAGCGGCGATATGCAGGTCGGGCTCGATGGTTCCGGCACGTTGAACATTACAAATGGAGGCAGTGTCAGCGATGTCAATGCCGTGCTTGGGTACGGTGCCGGCGTAGGTACCGGTATCGTGGACGGTGCGGGTTCGAATTGGTCCAACAGCGGCTTTCTACAGGTCGGCGCCGGTTCGATCTCCACATTGGCGATCACGAATGGCGGCGTCGTAAGCGCCGGAAGCGGTTCGGTGGATTCTTCGAGCAAGGCAACTGTCGATGGCATCGGCTCGACCTGGATGAACATCGGCGACTTTACCGTGGGCGTTGGCGGAGCAGGCACCGTTTCCGTGTCGGGAGGTGGTGCCCTCAACGACGTAGACGGCACTTTAGGTTACTATCAGGGCTCCAGCGGAACCGCGACGGTGGATGGCGTGGGTTCGAACTGGGCGAATACCGGCAAACTCATTGTCGGCCAATCAGGAACCGGCACGATCGACATCATCAATGGCGGCGCCGTCAGCAACCAGACTGGCTCTGTGGGCTACGACGTCGGGTCCATGGGCACCGTCACGGTCGATCGACCGGGTTCGAGCTGGACCAATTCTGGCGACCTGTTCCTCGGTTTCAAGGGCGCCGGCACTCTCCAGGTCGCGGATGGCGGCCATGTCCTCAACCAGGCCGCGCTCCTCGCGGTGTTCGAAACCGCGACCGCCACCGTGACGGTGGACGGGGCGGGATCCTCCTGGAGCACCGATGACAATCTTATCCTGGGAAGCGCCGGTCACGCGACACTTTCCATCTCCAGCGGCGGTTCAGCGGATGCGGATTCCGTCTTTGTCGGCCAGGCGGCGACAGCCACCGGTGCGGTTACCGTCGACGGCGTGGGCTCGAAATGGACCAACAAGAACGGCATGTATCTTGCCGGTCTCGGAAGCGGCACTCTTGCCGTCACCAATGGCGGCGTCGCCTCCGGCGGCGGCACCTACATGGCGTTCGCCGCCGGTGCCACCGGCCAGGCAACCGTTGATGGCCCGGCCTCGCTCTGGGAGATGCACGGCGACCTGGATATCGGTTTCGGCGGCACGGCTTCGGTGACACTCTCCAACGGCGGCACCGCTCTGGTGGACGGCGTTACCGTGATCGCCAGCCAAGCCGGCTCCGTCGGCGCGCTTAACATCGGCGGCGCGGCGGGCTCCGCGGCGGCGGGCGCCGGCGTCCTCGATTCGGCCACCTTGCAGTTCGGCGCCGGCACCGGCACGCTCAATTTCAACCATGCCAGCGCGAACAATGGCTTCGCTTCGGCGATCAGCGGACTGGGGACGATCAACCAGATCGCCGGCTACACCAAATTGACCGGTAATTCCTCCGGCTTCACCGGGACGACGAACGTTCTCGGCGGCGGCCTCTATGTCAACGGCTTGCTCGGCGGCGCGATCAATGTCACCGGCGGCCTGCTTGGCGGGTCGGGCACGGCAGGCAGTGTGACCATTGCTTCGGGCGGGACCTTTGCACCGGGCAATTCGATCGGCACGATCAATGTCAGCAACACAGCCTTCTCGGCGGGTTCGATTTATGCCGTTGAAGTCGAAAGCGGCGGCACATCCGATCGGATCAGCGCCACCGGTACGGTGACGATCGGCGGCGGCACGGTCGACGTCATCCCCTATCCGGATTATGCGACCGGCACGACCTATACGATCGTCACGGCGGCGGGCGGTGTCACCGGCGCCTTCGACAAGGCCAGTCTTGAAACCGGCGGCTCGATCTTCATCGCGCCGACGCTCACCTATGACGCGAACAATGTCTATCTCAACCTGGCCAAGGCAAGCTTTACCAGTGTAGGCCTGACGCCGAATCAGATCGCCACCGGCGGCGGCGCCGAAAGCCTTGGCAGCGGCAATCCGCTGTTTGATGCCATCTTCGCCCTGCCGAGTGAAGCCGCCGCCCAGGACGCTTTCGACCAGCTTTCGGGCGAAATTCACGCCTCGGCCAAGGGCATGCTGCTCGAGGACAGCCGCTTCGTCCGCGACGCCGCCAGCAATCGCATCAGCGCCGCCTTCGGCGATATTGGTGCGGCAGCGTTGCCGGTCATGGCTTATGGCGAAGGCGGGCCCGAAATGGTCGCCGCCGATACCGACCGCTTCGCCGTCTGGGGCCAGGCTTTCGGTTCGTGGGGCAGTACTGACAGCGACGGCAATGCCGCCGCCTTCGACCGCTCCACCGGCGGCCTGCTGGCCGGCGCCGACACTTTGGTCGGCGGCTGGCGCGTTGGTGCTCTCGGCGGCTACAGCCATTCGTCCTTCGACGCCGACGATCGCAATTCCTCCGGCAAGAGCGACAACTACCATCTCGGTCTCTATGGCGGCACCAATTGGGGCGCCATCGCCTTCCGCGGCGGCGCCGCCTACAGCTGGAGCAGCCTCTCGACCAAGCGCTCCGTCGCCTTCAACGGTTTTGCCGACGCACTGTCGGCCGATTACGATGCCGGCACCGCGCAGGCGTTCGGCGAGCTTGCCTACAAGGTCGATGCCGACCGCTTCCACTTCGAGCCGTTCGCCAATCTCGCCTATGTCAATGTGAGAACCGACGGCTTTAGCGAACAGGGTGGTGCGGCGGCACTGACCAGCGCCGGTTCGAACACCGACGCCACCTTCACCACGCTCGGCATGCGCGGCTCGACCGATTTTGCGCTTGGCGGCGTCAAGACCACGGCGCGCGGCATGCTCGGCTGGCGTCACGCCTTTGGCGACGTCACGCCGACTTCCGCCCTCGCCTTTGCCGGCGGCGATCAATTCACCATCGGCGGCGTGCCGATCGCCAGGGACGCAGCGGTGATCGAGGCCGGCTTCGACCTCAACATGTCGGCCAACGCGACGCTCGGCCTGTCCTATACCGGACAGTTCGGCGGCGGCACGGTCGACCAGGGCGCGAAGGCAAACCTCAGCGTCAAATTCTGACGACAACAGGCCGCCGGCTCGCGCCAAATTGACGTCGCCGGGCGGTCCTGGCGTCCGCCCCTACTCCGGCGAAGGTACCGGCGGCTTCGAGGTCAGCGCGGTGCCGGCGGCGGCCACGATCACGGCGGCGATGCCGGCCAGTTGCGGCATGGTCAGGCTTTCCCGCAGGAATAAAAACCCGGCCAGCGCGCCGAGCCCCGGTTCCAGGCAGGTCAGCGTGCCATAGATACGCGCCGGCATGCGGGTCAGCGCAACCATTTCCAGGAAGAACGGCAGCGCGCTGGAAAACAGGCCGACGAGCAGTGCGCTGACCAGGATCGATGGCGCGAGCAGCGCCGATCCTGCTTCCGCGATGCCGAAGGGCAGCACCAGCACGGCTGCGATCGCCATGCCATAGGCGGTGGTGCGGGTGCCGAGCTCCGCGCCCGCCTTCTGCGCCAGCATGATATAGAGCGCCCAAAACCCGCCGGCCGCCAGCGCCAGCATCACGCCGATCGGGTCGAGCGGCTTTAGCGAGTGGATGAAGGGCGACAACAGCACGATGCCGGCGACGGCAAGCGCGATCCAGGCAAAGTCGCTGGCCCGCCGCGAGGTCAGCGTCGCCACCAGCAGGGGACCGGAAAACTCCAGCGCCACCGCGACGCCGAGCGGGATCCTGGCAAGCGCTGCGTAGAACAGAAGATTGAGCGCGCATAGCGTCACCCCATAGGCGACGAGCCACGGCAGAGTGGCGCGTGAGGGCCGCATCTGCCAGGGCCTCAGCACCGCGATCAGCATCAGCGCGCCGATGACCAGCCTGAGCGTCGTCGTGCCTTGCGCGCCGATCACCGGGAACAGCGTCTTGGCGAAGGTGGCGCCGATCTGGATCGACACCATGGCGCCCATCAGTGCCGCGACCGGCAAGGGTGCTGCTTCGCGGCTGGCAACCGGCATTGATGTCACTTGTGCTTCATCCTCCATGCCGGCAGGCGCAAACCTGCTGGCAGGAACGCAATAGGCTGAACCGGCCTTGCTGTCGTGAGACAGCGCGGATGCCTCGATGAGGGCACGGTCAAATGGCATGAACCGGCGGGCATCGCCGTCGGACATCACACCCGGTCGTTGCGCGCGTTCGGCAGTCTGGTGATCGCCACAAGGACGAGCAGCGCGGCACTGCCCAGAAGCGCCATCGCTCCGAGCGACCAGGCAATGCCGATATGCACCATGGCGAATGCCAGGGCAAAGGGCGCCACGGCCGAGACGATCAGCCGGGCCGCCATGACCCGCCCCTGCAGCCGGCCGTAGCCCTCGCTGCCGAACAATGTGAGCGGCAACGAGCCTGTGACGATGCTGAAAAGCCCGTTGCCCATGCCGAAGACGACGGCGAACGCCATCGCCCCGGCGATTGAAGGCGCGGTGCTATCCAGCACGACCACACTGGTTGTCATCAGGCTGGCCGAGATAGTGGCGAGCATCAGGGGCGACAGCTTGCCGCCGAAGACCATGTTGACGAAGCGGCTCAACACTTGTGAGGGCCCAAACAACGTTCCGACCATGGCGGCGGTCGCGCCGAGGCCAAGCCCCGAAAGCAGCGGCACCATATGCACAAGCACGGCGGCGGCGATCAGGTTCTGCAGCGAGAAGGCAGTGACCATCAGCGCAAGGCCGAGCGGCCGCGAGGATGCGGGAAGCGATCCCCTGATATGCCGTGGCGGAGCGTTTGCCGCCCGCCTCCCTTTGGCCAGCCCATGCGAGAGCCAGGCGTGCAGTGGCAGGCAGACAAGCAGGTT
The DNA here is from genome assembly GCF_006440535.1 of Mesorhizobium sp. B2-5-13. Lineage (NCBI taxonomy): Bacteria > Pseudomonadati > Pseudomonadota > Alphaproteobacteria > Hyphomicrobiales > Phyllobacteriaceae > Mesorhizobium > Mesorhizobium sp. B2-5-13. The sequence goes on along the minus strand of NZ_VFUI01000022.1, from coordinate 55,937 downwards.
CAGCCCTGCGAAGACAAGATAGACGCTCTGCCAGGACATGTGCGCGTGCAAGGCTGACGTGATCGGCCAGAACACGGTCGATGCGAAGCCGGCAATGAGGGTGAGATAGGTGATGCTGCGTTGCGCGGCATGTGGCCTTATCTGCACCAGCAGCGCGAAGGCGGCGCCGTACTGCACCAGGTTCGATGCCACTTCGAGGACGATCAGCGCTGCCACGAAGGCCACGGCTGTGGGAGCGCAGGCGCAGGCGGCCAGTGCCGCCGCTGCAAGGACCGAGCCGGCGGTCATGATTTTTCCGGCGCCAAAATGGTCGATCCAGCGTCCAAGCCACGGCGCCGTCAGGCCGCCAACCAGCAAGGCGGCCGAAAGCGCGCCGAAAATCCATTCGGTCGGCCATCCCAAATCCCTCGCCATGTCGGCGGTAAGGATACTGAAGCTGTAATAGAGCGTGCCGTAGCCGATGATCTGGGTGACCCCAAGGGCGGCAATTGCGGCTGTCGGCGCGCGTTCCGAGGCATCGAGCTCGGAAAGGCCCCGATCACCTGATGCCACGGTCACCGGTGACCACCTCGCCGTCTTCCTTGGTGAAATGGGTCGCCGGATGGTCAAGCAGGTCGAGCACAAGCTCGGACGGCCGGCACAGTCGCGTCCCCCTGGGCGTCTCGACGATCGGCCGGTTGATCAGGATCGGATGCTCCAGCATGGCGTCGAGCAGCTGCTCGTCGGTCCATTTGGGATCAGCCAGGTCCAGCTCGGCATAGGGCGTGCCCTTTTCGCGCAGCAAGGCGCGCACCGGAATTCCCATGGCCGCGATAAGCTGGCGCAGGCGGTCCCGGCTGGGCGGATGTTGCAGATATTCGATGACGACCGGCTCCTCGCCGCTTGCTTTGATCATGGCAAGCGTGTTGCGCGAGGTGCCGCAGTCGGGATTGTGGTAGATGGTGACGGTCATGGCGTGGCCTTGACGGCAAGAGGTTGGATTTCGGATTGCGGCTGCAGCAGCCAAGTCATCAGCGCCAAGGCAATGCCGGCGCCGGCGAACTCGGCGGTGATGAAGCCGGGAAGACTTGCCGGGCTGATTCCGGAATAGGTGTCGGTGAACGCCCTTGCCACCGCGACCGCCGGATTGGCGAAGGACGTCGAGGCGGTGAACCAGTAGGCAGCGGTGATATAGAGGCCGACCAGCCACGGCACGGCAGCGCGTTCGAAGCGCAGGCCCGCGAGGATGACGGCGAGCAGGCCGAAGGTCGCGACGCCTTCCGAAAGCCACTGCGCGGCGCCGGTGCGGCCATGCGTCGACAGCGCCAGCGGCGCCAGCCCGAACATCAGATGCGCGATCATTGTTCCGGCAATGCCGCCGGCAAGCTGGGCCAGTATATACAAGGTGCAATCGCTGGCCGACAGGCGGCGCGACAGAGCGAGGGCGAGCGACACGGCCGGATTGAAATGGGCACCGGATATTGGGCCGAGGATTGTGATCAGCACGACCAGGCTCGCACCGGTTGGCAGCGTGTTGCACAGAAGTGCCAGTGCGCCGTCGGTCGTCAGCGACTGCGCCATGATGCCTGAACCGACGACCGTAGCCACCAGCAGCGCCGTGCCGAGGCTTTCCGCGACCAGGCGGCGCGGCAGGTCGAATTGGCGCTCGACCGTCATTGAGCCGTCTCTTGCGCATCGGCCGCACAGCAGCCCGGCGCCAGCGCCGGCGCGCAAATCTCCTGCCGTCCGGAGCAGCAATCCTCCATCAAAAAGCGGATGAGCCCGCTCAGCGCTTCATATTCGGCGCTGTAGACCATGGACCGGGAATCGCGGCGCACGCTTACCAGCCCAGCCCGTTCGAGTTCCTTCAGGTGGAAGCTCACATTCGACGCCGAGACCTCGACCTTCTCGGCGATGGCGCCTGCGGCAATACCATCAGGACCCGCGATCACCAGATGCCGCAGGATGCGCAGACGCGTCTCCTGCGAAAGCGCCGCGAAGGCGGACAGGGCTTGACGTTCATCCATATTTCAACAATCCTAGAAATATTGAAACAAGGATTACCGCACATGCCCGCCTCTGACAATCGGGAATTTGAACTCTCCATCGTCAGTGATCCCGAGGACATCACCATCGCTGGCCTGCTGGGGTTCTTGGCCGGCCACAAGGACAGGCAGCTGGTGTTTTTCTACGATGGCCGGCCGGTGCGGCCCGGCTACCACGTCACCGAGGTGAAGGCGGGCACGTTCGCAGCGCTGGACTGCGGCGCCAATCCGGAAGCCTGGGCCGAGATCTTCGTCCAGCTTTGGGACGTCGACGAGGACCGCACGCATATGCCGGCCGCGAAATTCTCCGCGATCATCCGCAAGGTGACGGAGCATGTCGACCTCGACCCTTCCGCGCGGCTCACCTTCGAGGTCAGCAACGGTGCGCACCCGATCGCGCTTTATCGGGCCGCCCTTCCCCGGCTGGTCGACGGCGCGGTGCATGTCGAGCTTTCGCCCCGGCCGGCAAGCTGCAAGCCGCGCGACCGTTGGCTGGAGGAAGAGCGGAAAGCCAAGGCCTGTTGCGAGCCTTCCGCCGGCTCGCAACCTTGCTGCGGATAGATCACAGCAGGCTGGCCGGTCCAGCGTGGGTGAAGCGCCATTTCAGTATCCAGTCTAGGCTGCGGCGGCAGAGCGCTTGAACACGATTGTGACCCGGGTGCCTTCGCCAGCGCTGGAGGTTACATGGAACTCCGCCTTGGCGTTCTCGCTCAGCGACTGTGCGATGAGCGCGCCGAGCTTGCCTCGCTTGGGCCAGCTTTCGCCGTCCGGCAACCCGATCCCGTCATCGGCAACGACGACGCGGCAGCCATCCCCGTTTACGACGCTGTGCAGGGTGATCGTCCCGCTGTCGCGCCCGCGAAATGCATGCTTGAGCGCATTGGTCAGCAGTTCGTTGACCACCAAGCCAGTGGGCATGGCAACGTTTACCGAGACCGGATAGGTGTCCACTTTCATGTCGAGGCGAATGCCCTCGACAGCATGCGAGGCCATTACGGCGGACGCGATCTGGCTGAGATAAACGCCGAGATCGACCTCTTCCTTGTGCTCCTCGCCCGACAGGGTCTGATAAAGGATGGCCAGGGCGTCGACGCGGCCGGCCAGTCTTTCGAAGCGGTTGCGGTCCGGCTCGGCCGCGTTGCGCGTTTCGAGACGGATCAGGGCGGTGATCATCTGCAGATTGTTCTTCACCCGATGCTGCAATTCCCGCAACAGCGTGTCCTTCTCGCGAACGCGCTCTTCGATCGAGCGCGCATCTTCGGTCTCGCCATGGGCCGAGACGTCGACCAGAGCCACCAGCCGGAAGCAGGCTCTGCCATTGTCATCCTCGATGACGTTGGAATAGACGTCGACGATTGCAGGCTTGTCCTCGGCCCGCTCCAGTCGGAAGGTACCGACGAAATCGGTTTCGTCGACCACCGCACTTGATAGCGCGCGATCCTTCTGCTGGTGCAGGCCGATGCCGGAAAGTGCCGCCCAATTCTTCTGGGCGAGCTTGGCCGCCTTCAGACCGGACAGTTTCTCGAACTCCGGATTGGCATAGACGACACGTTCCTGCCCGCTGACATCCGAAACGGCGATTGCAATTGGCACCTGGTCGAGGAACTTCTTGAATTGTTCGCTTTCCAGCGCGCTGGCAAGGTCCGGCGTTTCGAGCAACTGCTCGACCGTCTCCGCCTTATCCGAATTCGATGTCATCTGCTCATCCAGGAATTTTCTGATGCTATCAATATCAGCGAGGTATTGCGCGAGCTATCGCCAAAGCGGCATTGCCACTGGCACAATGAGCAGGCCGGCACCAGCCTGGTCTCACGCAGCGGTCAATACCGAAGACCGGTAGGTGATGAAATACTGGTCGCGATGCGCCTGGCGACCTCGACGGCCGCCGCTTTCGACCGCCCGACATTGAACAGCGCACGCTAAGCGCAAAGCGCTGGGCAACGAGACCTGCGGAGCCGAGCTACGACGTGGCACGCAGGTTCCTGCGGATGGGCCGCCTGCCCGTTGCACGGGCTTTCTCGGCCACCACGGCGGCGATCTCTACCACCTCGCCTTCGCGCGGTCTGCCGTTGGTGGCCTTGTGGAGCCGTTCGTAGGGCAGCAATTCCTTGATCCGGGCATTGAGCGACGCGATTTCGGCCCGCAGATCCTCGCATTCCTGCCGCTGGACATCCCGTTGTATGTCCTCCGACGCCTGCTGCAGCGTGAGCTGCGAAAGAGTGGCGTTCGCCCTGGAAAGGCTCAGCTTGTCGGCTTCGTTCTCATCCGTGAGCGCGGACAGTCTTTCATCGGCGATCTTCTTTTCGGCCACTGCGTCGTCCAGCTCGGTCTTGAGCCTGGCCATCTCGGCGGCGGCCGCACTGTTCTCGTTGGAGGCCCGCTCCAGCCGCGATTCCAGATCTTGTATCTCGGAACGCAATCCGCGCATTTCCGTCTGGGCGCGAGCCCGTTCGGCTTCCCAGTCGCCTTGCATCATGCTGGCCGACTCGGTCTTTTCCGCCAGCTTGGCCTGTGTCGCCTCGAGCGCCTTCTGCAGCCGGATCTCCTCTTTCTCGCTCTTGCCGAGCGCCGCCATCAGTTCTGCAAGCCGCGCCGCTTCGCTGGCGTGGATTGTCGAAAGCTCGTCCAGCCTGTGGCGCGCCTGGGTCTCCCGCTTCAGCACCTTGTCGAGCTCGGCTGACAGGCTGACATGTTTTTCCCGCAGCATCTTGCTCTCGCGCAGGCGCCTGTTGGCTTCGACCGTCCTGGCCGTCAGTCGGTTGGCGATGTCGCCGAATTCCGCGTCGCGTTTGGCGCTGGCATTGGCCGTCTCCGTGAGCTCGAGCCTTACCGCCGCAAGCGTTGCGCGAAGCGTCTCCCGGTCCTGGACCAGGCTTGTCTCGCGCTGCTGCAGCAATTCGCACGCGCCGTCACGCTCGCGCAGCTTTGCCGCCGTGTCGTGCAGCCTGTCCGACAGCGTCCTTTGCTCCGCGACCAGGCCGGCATTCGCGAGCTCCAGCTCGTTGGCGCGAAGAATGTCGGTGTGGAGGATGTTGAGGAATTCGCGCGTCAGATGGTGCGAGGTCGAGATCTCCGACAGTTTGCCGTTGATCTCATCCAGATAATCCCTGGCGTCGTGGAACATCCCTTCGAAGGCATTCAGCGCCGCCAGCCGGGTCTGGGCATGGGGGGTCAGTCGTGGCGCGGTTTCGGCAGTTTCGGCATTGCCCGCGTCATCCGGATTGTCCGCGGCATCCGCATAGTCGGCATCGGCTTGTGGTGGCGAGGCATCGGCACCAGACCCGGCATCGGGGACACCGTCGCCCTTTGGCGGTGACTCGAATTCGCTGTCGAGGCTGGCATCCAGGGCGTCCGCAAGATCGTCCTGCAACTCCTGGAGGGCATTATCTACGTCTTCAGCACGCTTGATCAGGCTCTTGAAGTTCATACGGAACTCCCTCTGTACGCAACCAAAACCGGATATTTAACAAACTGCTAATATGCATCCTTACATCCGCTTATTCCGCAGGGGAAGCCCCCCTTGGAAAATGTAAATTTCCGACATTGGCGATTTGGATGCCGCGAGCAGCCAGTGCCGAGCCTCCGGCGCAGACCGTGGCGTTCGCGACGGTGTGAACGTGGTGTGCAGCCTGATATGCTGCCGGCAAACGGCTTGCAGGTCGAACGGGAGGGCGTGGAGATGTCGATCAAGGTGATCGGAACCGGCTTCGGCCGAACGGGCACGGATTCGATGCGCGAGGCGCTGGCCATTCTCGGCTTCGGCCCCTGTCATCACATGCAGGAAGTGAACGGCAACGAGGAGCAGAAACGGATGTGGCGCGCGCTGGCCCAAGGTGCCACGCCGGACTGGAACCAGCTGCTCTCGGGCTATGTCTCCTGTCTGGACTGGCCCTCGGCGTACTACTGGCGCGAACTGATCGAATTCTATCCGAATGCCAGGGTGATCCTGACCTACCGTTCGGCCGAAAGCTGGTGGGAGAGTTTTGAAAAAACGATCGCGGCGGGACTTGAGCAAAGCGTGGATCAGGAATCGCTGGGCCTTGTCCTGATCGCGAGGCAGGTGTTCGGCGGCCGGCCTGGCGATCGAGCGCATGCCATTGCCTGCTACGAGGCCAATGTCCGTGCGGTGTACGCTGGGGTGCCACCGGAGCGGCTGCTGGTCCACGCTCTTGGCGATGGCTGGGAACCGCTGTGCACCCATCTCGGCGTTGCGATACCGGATCAGGACTATCCCAATCGCAACAACGCCGCGGGCTTCAGGTCGAGATTTTCGCTGAACTGATCTGGACGCATACCGGCGGTGCCGGCCCGGCAAAATCCGGGTCCCTCGCCCCTCTGGAGCGGGGCGAGGAAAAGGCGGGGCGTTTTTACCCCGCCATGGCCAGCGGCACGGCGCTCTTGTTGGGGATCTGGATGTCGATTTCCAGCGTCGACATGGTCTCGCCGCGATCCATCGAGACCTGGAGATAATCCTGGTCGATCTGCACATGCCTGGCGATCACAGCCATGATCTCCTCGCGCAGGATGGAGACGAGATCGGGCTGGCCACGGCTGCGGCGCTCATAGGCGAGCAGCACCTGCAGCCGCTCGCGCGCCACCGGCGCGCTGGTGCGCCGCTTGAAGAGGTCGAGGATGCTCATGCGGCCCTCCTTCCGAGCAGACGGTCGAGAAAACCCTTGCGTTCGAAGGGCACCACCACCGGCAAATCTTCGCCTTCCAGCCGCCTTGCCGCTTCGAGATAGGCTTTGGCGGCGTTGTTGAGCGGTTCCGACAGCGTCACCGGCGAACCGAGATTGGAGGCGCGCAGCACATCCTGGCTTTCCGGGATGATGCCGAGCAGCGGTACCGACAGGATTTCCAGCACGTCGTCGATCGAGAGCATTTCGCCGCGCGCGGCCCGCGCCGCGTCATAGCGCGTGACCAGCACGTGCTTGGCGATCTGCTCGCCCTGTTCGGCGCGCATGGTGCGGGCGTCGAGCAGGCCGATGATGCGGTCGGAGTCGCGCACCGACGACACTTCCGGATTGGTGACGATGACCGCCTCGTCGGCGAAGCGCATGGCGAGCTGCGCTCCGCGCTCGATACCGGCCGGGCTGTCGCAGAAGACATAGTCGAAGACCGATCGCAGCTTGTCGATCACTTCGCCGACACCCTGCTCCGTCAGCGCATCCTTGTCGCGCGTCTGCGAGGCCGGCAGCAGGAACAGCGTGTCGACGCGCTTGTCGCGGATCAGCGCCTGCGACAGCTTGGCTTGACCCTGGATGACATTGACGAGGTCGAACACCACGCGCCGCTCGGCACCCATGATCAGGTCGAGATTGCGCAGGCCGACGTCGAAATCGACCAGCGCCACCTTCTTGCCGGTCTTGGCGACCGCGGCACCCAGCGCGGCCGTCGAGGTGGTCTTGCCGACGCCCCCCTTGCCCGATGTGACGACCACTACCTTGCCCATGGAAAAAGCCTCCGTTGACTGTTGTCGTTTGTTATGCCGTGCGCCGCACGGTCAGAGCCTGCCATCATGCCATCCCAAACCGGTCTGAAGCTTGCGCGCGCGGCGCATGTCCCGACCGGAACCGTGAAACCCGGCGTCAGCATCGCGCCGCCCTAGTTCAAGGGCACGACGGCGAGCATGTCGCCTTCGAGGAAGGCCTGCACGGCCTTGCCGCGCGAGACGCCTTCCATCTCTTCGGCCGTGGTGTACCAGCCGTCGACCGAGATCAGTTCCGCCTCGTTCCTGCGGCAGAAGATGCGCGCTGACCGATTGCCCTGCGAGCCGGCGATGGCGCGGCCACGCAGCGTGCCATAGACATGGATCGAGCCCGCCGCGATGATCTCCGAACCGGACGCGACCGAGCCGAGCACGATGACATCGCCATGCGGATGGAAGATCGACTGGCCCGAGCGGATCGGCGACTTTACCATCAGCGTGCCGGCCTGGACCGCCTCCACCACGCCGGCTTCCGTCGCCTTGGCAGCCTTGCCCTTGCCGGCCTCGGCCTTGATTTCGACAGGCTTGCCGTCTTCGGGCTTGCCGGCGTCCTTGCCGTGATCCGAAAACACCGTCTCCAGTTTGCCGGCTTCTTCCAACGCCTCCGCCTTGCCCTTGCGGCCGGAAAGCAGACCGTCCGAAGTCGCCTCCTTGGCGCCGGTCAAAAGCGGCGGCAGGTCAAGCCCGAGCGAAGCGCCTTCGAGCTCGATCGCATAGACCCGGATACCGCGCGCACCGAGCGAAGCAACCAGCAGCGCGATATCGGCGACCTCGGGCTTCAGCACGTTCAAATCGAGCACCACGGGGCGCCCGGCAAAATATCCCGGCGAATTGCCGATCCAATGATCCAGCCCCTCCAGCCAAGCGGAAATCGGCGCCTCCGGCGTGAGCGAAAAGGCCACGAACGAACGGGCGCGAAAACGGATGGATTTTGTTTCGACGGGGGCGGCAAAGGTCACGGCCAGCGAATCCTTACTGAGAGGTAAACGCTAGGGGGTTAATGGTTAACGAATGGTTAACGGGGAGGGGTGGAGAGAGAGTTGGACCCGAGGTTTCTGACAGCGTGGAGGCAACCATACTGACCGTTTGCCTGGAAACCAAATCTGGCACGCGGGAAGTTGGGGTGCCCCTTCTGGTACATCGGCGGTGCGAAGAGCCTATGTTCAGTATATCGAATGCAATTGCCTATGAGAATCTGATGGTCCAAGCGAAGACTCCAAGATCTCGCCTATCCGGGACTTCTAGGGCCTTCGCAGTGGATCGATGTGGAAGGGCGCGGACAGGAGAAATGGTGCCAGCGGGAGGGCGAGGTATTGCTGGATATGCTCAGGCAACTCCGCCAACAAGAAATCGCACCTGACTTTTACATTGTGACCCCGTTTGTGGTGGTACAGGATCGCATGCGTGAAATGTTGCGCTCGCGGTTTGCTTGACGGATGGGTCGAGAATCCCTTCACCTGGGTGTACGAGCGCGTCGGAACAGTCCACACGGTCCAAGGGCGAGAAGCTGAGGCAATTTTCTTCATCCTTGGAGCACCCAATGCCGAGCAGCGTGGCGCGCGAGGGTGGGCAGGCGGACGACCCAATCTGCTGAACGTCGCCGTCACGCGGGCTAAGGAGGTCGTGTATGTCATTGGGAAGCTCTCTGGAAAAGCGCGGGTGTATTTCAGTCGCTTGATAAATTCTTGTTGTAGTGAATCAAGAAGGCATTGCCGAACAGTTGGCCTGAGCTGTGGTGGCAGGGCCTAAAGCAGATTCGCCATCTCACCCCCGCTTGAAATACTGCACCTCCCGCTCATGCTTCTCCGCCGCCTCCCTCGTATCGAACGTCCCCAAATTCCGCCGCTTCCCCGTCTTCTCGTCCTTCTTCCTTGAATAAAGCCGGTATTTTCCGTCCTTCAGCTTCCTGATCATCGGTCTCTCCCTTGGCGAAGGGCCCGGCGATCGCCGAGCCCTTCCCTTGTCAGTCACGGTGTTCGGGCATGGCTTTCAGCTGGTCCTTGGTCCAGCTGGTCACGGCGTGGACGTCGCCGTCCTCGTCGCGCATGAAATCGAGTTCGTTGGCGGCGACGGCGACCGGTTTGGCGCCGATGCCGAGGAAGCCGCCGACATCGATCACGACCTGGCCGCTGCCATGCATGTGGTCGACGGAGCCGATCTTCTCGTCGTTGGGGCCGTAGATCGTCGCGCCTTCAAGCGTGTCGGGGGTCAGTTCGGCGGGGCGGAGCCTTACGTGGTTTGCGTGGTCCATGAGTGCATCTCCTCTGGGGGTTGGGACAGGGTGAACCTCCGAGGCGGCCAAGGGTTCCGACATTGCCGCGGATGACGGAAGTAGCGGGCGCGCGGATTTTGAGGGCCGCTCGATTAATCATCTTCTCATCAAGCCGCGCCAACGCATTGTCTCGAAATGCCTCGCGTTCAGCGCCTGCGCTTGGCCTTGAGGTTGCGCGCGGCCTGCTCGATCGCGGCGCGGTCGGTGCCCAGGCGATCGAGCAGCGCCTGCGCCTCGTCGCCCGATATGCCGGCGCGGATGGCCAGTTCCTCTACCGTCAGCACGTCGGAGCTGGCGATCTCGCCGGTCTGCGGCAGCGCATCGTCGGCCGTCAGCGGCAGGGCGGCTTCCCGGTCGATCTCCATCTCGGCCTGGCGCCAGTGCCGGTCATGGTCGCCATGCGCGCCGCCTTCGCGCTGCCAGATCTCGTAGGCGCGGTTCCTGATCTTGTCGTCACGGTCGTCGCTCATATCCATTCCTCCACTCATGTGAGGCATGAACGCCGCGCCGATCCGAACGATCCAAAAAATCTGCGTGATCTCTGGGATCACAAGGCACCTTTCAGCCGCGCCCGGCCTCCCGCATCCGGCTGCTATTCGCATTGGCGCCTGGGTCCGCCGGAATAGGGCTGGTAGCTGTTGTCCTCGGGCCGGTAGGAGCGATAGCGGCTGAAGCAGGAATCGACATGGTCGGCGGAAAGCCCCGCCGTGGCGACCGAAGCGGCGTCGCCCGTCTCGGCATAGCTGACTTCGGCTGAAGGCTTTGCGCCCTGGTCGGCGCCGGCGTCGAGATAGGGCGATACGCAGGGGCGCAGCCGCCCGCTATAGGACAAGTAGCTGTTGTCGTCGGGATGGTAGGAGCGGTAGCGGCTGGCGCACCACTGGAGATGGGACGCCGGCAGGACCGCGTCGCTTGCGGCGGGCTCGATCGAGCCGGTCGCGGCCGGATCGGGTGCCGGCTCCTTGGCGGCGATGTCGGGCGGGGCGGGCTGGTCGGCCGGCAAGCGTTCAAGGTTCTGCGCCGCCTTGTTCACCGGCCGCGCGTTCCTGGTCCAGAGCTCCGCCACGCTGACAGTCGGCCTTGCCTCATGCGCAGGCTTGGCGGCAAGCAGCCAAGCGGCAAAGGCGAGCCCGCTGCCGAAAACCGCCAGCGTCAAAACGAAGCCGCTGACCAGTGCTACAATCGCTTTCACGTCACGCTCCTTCAGCCCCTGCTTATAGAATGCGGAGCATCAAGGCTGGTTCCAGCAAAGTGCGTGTCGCGAGCGTGTCCGGATGAGGCGCGCGGGCCCAGCTCCCCTCAAACCGGCAGCCCCAGGGAAAACTGGTTCTCCACCGCCAGCAGCGCCGCCACCATGTCCTTGTCGCGCTGCCGCTGCTGCAGGTAGCCGGCTAACAACCAGTCCAGCGAGAACCTGCCGGCGCCCGCCACGGCCAGCACGAACATGCCGCCCGCGATGGCCAGATCCTTTTCGAAATGCAGCAGTTCGTTCCGGCTGGCGAAGTCGGTGTGGAACAGGGTTGCCGTCGCCAGGCAGAACAGGCCGAGACCGATGGCGCCCAGCCGCGTCAGCAGGCCTGTTGCGACGGAAAGCCCTGCCCCCAGTTGCAGGGCCACGGTGGCGATGAACAGCGGCAGGCTGACACCAAGCGCCGCCATCGCCTTGGCGGCGCCTTCGAAATGGGTGGCCAGCGTGACGCCCTCATGCAGGAAGATGAGAGAAAGCAGCAGGCGACCGGCGATCAGGGCCGCGTCCCTCAGGTATTGTCTGGTGGCGTGCAGCTTCGCGGCGCGTTCGTTCAGGGTCATGGTCGGGCTCCGATATTTTGGGCACAGGCGACGTCAAGCGGGGATGGCGCCTGCCGAATGTTATGTTCGAAAGGGCCGGAGCCGGTTCGAGGGAGAGGCGCCGGCTCCGGCAATGGGCGCCAGCCACGAGCGCCCGAACTTTGGTGTGTTGGGGATGGTTAGCGCCAAGGCCCCCTCATCCGGCCGCTGCGCGGCCACCTTCTCCCCGCCGGGGAGAAGAGGCTTGCGCTTGTGCCGGCTCCTTCCTCTCCCCTCGGGGAGAGGTCGGATCGCAATTCGGTTGGCAATCCGGGTGAGGGGAACTTACTTCGTCACCTTGGTGTCGATGGCCTTTTGCAGGTCGGAAAGCTCCTCGCAGCCGGCCGGGCAGAGTTTCTGCAGCGAGGCCAGTTGCTGATTGGCCTTGGCCATGTCGCCGGTCTCGACATAGAGCTCGCCCAGATATTCGCGGGCCGCCTTGTGGTCGGGCTTCAGCTCCAGCGCCTTGTTGTAGTAGGTCAGCGCGGTGTCGAAGTCGCCGGTCTTGCGCAGTGTGAAGCCGAGCAAATTATAGACGTCGGCCTGCTGATTGTCCTGCGCGAGGTCGCGCAGATCGGCCAGCGCGCCCTTATAGTCCTTGGCGTCGAGCTTGGCCTTGACGGCGGTGAGGTCGGGCGCGTCGGCGCCCTCGATGTCGTCCACCGCAAAGGCAGGCATGACTGTGGCGACGGGAACGACGGTCAGCGCGGCAATGGCGCCGAGCAGGCCGAACAGGGCGTTTCTGCCCAAAAAGGATCGTTTCATTGTCTGTCTCGCTTGGTTGGGTGCTGGCGCTCAAATCTGCACGGGAGTGAAGCCATAGGCGCTGCCGTCCTTGACGAAGACGCCGGTGCCCGGGAACGGAAAGTGCGAGCCGGAAATGTGGATGTTGTCCGCGATCACCCGGTCGATGATCTTGTGGCGCGTGGCGATCGCCGTCGGCCCGTCCTGGTCGTAGGCGCCCTGCCATTCCGGGTGCGGCGCCAGCAGCGCCGGCACATACATGGTGTCGGCCGAGATCATCAGCTGCTCCTTGCCGGAATTGGCCAGATACACCGAATGACCCGGCGTGTGGCCGGGTGCGGCGATGATCTGGATGCCGGGCACGACCTCGGCGCCGTCCTCGACCAGCTTCCAGTTCTTCCATTTCGGGAAGTTCTCGGCGATGCGCTTGCCCGCCGGCTTGCGACCCTCCGGCAGCTTGGCCAGACGGCTGGGATCGGTCCACCAGACGTACTCAGTGGCGTTGACGATCAGCTCGGCATTGGGGAACACCGGCGTGTTGGTGCCCTTCTCCATCAGGCCCCAGACATGGTCGGGGTGGAAATGCGAGATCATGATAGTGTCGATCGCCTTGTAGTCGATGCCGGCGGCGGCCATGTTGGCCGGCAGATGCGTGGCGTTGGCCTGCCACTGGCCGACGCCCGAGCCCGCATCCATCATGATCAGCCTGCCGCCCATCTTGAGCACGGCGACGGTGAGCGGAATGGGCATGAAGTCGGTGGTCAGCCCTGCCTTGGCGAGTGCCGCCTTGGTGTCGTCGACCGAGACGTCCCTGATGAAGGCCGGGTCATGCGGCTTCTTCCAGATGCCGTCATAGATGGCAGTGACCTCGATGTCGCCGACCGTGTATTTGTAGAAGCCGACGGTGGGCTCCACCGGCGTCTGTGCGAAGGCGGGCCGGGTGAATTCCAGCTTGCCGGCAAGGCCGAAAGCGGCAGCGGCGGCGGCGGATTGAAGCACTGTGCGGCGTGTCATGCTGAACATGGTGATCTCCTCTGTTGAGTTGTGGCTACTTTTTGAACGAATGACGGAGGACCGCCGGCCCTCCGTCGCTGACCGCGGATCGGAGCGGCACCGTCGGGATCCGGCGCCGACCATGAACTCAGCGGCCCCAGATGCCCTGGCCGGGTTCCTCCGCATCAGATTTCATCGTCGCCTGCACGCCGTGGCGGACCATGTCGGGCTTGGCGGTAGAGGCGGTGTAGGTGTTGTCGACCGTCACGGCGGCCGGCGTGATGGTGCTCGTGCCGAAATGATCGCTGCCGGCAAAGACAGAACTCGAGGCGAGCAACATCGCAGCCACGCTGAGGGCGAGCTTGGTCATTCGGTAAATCCTTGTTTCGTTTTCCAGGGTCGCGGCCGCAAGATTGCCCCGCTTGCAGAGAAGACCCGGAAGGGCCGTGCTTTATTCCCGGGGGCGGTGAGATTTTTCTGGAAGGGCCGAAACCGGCGGCAGCGGCCATGCGGAAGGGCGCACCCAGACACAATCCAGAAACAAGTTTTAACAGTTCGGAAAAACTGGCGAAAAGATCGGATGGCATAAGCATCCCTCAACGGCCGGAAATCCGGCCGCCACACAGGCATACGGGGTTTGGGTACGGGCGATGCAACGAGGTTCGAACGGATGGATGGGTGCCCTGCCCGGCATGTCGCTCACCGACGGCAGTGCCCAGGCGATGCGCACGCCTCCGCCCCGAGCCGATGCTCCCGAACATGTGAAGACGGAGCGGCTGGTTCTGTGATAACCGCCCGGCCAAAGAGGACCCGGCGGTCAGCGATCGCCGGCCGGGATTCCGGAATCTTCCATTTTGGAAGCTTCGGTCATTCCACCTCCATCAACAACGACCAAATTGCAGCGGCGGCGCAGCCGACAATGCCTGCTCGAGCGGCGGCATGATCGATATGTGCCTGTGAAAGCTTCGCCAGGACGAGAAAGTTTGGAAATGGACCACGGTATCGAAATCGCCGAACTGGACAGGGAAGCGGCAAGATCGGGCGGAGAGCCCGAGACCAGCCCCCACAGCGCCGATGCGCTTGCAGGACTTGCCTCCATCGCACACAGCCAGGTCCTGGTGGGTGCCGATTTTTCCCGGGCAGGTCAGCCGGGCGAGCGGCTCGACAAGGTCTTTGAGCAACTCGCCGAAACATTCGCCACGCTGCCGGCGGTGATCTCCGAGGGCCGCGGCTGGACCTATCAGGAACTGGACAAGCGCGCCAACCAGTTCGCCCGCCTGCTGGTCAAGCGCGGCGTGCGGCCGGGCGACCGGGTCGGCCTCATTCTCGACCGGTCCGCGGAAACCTATGTGGCCCTGCTCGCTGTGGTCAAGGCGGGCGCCGCCTTCGTGCCGCTGGCGACCGCCTTTCCTGAAGAGCGCATGGCGCTCATCATCGAAGACGCCAGCGTCAGCCTGATCGTCACCATCGCCACCTATGCATCGCGGGCCGACCAGCTGCCGGTTCCGCATCTGTTGATCGACAGCGCCGCCGCCGAGATATCAGCCCAGTCCGACGCGCCGCTGAAGCCGCACAAGGCGCCGGTCGCCACTGCAATCGAAGACATCTGCTACATCCTCTATACGTCGGGCACGACCGGCAGGCCCAAGGGCGTGGCCATCCGCCACCAGAGTTTTGTCAACTTCATCCGCGTCGCCGCCGCGTCCTACGGCTACCGGCCGGGCGATCGCGTCTACCAGGGCATGACCATCGCCTTCGACTTTTCCTCCGAGGAGATCTGGGTGCCGTTCGTCGCCGGCGCGACCGTCGTGCCAGCACCGGGCCAGATGCCTCTGGTGGGCGAAGAGCTCGCCGATTTCCTGCGCCATCACGACATCACCTGCATGGCCTGCAGCCCGACGCTTCTGTCGTCCATGACATCGGACGTGCCCAGCCTGCGCACCTTGCTGGTGGGCGGCGAGGCCTGCCCCCACAATCTGGTGGTGCGCTGGTCGAAGTCCGGCCGGCAGATTCTCAACACCTATGGCCCGACCGAGGCGACCGTCACGGCAACCATGGGTGCGCTGACGCCGGACCGGCCGGTGACGATCGGCGCGCCGCTGCCCACCTATTCCATCGTCATTCTCGACCCTTCGCTGCCGCAACTTGCCGAGCCTGGTGAACTGGGCGAGATCGGCATTGCCGGCATCGGGCTGGCGGTCGGCTATCTCAACAGGCTAGACCTGACCGAACAGAAGTTCATCGCCGATTTCCTCGGCCTGCCGAACAACCCGTCCAAGCGCATCTACCGCACCGGCGACCTTGGCCGGATCAACGACGCCGGCGAGATCGAGTATGCCGGGCGCATCGACACCCAGGTGAAGATCCGCGGCTATCGCATTGAACTCGGCGAGATCGAGGCCGTGCTGCTGGACCAGCCTGAAATCGCGCAGGCCGCCGTCACCACCTGGGAGATCGAGCCCGGCCGCGTCGAGCTCGTTGCCTATTACGCGCCCAAGGCCGGCCAGCCGGCGCTCTCGCGCGCCGACATCGCCCGGACGATGAAGCGGCGGCTGCCGGACTACATGGTGCCCTCCTATCTCGAGGAACTGCCGGCGATCCCGATGACGGTCTCCAACAAGGTCGATCTTCGCCAGCTTCCCAAACCGACGACCGTCCGGCTTTCGGCCGACCGCGCCCTGGTGCCGCCCGGCAACGACGACGAGCGTTTCCTGGCCGACGCGCTATGCGCCGTGCTGAGATTCGACGACGTGTCCGTCGAGGACAATTTCTTCGACGATCTCGGCGCCAACTCGCTGCTCATGGCGCATTTCTGCGCCCGCGTGCGCACCCGCAAGGAATGGGCGACGACGTCCATGCGCGACATCTATCTCTATCCAACCGTGGCGCGCCTGGCCAAGCACCTCAGCGTGGCGGAAGAGATGACGACGGCCACCAACGAGCCTGTTCTCACCCGC
This sequence comes from Mesorhizobium sp. B2-5-13, assembly GCF_006440535.1. NCBI lineage: Bacteria > Pseudomonadati > Pseudomonadota > Alphaproteobacteria > Hyphomicrobiales > Phyllobacteriaceae > Mesorhizobium > Mesorhizobium sp. B2-5-13. The sequence goes on along the minus strand of NZ_VFUI01000022.1, from coordinate 39,632 downwards.
CAAGCGTCCAACCTCGTCTACTGGACCTGCGGCGCGGCGCAGTTGCTGTTTTACGCGCTTTACAGCTACGTGGCGCTGTGGGCGGTCAATGACGGCCTCAACTGGGTCTATGACACGCTCGACGACCCGCTGCAGCTATATGTCAGGTGCGTGTTGCTCTCGGCCGGCGTGTTCTTCGGCATGTCGGGCTTCGCCGTTGCCGCCAAATGGGTGCTGGTCGGCCGCTGGAAGGCGGAAGCGTTCCCGATATGGGGCCTGCGCTACTATCGCTTCTGGGTGGTCAAGACCTTGATCCGCACGGCACCTGTCGTGCTGTTCCGCGGAAGCCCGCTCTACAGCCTGTACCTGCAGCTTCTGGGAACCAGGATCGGCAAGAACGTGGTCATCGAATCCCGTGCCGTGCCCGTGTGCACGGACCTGATTTCGATCGGCGACCGTACGATCCTGCGCAAGGAATCGCTGATCCTCGGCTATCGCGCCCAGGCCGGCTATATCCACACCGGGCCGCTGACCATCGGCCGTGACGCCTTCGTCGGCGTCGGCTGCACGCTCGACATCGACACCGCGATCGGCGACGGTGGGCAGCTCGGCCATTCCTCCTCGCTGCAGCGCGGGCAAAGCATCCCGGACGGCGAACACTGGCATGGATCGCCGGCGGTGCCGACCACGGCGGACTATTGCAAGGTGCGCAACGTCAACCCTCCCCGTATCCGGCGCTTCCTCTACGAGGCCGTGCAGCTGATAGGGCTGTTTGCCATCGTCACCCCGCTGCCGCTTTTGTTCCACAGCTATTGGGAGAATGTCGGCGACGACTATCAGGAGACGATCGGCATCGTGGCGATCGGCACCACAGTCACGCTTTTCGGCTACATCGCCTCGGCCTTCCTCGCCGCCACGGTGGTGCCGCGCCTGTTCAGCCTGATCCTGAAACCCGGCCGCACCTACACGCTTTACGGCTTCCGCTACTGGCTGCAGGCGGTCGCCGAGTTCTCGAGCAACTCACGCGTGCTCGGGCTGCTGTTCGGCGACAGCTCGGCCATCGTCCACTACATGAGCGCCATCGGCTGGAACCTTAACAAGGTGGTGCAGACCGGCTCTAATTTCGGCTCCAACCAGCAGCATGAAAACCCGCTGCTGTGCGAGATCGGCACCGAGACCATGGTATCGGACGGGCTTTTCATGATCAACATGCACAAGTCCGCCTCCGCGTTCCGGCTCGAGCCGACGCGGATCGGCGAGCGCAACTATCTCGGCAACAATATCTACTATCCGCCAGATGGACGCACGGGCGACAACGTCCTGCTCGGCACCAAGGTGATGGTCCCGATCGACGGGCCGTTGCGCGAGAATGTCGGCCTTCTGGGCTCGCCGCCCTTTGAAATCCCGCGCATGGTGAACCGCGACAAGGAACTCATCGCCGGCATCGACGAGGCGGACCGGCGCCAGCGCATCCCGCTCAAGAACCGTCACAATCTGGTGACGATCCTCCTGTTCATGGCCACGCAATGGGTCATGCTGTTCGCCACGCTGGCGATCTGGGACCGGGCGCTGAACTATTATACCGAATGGGCGGAAATCGCCCTCTTCGCGGCGGTGCTTCTGACCTCGGCGATCACCATTCCGTTCTACATCTTCGTCGAGCGGGCAAGCCTTGGTTTCCGCAAGCTGAAGCCGCGGATAACGACGATCTACGACGTCACCTTCTGGCGCCATGAGCGCCACTGGAAGTTGGCGGATTCGCCTATCGTGCGGCTGTTCGCCGGCACGCCGTTCCGGCCGATGATCCTGCGCACGCTGGGCGTCAAGGTGGGCAAGCGCGTCTATGACGGCGGCGCCAACCTGACCGAGCGTTCGCTGGTGGAGATTGGCGACGATGTCACGCTCAACGAGGGCTGCGTCATCCAGGCCCATTCGCTGGAGGAAGGCGCGTTCAAGTCCGATTTCATCCGCATCGGCGATGGCTGCACGCTCGGGCCGTCCGCCTTTGTCCATTACGGCGTTGTGATGGGCAAGGGATCGATGGTCGATGCCGATTCCTTTGTGATGAAGGGCGAAGAGCTGGAGCCAAACTCCATCTGGCGCGGCAACCCGGCCAAGCTGCACCGGTTCGTCGAGCCGATCAACGAGGACTCCAGGGCATCTGCGTCTTGAAGGGCGGCGCGCCTGGCACGGTGGACATCCGTATCGCTCCCGTGACCAGGGCCAATCGCGCTTTGGTCACCACGTTGCAGCTGGCGCCGGAGCAGATGGATTTCGTCGCCAGCAATGCGGATTCCCTGCGCGAAGCCATATCCGATCGGGACGCGCGGCCGCGCGCGGTGACGGCCGGGGGCCGGCTTGTCGGATTCCTGATGTACGAGGCGCCGCGGGACGACGACGAGGCGCGCATCTACCGCTTCATGATCGACCGCGCCTGGCAGGGCCGGGGCTACGGCAAGGCCGCGCTGCGGGCGGTGCTGGAGGAAATCCGCGGGCTCGGCCACATCAGGCACGTGTCGATATGCTACGAACCGGAGAACGAGGCGGCACGGCGGCTCTATCGCAGCGCCGGTTTCGTCGAGGAGGGGCTCGATAAGGACGGCGAAATGATCGCCGATCTCGTCCTCCCGGCCGGCGACCGATGACGCCATCAGCCGATCCGTCCGAGGAAATTGCCCTGGCGCGCGCCATGGCCGCCATGGCCCCGGCCGGGTTCCGCACCGGCTGCCGGATCATCCGCGACGGCGACGAAGCCCATCTGTTGCCGGCGGAGGCAGGCTCGATCCCCGCCCGCCAGCCGGCCATGCGGCGGGCCAGCGGCGCGGCGCGCTGGATCGCGCACCGGCTGCTGGCGGACGTCGGCTTCGACGGTTTCGCCCTCTTGCGCACGCCATCAGGTGCACCCGCATGGCCGGAGGGGATAACGGGCTCGCTCGCGCATGATGACGACATGGCGGTGGCGGCGGTCGCGCCCGTTGCCGGCATCGGCTCGCTCGGCATCGATGTCGAGCCGGCGCTGCCCCTGCCCAACGACATTTTCTCGCTCGTAGCCATTCCCGCCGACCGGATGGGTGCAGCCGACCGGCAGCTCGCCGGCCGCATCCTCTTCGCCGCCAAGGAAGCGGTCTACAAGGCTGCCTATCCGCTGGATCGCGAAGTGCTGGGCTATGAGGACATCGCCGTGGACCTCGAAACCGGCCACGCGACAACGAGGATGGGCCGCAAGGTCAGCATCGCATACTGCATCGCCCCGCGCGTGGTCGTGCTGGCGTTTATTGCAGAACAGGCATCGGCCTATTCGCTAACCACCTCCCGATAGGTCCTCACCTCCCCATCCAGCCCGCGTATCCGCCAGCTCTGCCCGTGTTGCCCCTCGACATGGCAAGGTCCGAGCGGCACCTTGCCTCCCCCATCCGGCAGGTCGATGACATAGACCGGATTGCAGATACCCGACAGGCGGGACCGCAGCGCTTCCACCAGCGCCTGGCCTTCGGCGATCGTGGTGCGGCGGTGCGCCATGCCGCGCGCCAGGTCGCCATGGTGCAGGTAATAGGGTTTTATCCCCAGCCGGTACATCAGCTCGCGGCAGAGCTCTTCCAGCACCTCGACCGTATCGTTGACGCCCTTGAGCAGAACGCTCTGGTTAAGCAGCACGAAGCCCGCCTGCCGCAAGGTGCGGCAAGCCGCCTCAGTCGCGGATGTGATCTCGCGCGCGTGGTTGAAGTGGGTGACCACCGTCACCATCAGTCGGCCCTGCAGTGCCGCCACGAGCCCTGGCGTGATGCGCGAAGGCAACGCCACCGGCACACGCGTGTGGATGCGCAAGAGCCGCACATGGGGGATGGTCTCGATGCGGGCACGGATTTCGGCAAGCGCCGCATCGGGCAGCGACAGCGGATCGCCGCCGGTCAGGATCACCTCGCGGATTTCGGGGTGGCCGGCGATATAGGCCAGCGCCGGCTCCAGCGCCTCGCGCGTATAGCCCCGGCCGATCGAGGTCAGCGATTCCTTGCGGAAGCAGAACCGGCAATAGACCGCGCATTGATAGGTCGGGAATAAAAGCACCCGGTCGGCATGGCGATGCGTCAGCCTGGGCACCGGACTGAATTCATGGTCGGCGATCGGGTCGCCAAGCTCGCCCTCCGTCTCGTCCAATTCCCCAGGCGACGGGATCACCTGCGCCCGGATCGGATCGGCGGGATCGTTCCAGTCGATCAGGTCGAGATAGCTCTTTGGCGCGCGCACCTTGTGGAGCGCGGCGGCGGCTTGCACGGCTTCGCGCTCGGCCGGCGAGAGCGGCAAGGAGGAGAGGTCGCGCACATGGCGTACGCCGGCGCGGACGTCGTCCTGCCAGGCGGTGTCGGCGGCGCGGGTTGCATCTTTGAGGTTGGGCATTGGGCGTCTCGGGCTGTTCGGGCGGACCTATCGGCCGGATGGGCTGTCGGGTCAACCACTGTCGCAACGCCAACCATGTCCGCCGCGCTCTACGGCGCCACCTTTGCCTTCACAACCTCCGCCCCCTTAGCCCGCCATCGCCGCAAAAGCGCTTTCAATGGTCTCAAACCTCAGCTCCGGGTAGAGCGTCCCGGCTTCAGGCGTGGCCGTCTCCAGCGCGGTCTCGCCTCGGATCCAGAACGCGCGCAGCAATCCAAGGCCGGGAACCGCCGCGATCAGCGCCTCAAGCTCCTCGGCGCTCATCTGCTTGATGTGCGGCGAGCGGCCGCTCACCCGGCGCCACAGCTCGATCATCGCACTCTGTGTGATCTTGTTCTGAGCGATGCGGATTTCGCTGCGAACGGCGTCGGGATCCTCCAGCGCACGCAAGGTGACCGCCGCGATATCCTTCTCGCTGACAAACGTCGCCGGCACATTGCCGTCGCCATAGAGCGTCACCTCGTCGGGCGGCAGCGGCGACGAGCCGAAGCGCGTGAGGTCGCCCAGTGTCGCCACCCAGGTCGAGAAGAAGCCGTTGGTGTAGATCACCGTATAGGGCAGGTCGGCCTCCCTGACCGCGTCGAAGACGGCCCGCTTGATGTCGAGCGGTTCGATCGAGCCGGGTGCGGCGGCGGCAAAGTCGAGGCCGAAACCGGCGGACGGCACATAGCGGGAGACGCCGGCATCCCTGACGGCGCGCACCAGCGTCATCTCGCTGGCCGACCCGACATGCACCGAACTGATGACGCGATCGACCTTGCCGACAGCGCGCACAAGGCTGTCATAGTCATCGAGATCGCCGACATGCACCGTGGCGCCGAGCTCCTTCAGCGGGTGCATCCGCGCTTCATTGGCCGATGTGGCGGGCCTGACGAGGACATGGAGGCTGTCGCCATTGCGCGCGCTGGCCTTCGCCATCTCGCTGCCGAGAAGCCCGGTCGCGCCGATGATCAGGGTGCTGGTCATATCGCCCTCCCATTGCCGAGAATGGAACCGTCCCAGTCGCGTTCGAGGCCGATGTCATGCAAACGGCGATCGGAAAGCCGGGAGATCTGGCGCAGCGTGCGGCGGCGCTCGAACGCTGCCGCGCCTCGCGTGGCAAGGCCGCTCATCGCGGCCCCGATGGGTCGAAGGGTCAAGGTCATAATCCGTCTCCTGTGTTTCACTGGGCGCAAGCCTGCCGATGTCGCCCGGGCGGGGCGAGCATGACGGTTGCTCACACTTGTCTGGTCAATTCAGCGCATCGATGAACCGGAAGTCCGGTATGGATGCTTGGGACGCCTGAATATTGGGTCATTCGCGGCTGGACGACAAACGACTCTTTGTGCAGGATTTGTGAGCAACGCTCACAGGTCGAACCATGCCGCGCAGATTGCCGCCCCTCACCGCTTTGCCCGCCTTCGACGCGGCCGCGAGACATTTGAGTTTCTCCAAGGCCGCCGAAGAGCTCAACCTCACCCATGGCGCGGTCAGCCGCGCCATTCGCAACATCGAGGACAGGCTGGGCATCCAGCTCTTCGATCGCGGCACGCGCTCCGTGCGCCTCACCGCTGTCGGCGCGGCCTATGCGGCGGAGGTCGGCAAGGCGCTCGACAAGATCGCCGCCGCCACCATCGCCGCCACGCCCGACCGCTCGACCCGCATCCTCAACGTCAGCACGTCGGATGGTTTCGCCGGGCGCTGGCTGGTGCCGAGGCTGCATCGCTTTCATCGCGCCAATCCCGACATCGACGTGCGGCTGGCGACCTCGGGCGTGCTGGCCGATTTCGTCAGCGACGGTATCGACATATCCATCCGCTACGGCCGTGGCGGCTATACCGGGGTGACGGCGGAATTCCTCGCCGATGAAGAGGTCTTCCCCGTCTGCAGTCCCGAACTCCTGGAAGGCGACCATCCGCTGCGGCAGCCCGGGGATTTGAGGCATCACAAGCTGATCCACGACGCCTTCCGCATCGACTGGGCGACATGGCTTGAACAGGCAGGCGTCGAAGGCATCGACCCCAAGCGCGGCGTGCGCTTCGATTCCGCCACCTTCGCCGTCGAGGCCGCGGTGCATGGCGAAGGCGTGTTGCTCGGCCGCAGCGCGCTGGTTTCGGCCGACCTCGCGGCAGGCCGGCTGGTACGGCCCTTCGACCTCGCGTTGAAATCAGCGGCCAGCTACTACGTCGTCTATCCCGAAGGAGCGCTGCGCGAGAAGAAGATCAGGGCCTTCCGCGACTGGCTGTTCGCCGAGATCGCGGTCGACTGGGTCGGCGCGAAGAAGAGCGGCTGATCCGAACGCTCACCTTGCCTCTCTTACCGGCGAGATATCGCCGTCCGTTCGGAGCGGAGGCTACGCACCCAGTCAGTCCGACGGCTCGTCAGGCAGCTTGGGCATCACGATCTGGATGGGACGGCTGCCGATCGGCGCCCCGGTCCCGCGATCGATGCTGACCGGGTCGATTTCGGTTCCTGTCTCGGCGTCGAAGAACCGGGTGAAATTGCCACCGCCCCGGTGCCTTGCCCCCCATGCGGCGAGCGAAAACAGCACGGGAAGCAAATCCTGACCCGCCTGGGTCAGCACATATTCATCGCGTGGCGGCCGCTCTGAATATCGCCGTTTCTCCAGCAGCCCTTCCTCCGTCAGGGTTGCCAGCCGGCTGGTCAGCATCGTCGGGGCGATGCCGAGGTTCTTGCGAAATTCGTCGAAACGGCTGAGCCCCGCATGGGCGTCGCGCATGATCAGCATGCTCCACGTGTCGCCCACCGAGCCGAGGCTGCGGGCGATCAAACAGGGCTGGTTGGAAAGATTCTTCACGTCGATACCATTTTGATAGTGACTTACTACTAATTTGATAGTATCTGATCCCGCCAGGCCGTTCCACCGAAAAGTGAAGGTGACGGCCGGACATCGCGCCGCTGGAGTCCCCAAATGAAGTTCTATCTGTGCAAGTACATCCCGCCCCGCACCGACTTTCTCGCGACCATGACCGGCGACGAGCGGGAATGGATGAAGCAGCATGGCGCATTTCTGGACGAACTGCTCGATCGCGGACTGATCGTCGCCCATGGTCCGGTGATGGATCCAGGCGGCGGCTATGGCCTGTCGCTCTACCGGATTGCCGAGGACCAGGACATCCAGGCGATAACCTCGCAAGACCCCATCGTGAGGAATGGCGCCGGCCATTACGAACATCACCCCATGCTTCACCTGAGCGTGCGCGGCTGACAGGTCCGTCAGCACAAGCGCCATGACCATGCATCTCGAAGGATATTGAAATGAATACCAAAAATCTCGGCGTCGCCGTCATTACCGGGGCAGCCGGCGGTATCGGACTTGCAACGGCCAAGGCCCTTCTGTCGGCCGGCTACCGCGTCTTCGGCACGAGCCGGAAAGCCACAACCGGGTCGCCGGCCGGGATCACCATGCTGAGCTGCGACGTGACCGATGCGGACTCCGTCGCACGCATGGTGTCGGAGGTCGTAAGCCAGGCCGGGCGCATAGACCTGCTCGTCAACAATGCCGGCACTGCACTGATCGCGGGCGCGGAAGAATCGTCGGTCGAACAGGCAAAGGCCCTTTTCGACGTCAATGTCTTCGGTCTCATCCGCGTCATAAACGAGGTACTGCCGATCATGCGGCGCCAGGGTAGCGGCCGGATCGTCAACATCAGCTCGGTCGTCGGCTTTGTCCCGAGCCCGTTCAGCGCGCTCTACACATCCACAAAACATGCCGTCGAGGGCTATTCCGAATCGCTGGATCATGAGGTCCGTCCCTTCGGTGTTCGCGTCCTGCTGGTCGAACCGGCCTTCACCCGCACCGCTCTCGATCACAATGCGACGAAGCCGGACAGGATGATGAGTGTCTATGATCAGGCGCGGGCAACGGCGACCGCGGTCTGGAACAGTGCGATCGAAGCCGGCGATGCTCCCGAGATCGTCGGCCAGGCGGTCGTCACCGCGGTCACCGCGACATCGCCGAAGCTGCGCTATCCCGCCAGCAAGCAGGCGCGCCGCCTGTACCTGCTGCGACGGTTCGTTCCCGCGAATGCTTTTGACAAAAGCCTTCGAAAACAGATGAACCTGCCGGCGTGACAAACGCCACCGTTCGCGGGCCAGTTTTGAGACGCCGCCCTGAACGAAGCGAGACAGGTGGACAGCCAAGAGCTGCCCACCCGGCCCCCGCCACCATACCCCCACGAACAGGGCGGACGTTGGTGTGCGCGGCCACCAGTCGTCATATGACGGGTATCGCGTTCGGAACCTATTCCTTGGCGCGAAAAGCTTCCGGCACGATGAAAACCTCATCGGCGCGGCCATAGCCGCCGTCGGCGACTTCCTCCACCAGCACCATCGTGTAGGGCCGCACGCCCTCGCCGAAAAAATCGACGAACATGGCTGTGGTCCGATGGATGAGGTCTTCCTTCTGCGCCTTGGAGAGCGCCGCCTGCGGCATCTTGATATTGGCGAACGGCATGATCTTTTCCTTATTTCTGGAGGTTGGTTTCGGGTTTGGGATGGAGCAGGTCGGCAGGCAGCAGCGGCCCGCCGCCTCAGATCACGCCGCCATTGGCGCGGATGATTTGTCCGTTGATCCAGCCGCTGTCCGGCCCGGCCAGGAACGAGACCACGCCGGCAATGTCGTCGGGCTGGCCGAGCCTGCCGAGCGGGATCATCTTGGCGGTGGCCTCGATCTGCGCCGCGCTCTTGCCGTCCGTGAACAAAGCCGTCTCGACCGGCCCGGGCGCCACCGCGTTGACGGTGATGCCGCGCGCGCCAAGCTCCTTAGCCAGGATGTGCGTCATCGCCTCGACGGCCGCCTTGGTGGCGGCATAGACGCCGTAACCCGGCTGGTAGAGGCCGACGACGCTGCTCGAGAAATTGACGATGCGGCCGCCATCGCGAAGGCGTTTTGCGCCTTCGCGCATGCCACGGAACACGCCGCCGAGATTGATCGCGACCTGGGTGTCGAAGAAGGGGTCATCGGCCTGCGCGATCGGCGAAAGCTTCATGATGCCGGCATTGTTGATAAGGATGTCGATGCCGCCGAACGCCTTCTCGCCGGCATCGAAAAGGCTGGCGATGCCGGCCGGATCGGCGATGTCGGCCTGCACGGCAATCGCCTTGCCGCCATCGGCTTCGATGGCGCGCACCAGCGCCTCGGCCTCCGCTTGTCCGCGCGCATAATTGACGACGACGGCGATACCGTCGCGGGCGAGCCGCCGCGCGATCGCCGCACCGATGCCCTTGGAGGCGCCGGTCACGATCGCCGCCCTGGCTTGGCCCGTGCTTGTTTGGTCAGATGTCATGGAAGTCTCTCCTTCTGGTGGTGAGACGGATATAGGCGAGGCCAACTTCCGGATAATCAGCCATCTCTTGACATCACTATTCGGAAACTGCGAACAAAGGCCCATGGATCGGCTCGACACAATGCGGCTCTTCGTTCGCGTGCTGGAACGGCGCAGCTTCACCGCTGCCGCCGCCGATCTCGGCATGCCGCGCTCAACCGCGACGGAAGCGGTCCGGCGGCTGGAAGAGCATCTTGGCGCCCGGCTGCTGGAGCGCACGACGCGCCAGGTGAACGCCACGCAGGACGGCGAGGCCTATTACCGGCGCTGCCTGTCGATCCTGGCCGAGATCGAGGATGCCGAGGCCGCCTTTCGCGATGCCGAGCCGTTCGGCCTGCTGCGCATCGACGCCAGCACGGTGCTCACCCGCACCTTCCTGTTGCCGCGCCTGCCGGAGTTTTTAAGCCGCTTCCCCCGCATCGACCTGCAGATCGGCCAGAGCGACCGGCTGGTCGATCTCGTGCGCGAGGGTGTCGACTGCGTCATCCGCGTCGGCGAGCCGCCCGACAGCGGCATGATCATGCGGCGCCTTGGCATGATCCGCGAGATGACCTACGCCAGCCCCGCCTATCTCTCTCGCCACGGCACGCCCGCCTCCCCCGATGCGCTGGATGGCCATCAGGCGGTCGGCTTAGTCTCCTCGCGCACCGGCGAAGTGCTGCCCTTCGAATTCACCGTCGGCGGCAAGACGCGCGAGGTCAGGCTGCCCGGCCGCGTCGCCGCCAACAATTCCGACACCGCCGCCGACTTGGCGCGGCTCGGCCTCGGCCTCATCCAGGCGCCGCGCTATCGCTTCGAGAAGGACCTTGCCGACGGCACGCTGGTCGAGGTGCTGGCCGAGTACCCGCCTTCGCCCACGCCATTGTCGGCGCTCTATCCGCAGAACCGCCAGCTCTCGCCGCGCCTGCGCGTTTTCCTCGACTGGGCGGCAGGCATCTTCGCCGAGGCGAGCCTTTAGACGTCCATCGTTGCCCATTGGCGCCATCTGATGTCAATGTCGCCGCGACGGCGCGCCATGGGACATGGAGCGCCGTCAGGGAGGATTTTTCATGACCACGACAAAGACCGGCTTGCCGCGCTATGACGATGCCGTTGCGGGCTTTCGTATAGAGGATGAGATCGCCAGACTGCAGGGCGATCCTGCGACGGGCATCAACGCCTATGTGGAATGCTGCGGCCGGCACACCGGCGCGTGTCGGCACTCTGCCGAAGCAGTTGGGCGTCGGCCCCGGCGATGTCGTGGCCGGCATGCTGCCGCGCATTCCCGAACTGGTGGCGCTGATCCTCGGCGCCTGGCGCATCGGCGCCGTCTACCAGCCGCTGTTCACCGCCTTCGGCCCGAAGGCGATCGAGCATCGCCTGGGCTACAGCGGCGCAAAGCTGGTGGTCACCAATCCCGCCAATCGCGGCAAGCTCGACGAGGTCGCGAACCCTCCGCAAATCGCCACCATCCTCGCGGTGGCGATGCGTTGGTTGAAGGCGACATCGATTTCCGCGCCACCCATGGGCTGAAATCAATCCGCCAGACCGAACCTCTCCCGCCGTCTCAGTTAAGGTGATCGCCGGAAATCCTAATCCAATAAATCATTGTGTTGAAAGCGTTTCGCTGATTAGCTGTCCTGCATATGGCCGGGACAATTGGCAATGTTGTCCGGAGAGGACCGCGATGCCGGTACTTGAGGTTCGCCACGTCTCCAAGAATTTTGGGGCCATCCAGGCCCTGACGGACGTTAGCTTCCAAGTGGAGCGAGGCGAAGTCGTGGGGCTGATGGGGGACAACGGTGCCGGCAAGTCAACGATAGTCAAAACGGTGGCCGGGAATTTCCCGCCGAACGACGGCGAAATTGTCGTGGACGGCGAGGTTTGTCACTTCCATAAACCCGTCCAAGCGCGGGCCAAAGGTATCGAAGTCGTCTATCAGGATCTTGCGCTCGCCGACAATTTGACGGCCGCGCAGAACGTCTTTCTTGGCCGCGAGATGAAGAAGGGCTTCTGGCCAATCAAGGTGCTCGATAAACAGGCGATGGTCGAGCGTTCGGCATCGCTGTTCAAGGAACTGAAATCGGAAACCCGGCCGAGCGACCTCGTCAGGAAGATGTCGGGTGGGCAGCGTCAGGCGGTAGCCATCGCGCGGACCCGGCTTTCAAACGCCAAGCTGGTGCTGATGGACGAACCGACCGCCGCTATTTCGGTGCGTCAGGTGGCGGAAGTGCTTGAATTGATCCGACGCCTCAAAGCGCAAGGGGTTGGCGTCATGTTGATCAGCCATCGCATGCCTGACGTTTTCGCTGTCTCAGATCGTATCATTGTGCTCAGGCGGGGTTCGAAGGTTGCCGACAAGGATGCCGGCGACACATCACCCGAGGAAATCACTGGACTAATAACGGGGGCCATCCGTGGCGAATAGTGCTCGGGAGTCAGTTAGTGTCAGGGAGTCTGCCCGGGAAACCAGCCGACCGGGCATGTCTGAGTTCGTCCCGACCAAGGAAAAGACCGCGCTCCAAAGTGTGATGTCAAGTCAGCCCTTCTGGGTGACGATCGCGCTCATTGCACTCGTCACCTGGATGACTGCCATGGAACCGAGCTTCGGGACTTCCGAAAACGCCGCCAACGTCACGCGCAACTTCGCACCTTTCGGCATCATGGCGCTCGGCATGACGGTGGTGATCATTACTGGTGGCATCGATCTGTCGGTCGGCTCGATCATGGGCCTCGTGGTCATTGTCGCCGGCCTGTTTCTGACCTGGCACTATCCCTGGTACGTGGCCTTCGCCATCGGCCTTTTCGCCGGTATGGCTTGCGGCGCGGTCAATGGTTTCTTCGTCGCTTATGTCGGAATGCCATCCTTCGTGGTCACCCTCGGCATGCTGTCCGCGGCGCGCTCGCTCGCGGTCGTATTCTCGGCCAACCAAATGCTCTACCAATTCGGGCCCGATGCTCCAATCGTGAAAGCGATCGGTCAGTGGAGATGGCCGCTGCATGGGCCCGAGCACTGGGCACCGCACTGGATACCAGAACTGTCATCGCAATTCTGGACCATGGTGGTTCTGGCCCTCATCGTCGGCTTCGTGTTCAATTTTACTGCCTGGGCCCGGCATCTCTTCGCCATCGGCGGCAATGAGGACGCGGCACGGCTTACCGGCGTTCCGGTCGACTGGATCAAATTCGAGGCCTACGTCTTCTCGGCTTTCACCGCCTCGCTCGCCTCCCTCCTGCTCCTCGGCTACAACGGCTCAGCCATCAACGCCATGGGCCAGGGGTACGAGCTGCGCGTGATCGCCGCGACAGTCATTGGCGGCGCCAGCCTCATGGGCGGCGCCGGCACGGCCTTCGGCGCGATCATCGGTTCAGCCTTCCTCGAAGTGATCAGGAACGCTCTGCTGATGGCCGGCATCGATTCAAATTGGCAGGGTGCCTTCGTCGGCGCCTTCATCGTTCTTGCGGTTCTCCTGGGCATGCAGACCGGCGGCAAATCCATTCTCGCCAAGTCGCTGGCCGTCTTGATGCCCAAGAAAAGCCGCTAGAAACCCGCCGGCGGGAGGCCTGCGGGACATCCAGCTAGGAGGAGAACGTGACATGAAAAAACATCTGCTGACGGCGGCCGTGGCGCTTGGCGCAATGGTGCTCGCCGTTTCCGGCGCCCAGGCGAAATATACGTTCGCCCTGGTACCGAAGAACATGAACAATCCCTTTTTCGACCAGGCACGCGACGGCTGCAAGAAGGCCGAAGCTGAATCGAAGGGCGCCGTGGAGTGCATGTATATAGGCCCCGGCGAGCATGGCGGCGGCGACGAGCAGGTTCAGATCGTGCAGGATCTCGTAGCCAAGAAGGTGGACGGCATCGCCGTGTCGCCATCGAATGCCGCGGCGATGGCGGTTGCGCTGCAGGCCGCCAAGGAAGCCGGTATCCCGGTGCTCACCTGGGATTCCGACCTCCTGCCCGAGAACAAGGATCTTCGCGCCGCCTATATCGGCACCCACAATTATGAGATCGGTGTGAACCTTGCCAAGCTGGCCATGCAGGTCAAGCCCAAGGGGGGCACGATCTGCATCCAGTCGGGCGGCGCGGCGGCGGCCAACCACAATGAACGCATGCAGGGCATTCGCGATACTCTTTCGGGCACCAAATCGGCCGCCTCGCCCGGGGACCGGCTAACCGGCCAGAACGGCTGGACCGAAATCGAAGGCTGTCCGCTCTACACCAACGATGATTTTCCTCTTTCGGTGCAGCAGTTTGAAGACATCATGGCGAAGAACCCGAATCTCGACGCGTTCATCCCAACCGGTGGTTTCCCGCAGTTCATCCCCGACGCCAACCGTGCTGCGGTCGCACCGTACAAAGACAAGATCGCCAAGAAGGAACTGGCGCTGGTCGTTGCCGATACCTTGCCCACGCAAATTGAACAAATGAAGGAAGGATACTCCCTCGGGCAGGTTGGCCAGCGCCCGTTCGAAATGGGCTACAAGACGATGATGGCACTGAAGGATATGAAGGACGGCAAGGCTCCGCCGGCTGACCCGACCTACACGGGCCTCGACGTTTGTACTCCACAGACAGCGGATACCTGCGTCGCCAAATAGTGCTTTTGCCTAAGGGCGGGAGGAAACTCCCGCCCCTTGCTACAGGAACCCCTATGTCGCAATTGTTCTCGCTCAAGGGCCGTGTCGCATTGGTGACGGGCGCTTCGCGTGGTCTCGGCTTCGCCATGGCCAAGGCACTTGCCGAGAACGGCGCGACGGTGATCGTCAATGCCCGCGACATCCACGCCCTGTCAGCAGCGGCCGAAAGGATCGGTGCCGAAGCCCTGCCGTTCGATGTCACTGATGCGGCGATCTCGAAGGCATCGCTCGAAGGAATGGTCGAACGCCATGGCCGTCTGGATATTCTGATCAACAACGCTGGCATCCAGCATCGCAGGCCGTTGGTGGAATGGGAGGACGAGGATTTCGACAGAGTGATTGCCGTCAATCTTTCGTCCTGCTTTCGAATGATACGCGACGCCGTGCGCTTGATGCTGCCCAACAAGTTTGGGCGTATCATAAACACCGGATCGGTTGCAGGGATCCTTGGCCGTCCCACCATTCATGCCTATGTTGCCGCGAAGGCGGGCCTGCATGGATTGACACGCTCCACTGCAGCTGAGATGGGCCGTCACGGCATCACGATCAACGCGATCGCGCCCGGGTATTTCGCAACGGAACTCAACACCGCGCTAATGAACGACGAAGCCTTCACCAAATGGGTCGAAGCGCGGACCCCTGCAGGCCGCTGGGCCCGGGCTGAGGAACTCGGTGGAGCCGCGGTGTTTCTCGCCTCAGATGCTGCCGCCTACGTCAATGGACATGTATTGGCCGTCGACGGCGGTCTATCGGTTTCGCTCTGAACCGCTAGCTGCTTTCACCATCTGTCGGGGCCTGTGCCAGGGCGATAGAGATCGCCTGCCACCAAAAATTGCCGAAGCCCTCGAACATTCCAACACGATCTCGAACACCATTCCCTCGTCCTGGCCGAGATCGAGGCCCCAACGGCGATAGAAGCAGTTGTCGTCGAAGGACAGGAACGGGTCCCCTTTCGCCAGGATCAGTTCGGGCGACTTCAGCCAATGCAGGCTCTCGCGGAAGAGCAGGATGTCGGTGGGCCGGACCTCATGCTGGAACACCTGGATGATGGCTGCATCGAGCGCCCCCCAACAGGAAACTTCCGAGACCGCAGAGAGCGCGGCATCATCATGATTGCGATCGGAAGGAACAATGCGGAAAGGGCCTCGTTGGTGGGGTGGCACGTTTGCTTGTAGGTTGCTGCCGATGAAACTCGAGGACGAAGCCCGCCACAAATCCGAAGATGTGGACAATGCAGTCCTCACAGACGTCGTGCTTGCCTTGCAGCGGCGGGTCGAGGTGAACCACGATTTCGATATCCCTTATCTTGCCGGTTACAGCGAGGATGGGCGAACCGTCTATATCGACCGCCACTTACCGCGCACCATGGCGTCGCAAGGCCGGGCGGTAAGGCTTGCGCCCTTTTTGGTCACGCATGAAGTGGTCGAGAAATCGCTCTTGGACAAATTGCGACTTCACTATCTGCATGCCCACCAAATAGCGCTGCGGACGGAGCGAGATGCCGTCCGCGCAGCCCGTGTTTCATGGCAGGCCTATCAGGCCCTGATGAAGAGCAACGAGAAGCCCATCGACGAGGAGAAGGTGAAGGCCGTCCCTCACGACCTCGACCTGACGCCCTATCGAGATTTGAAAGATTTCCCAGTGCTGGACCGGTTGGTCAAAGCAGCCCAGGGATCGAAAGACGGGGGCAGATCGCAGCCGCCCGCGAAGAACCGCGCCAGATAATGAGCGGGTGAATGGGGAGGGCTGACCTCCTTCCCTGTCAAGGCGTCTGACAGGGATCGTCGAGCTGACCAACGGCTCAACCGCAGCTACCGATAGTAGTGCCTGTGATGTCGCCTGTGGTGGTGATGCCGGTGCGGGTAATAGTACCGGTGATAATACCTGTGGTGGTATCGGAAGTATGGTCGATATGGCTGGTAATACGAGCCGTAGTATGGGCCGTAATACGGGTTGTAATAGGGCCGGTAGGGGAATGGCGGGCCTCCGAAACCCCCAAAAAAACCACCGAACGGTGAGAACAGAAATTGCGCCTTGGTTGGTGAAGTCACAGCGGCTGTGGCAGCAAGCGCGAGCACAGATGCCAATATCAGCTTTCTCACGGTTACCTCCATTAGTTCGAGTTTAAATAACGCGAACGCCGGCTGACTCGTTCCTTGCGTTCCGCACCCCATCCCAGCCGCTGCCGTGTGAAATTCAAAAGGCCGCCACCGCAGGAAGCGGACTGTTGCGTCGGATTGACCGAGGCGGCGCGGGCAAGGCGTTGAGGCGCCACGCTCCCGTTTCGCCGACAGCTCGGATCAGCGATTGACATCGCGCATGTCATGGATGCGGCGCAAAGCAGACGTCCAGCACCGATCGGCTCATGGAGGGAAAAGCAAGACTTTCTTGAATCCAGAACGCCCACGCCTCTCCGACATCCCCTCACACCGCGATCTGCAGCGTCCCGTGGCGCCTCACCTCGGCCTCGATCTCCTTCACCAGCGTCTCCAGCGCGGGGTTGCGGGCGTTGCGGGCGCGGCGGATGACGTAGGCGAGGTCCGGAGGCTTGGGGAACTGCTTGTCGGCGATCTCCATGCCGGGCTGCAGGTGCCGCTGGCTGAGCAGCGCGACGCCGAGCCCGGAGGTCACGCCGGCGATGATGCCGGCCGCGCTCGAACATTCGAACACGATCTCGAACACCGTTCCCTCGTCCTGCCCGAGATCGAGGCCCCAACGGCGATAGAAGCAGTTGTCGTCGAAGGACAGGAACGGGACCGGCTCCCCCTTCGCCAGGATCAGTTCGGGCGACTTCACCCAATGCAGGCTCTCGCGGAAGAGCAGGACGTCGGTGGGCCGGACCTCGTGCTGGAACACCTGGATGATGGCCGCGTCGAGCGCCCCCTCGCCCAGCAGCTTCTGCAAGGCCAGGCTCATGCGCACTTGCGTGCGCACGCTCACCTCAGGGTAGAGCCGGCGAAACCGGCCAAGAATGCGCGACAGGTCCGTGCAGGTCGTATCCTCGGTCATCCCCAACGCGATCTTGCCTTGCAGCGTGCTTTTCGACAGGCTCAGGATCGCCTCGTCATGGATGCCCAGGATGCGCCTGGCATAGCCCAGCAGATCCTGCCCTGAACTGGTGAACATCGGCGCATTGGCCTTGCGGCTGAGGATTTCGCAGTCGAGGCTCGCTTCCAGCCGCCTGATCTTGTGGCTGACGGCCGACTGCGACAGGCCCAGCACCTCGGCCGCGCGGGTGACGCCGCCATGTTTCTCGATCGCCACCATCGCCCGCAAGGCATCGACATCCAGGCGGCGGCTCATCACTCCAGCCATGACAATCCTCGTTTGAAACGAAAGCGGCGCTCCCAAATCCTCGCGCAGAACCTGTTCGCAGGCAAATTGCAATGCCAGATTTAGTGGCAATTTCATGGATGCATCGAAATTTGTCATGTGCAAACGCGTCCGCACCGCCATAAGTCCGCCCCGGCACGCATTCAACCCCGCACCCATTCAACGCCCGCACCCATTCAACGAATGACCGCATGACGCTCCCGAAACATCAGCCCCATCGCCTGGCCTGGCCGCTTATGCCGGCCGCGCTGGTCGTCAGCTGGAGTTCCGGCTTCGTCGGCATCCGCTACGCCAGCGAGAGTGCCGACGTCATGCTGGTGCTGTTCTGGCGGACTTTGATGTCGGGACTGATCCTTCTGCCCTTCGCGCTCATGATCGGGCCGCGCATCGGCGCACGCGCCCTGATGTGGCAGATGGCGTTCGGCGTGGCGATGATGTTCCTCTATCTCGGCGGCTTCGCGCTTGCCATCGGCCAGCGCGTACCGACCGGCCTGGTCGCGCTGATCTCCGACCTCGTCCCCCTCGCCATCGCGGCACTGTCGCAGCCCATCCTGGGCCACCGGCTGACATCGAGGCAATGGACCGGAACGGCGCTAGGGGCGCTGGGTGTGCTGATCGTCTCGCTCAACAGCCTCAGCCTCGGGACAGCGCCGGCCTGGGCATATATTGTGACCATCGCGTCCATGATGGTCTTCGCCCTGGTGACCGTGCTGCAGAAACGGATGGGGACGATCGACATGCCCATCCACCAGAGCCTGTGCATCCAATGCATGACGGCGGCGATGCTTTTTGCCGCCTGCGCCGGCTGGAATGGCGGATTGATGCCGCCGCTTGATGGCCGGTTCGGGTTCGGCATCGCCTGGCTGGTGCTGTTTTCGACCTTCTTCTGCTACGGCGTCTACTATGTGAGCCTGCGCCTCCACAGCGCCGCACAGGTCAGCAGCGTGATCTATCTCAGCCCGCCGGTGACGATGCTCTGGGCCTGGCTGCTGTTCGGCGAGCCGCTTTCGGCGGCGATGTTCCTCGGCCTTGCGGTGACGCTGTTCGGCGTCTGGCTGACGTCGCCGCGCGGCACGGTATCCAAGGGCGAGACAAGTCTAGGCCCGATCGGGCAACCGGCCGATTGATCGTGATCCCGCACCAAACCGACCATGGACCCTAAGGGAGTGAACCTCATGAAGCTGACTGATTTCAAGGCGCTGACCTTCGACTGCTACGGCACCCTCATAGATTGGGAATCCGGCATGATCGAAGCCCTGAAGCCGCTGACCGGACGGGTTGGCCGCGGCCTTGGCCGCGACGAGATCCTGCAGGCGCACGCAAGGCACGAATCCAGCCAGCAGAACTGGACGCCGCAGAAACGCTACCGAGACCTTCTGGCTGTCGTCTACAAAAGGCTCGCCGAGGAATGGGGCGTCGTGGCCACGCCGGAGGAATGCATCGCCTATGGCCTAAGCGTGAAGGACTGGCCGGCCTTTGCCGACACAGCCGCCGCCCTGCAATACCTCAAGAAACACTACAGGCTGATCATCCTCTCCAACGTCGACAATACGAGCTTCTCCTTCAGCAACAGGAAGCTCGGCGTCGATTTCGATGCGATCTACACGGCGGAGGACATCGGCTCCTACAAGCCGTCGCCCCGGAATTTCGACTATATGCTTGAAAAGCTTGCGACGCTCGGGATTGGCGACAAGGAGGTCCTGCACACGGCCGAAAGCCTGTTCCACGACCACACCGTCGCCAACCAGCTGGGCCTCGCATCGTGCTGGATCCACCGCCGGCACGCCGATCAGGGTTTTGGCGCCACGATGCATCCCGGCGACATGCCGAAGGTGGACTTCCGCTTCGACAGCTTGGCCGACCTCGTGGAGGCGCATAGGGAGGAATTGCGCGCCTGATGGAAGGGCTGCCGGGGCCATCCCAGCGGAAGCCCAACTCGCCTGACGGCCATCAAGTCTTTTTACGGGTGGCGCCGCGCTTGTCGGAACCCCACAAGGCGCGGCCGAGCAAGCCCCTGCGCCGGCGCGGGACAAGATCGATATCGCTGACGAGCTTGGCGCCGCCTTTGCGCCGCTCGAGCGTGATCTTGCGGCTGTGGAACGCCTCCAGTTCGGCCCGGTGCGCCACGCTCAAGATGGTCACATTGGGCAATTCCTGGATGATGGTCTCCATCATCCTGTCCTGGCTCTTCTCGTCGAGTGCCGCCGTTGCCTCATCCAGCACGATGATGTCGGGCGCGTGCAGGAGGAGCCGCGCGAAAGCCAGCCGCTGCTTCTCGCCGCCCGACAGGGTCTGGTCCCATGGCGCCTCTTCGTCGATCCGGTCGCCGAGATAAGCGAGCCCCACCTTGTCGAGGGCGGCCCTAATCTGTGGAACCGTCCAGTCATCGGCGGCACCTGGATAGGCGGCCGCCCGGCGCAGCGTGCCCGAGGGAATGTAGGGGCGCTGCGGCAGCATGAACAAGCGCTTGCCGGGGTGGAAATCGACGCTGCCGCCACCCCACGGCCACAGCCCCGCTATCGCCCGCACCAGCGTGCTCTTGCCCGTACCGGATTCGCCGGCCACCAGCAGCCGCTCGCCCGGTTGGATCACGACCTCGGTTTCCTTGACCACGGCGGTGCCGTCATCGAGCGACACGGAGAGATTGTTGAGGCTGAGCATAGTATCGTCCTTGGTCTGGCCGCGAGTGATGCGCCCGAGCGCGTCGCTCTCTTCCGCGCGCTCGAGCCCGTCGAGCGACATCATCAGCGAGGCAATGCGCCGTGCCGAGGCGTTCCAGTCGGCGAGACGCGGGTAGTTGTCGACCAGCCATCCGAACGCGCCCTGCACGATTGCAAAGGCCGATGCCGCCTGCATGACCTGCCCGAGCGACATCGAGCCCTCGAGGAATTTTGGCGCGCACAAAAGCACCGGCACCACGGGCGCGAACAGGCTCGATCCCTGCGAGACTAGCGCCGTGCGCATGTGCTGGCCCGCAAGCATCGCCCACCGCTTCAGCACGCCGGCGAAGGTCCTGTCGATGCCGCTGCGTTCCTCCTGCTCGCCGCCGAGCAGGGCGATGCTCTCGCCGTTTTCGCGCACACGCATCAGCGTGTAGCGAAATTCCGCTTCCGCCTGGTTCTTCTGCTCGGAGAGTTCGACGAAATGCCGGCCGATGACCACCATCGAGGTAGAAGTGATGGCCGCATAGATGACCGCGGTGACGACGAGGAAGCCTGGAATGGTGATGTTGGCTCCGCCGATCGGCAGCGTCAGCGCGCCGCCGATCGTCCACAGCACGACGATGAAGGTCGAGGCCGCCAGGAAGGCGTTGAGCACGCCGGAGACGAAATCGACGGGCGATTCGGTGGCGATCCGCAGATCGTCGGCGATGCGGGCCTCCGGGTTCTGGTGATCGCCGCTGACGAGATTGAGCTGGTAGTAGCGGCCATTGGTGAGCCAGCGGCCGATGACCGATGTGGTGAGCCAGGAGCGCCAGCGGCGCTGGATGGTCATGCGCAGATAAACCTGCGTGACGACGAGGCTGACGCTTCCAAGCACCAGCGGCACGAACACGGCGCTCAGGAAATAGACGGTCGGTGCATTGCGCTGTTCGATGGCGTCGAAGATCGAGCGGTTCCAGACATTGATCCCGTACTGGAAGCCGACATTGACGCAGATCATAATCAGGAGTCCGATCGTGAATGGCCAGGCGAGCTTGTCGCCGCGCCGGCTCCAATAACCGCGCGCGCTGATCCAGAAACGCTTCAGCAGATATTTCTTGCGCGCCTGCTCGGCCTGTTCGGGACTCAGTTGCGGATCGGGTTCCCCCGCCGCTGGCGGCGGTGCGGCCTCGCCCACGACCTCGGAGGCGGCCTCGACATCGGGTGCCTTCTCCCGGCGGGGCTTGCTGGCACCGTTTGGCTTGGCGCCGCCGGCCGGCTTCGGTTTGGGTTTGATGTCTGCCACAACGGCCATAACGGCGTGGAAATCGGAAGGTTTCATTGTCCTTCTCCATATGACGGCCTCCCACCGTGGGAAGGCTGTCCTGGTGCTCCGATATCTGCAACGCCTCGCCAGACTTCACCGCCGCACAATCGCCACCAAGCCACGCGAAGAGCTTGTAAAAACGGAGGTTCCACGATGCGTCTGGTCTGGACTTTGGTGTTCGCGCTGGCGAGCGGTGCGGCCTGTGCCGCTTCGCCGGAGGACGACTACATCGCCGCGCGCGACAAGGCGATATCAGCCATCGCCGCGATGGAAAGCGCGAACGCTCCCGTCGAGACACTCGATGCTGCCAGTGAAAAGGCCCGCGCCGATCTCGAGCAGCGCCTTTCGGCGCTTCTCGGACCTTTCACGGTCAAGGGTTTTCCGGCGGCCGGCACGATCAACATCGAAAGCCTCAGTTCCTCCGATGTCGGCTTTGGCATGCTGGACGGGCTGCGCCACGGCACTGAGGACGGCCCTAGCATCGTGGTATCGACGCGCGGGCTGGTCGAGCGCTGGCTCCAATCGCGCGCCGCCGAGACGGACGCCGATCTCAAACTGCCCACCAGCTTCGACGCGGCGCTGAAGCTCGATGCCTTCTACACCCAGGCCATCGGCAGCGACGCCGCTTTCACAGGCACGCTCGACTTCACCCTGAAGACGCCCGATGGCGCCGACATGGCGATTGCCCGCCTCGGCGGCTGGGCACAGGATGTCGGGCCGAACTACGACCAGGAGGTCGTCGTCACGCTCGTTAGGGGCAACAGCGTCATGATCGCCGAGGCGCCCGCGACGCCCCCCGTCCCGAAGATCGCGGCCTGCGACGCGGTCTGGACCGCCGCCGACGCCGCCGCCCAGAAACTGGTCAAGCAAGCCACCGGCGACGGCGACGACAATACATCCGATGCCGCCGACGCCGCCTGGGCAAAAGGCGACAGCGACTTCCGCGCTTGCATGGCCAAGAACCTGCCCGACAACCCCGTCTTCCCCGCGCTGCTTGCCCAGGCGCAGACGCTTGCCGACCACATGGCGGGCAAGTAGGGCGCGGAAGCTGCCAATCTCCCCCACGGGGGGAGATCGGCTATTTCGCTGTCAGCGCCGTTTCCGCTCCCTTGCGGCCCCCGCACCCCATGACGATATTGTCGGCGCGCTGGCCTTGCTGAACGCGGTTGCCAGCACGGTTGAAAATGGTTGAAAGGAAGTCCTGAACGCGCCATGGCGCGGCGGGCGGATGAACAGCGTGGGAAACTCGGCAATGACGACAGACACAAAAGCGACGGAAACCAAGGCATTCGAGGCGGATGTTTCGCGGCTGCTGCACATGATGGTGCACTCGGTCTATTCCGATAAGGACGTCTTCCTGCGTGAACTGATTTCCAACGCCGCTGACGCCTGCGAGAAGCTGCGCTTCGAGGCCGTCAGCCATCCGGAGTTGCTGGCCGACGATCCGAAACCCCGCATCTCGATATCGGCCGACGCCGACAGCAAGCTGATCACCGTCGAGGACAACGGCATCGGCATGAGCCGCGACGACATGACGGAGGCGCTGGGCACGATCGCGCGCTCGGGCACGCGCGCCTTCATCGAGCGCGTCGATGCGGGCAATGCCAGCGAAGACACGCAGCTCATCGGCCAGTTCGGCGTCGGCTTCTACTCCGCCTTCATGGTGGCGACCCGCGTCGATGTCATCAGCCGCCTGGCGGGGAGCGCCGAGGCCTGGCGCTGGTCGTCCGATGGCAAGGGTTCCTACGAGATCGCGCCCGCCCCGCTCGAAGCGGCACCCAAACGCGGCACCCGCGTCGTGCTGCATCTGATGGACGATGCTGTGTCCTACACCGGATCCTACCGGCTCGAGCAACTGGCGAAATCGCAGTCGGGCCACGTGCCGGTGCCGATCACGCTCACCGAGAAACCCGGCGCCGAGGCGCGCGACATTGCCGATGGCACGGCCCTTTGGGTCAGGCCGAAAAGCGAGATCAAGCCCGAGGAATACACCGATTTCTACCGCGGCCTCTCCGGCCAGTATGACGAGCCGGCCGCCACCATCCATTTCCGCGCCGAAGGCCGGCAGGAATACAGCGTACTGGCCTTCGTGCCCGGCTCGCGTCCCTTCGATCTCTTCGACCAGGACCGCAAGGGCCGTATGAAACTCTATGTGCGCCGCGTCTTCATCACCGACGAGGCCGATTTGTTGCCGCGCTACCTGCGCTTCATGCGCGGGCTGGTCGATTCCGCCGACCTGCCGCTCAACGTCTCGCGCGAGATGATCCAGGAAAGCCCGCTGCTGGCCGCGATCCGCAAGGGCCTGACCAACCGCGTGCTCGGCGATCTCGCCAAGCTGGCGGAGAACGAGGCCGAGGCTTATGCCAAAATCTGGGAGAATTTCGGCGTCGTCCTCAAGGAAGGGCTCTACGAGGACCATGAGCGGCGCGAGCAGCTCTTGAAGCTCGCCCGCTTCCGTTCGACCACCTCGGGCGAAAATTGGCGCGGCCTTGCCGATTATGTCTCGGCGATGAAGGAAGGCCAGAAGGCGATTTTCTTCATGGCCGGCGACGACCGTGCGCGGCTCGAAGCCTCGCCGCAGCTCGAAGGTTTTAGGGCACGCGGCATAGAGGTGCTGCTGCTCACCGACCCCGTCGACAGTTTCTGGACGTCGATGGCGCCGGAGTTCGACGGCAAGCCGTTCAAGTCGGTGACGCAGGGCGGGGCGGAGCTCTCCGACATCTCCTTGCTCGATGATGCGAAGAAGCCGGACAGGGCGGCGACGCCCGAAGTCGATGGCTTCCTGGCCTTCGTCAAGGCGGCGCTTGGCGATGCCGTGTCGGATGTGAAGCCTTCCGACCGCCTGACCGAAAGCGCGGTGTGCCTCGTGGCGCCCGAACATGGTCCGGACAGGCAGTTCGAGCGGCTGCTCAACGCCGCCGGCCGCCTCGACAAGACGGCCAAACCGATCCTCGAAATCAACCCCCGCCACGAGCGCGTCCTGGCGCTCGCCGGCCTCGGCGACGACGAACAGGCCTTCAAGGACGATGCCGCCCACCTTCTCTATGACGAGGCGCGCGTGCTCGACGGCGACAAGCCTGCCGACGCCAGGGCGTTTTCCGAGCGCCTTGCCCGGCTGATCGCGCGCGGCATGCCGAAGGGCTGAGGCCAGTCGGCGCCTCGGCCGGAACAGGCAAAGACCTGGGCGCCGCCGGACGCCCAGGCCTTTTTGGGAGGCCAGGCCTTTTGTTGGAGGGAGGCCGGTTCAGTTCCCGCCGACGCTGGCGGCTGCGTCCTTGATCAGCTTGGCGACGGATGCGGGATCGGAAACGTAGACCGCGTGGCTGCCGGGCACTTCCACCGTCGTCGCGCCGGCCCGATTTGCCATCTGGCGCTGTGCCGGCGGCGGGATCATATGGTCGTCGGTAGCGACGAGATACCAGCTCGGCTTCACCCTCCAGGCCGGCTTGGCGACCTTGCCTTCGAGTGCGGCCACGGCCCACGGCACCTGCGAGTCCGCCATGAAGGAGGCGAGCGAAGGACGGACGTCGGCGGCGAACGAGGCGGCGAACTTGGCCTTGTCGAGCATCAGGAAGCCGTCGACAGGCGGCAGGATCGGCGGCACCGCGGCGCCGGGAGGCGGGTTGGCGATGAGGGTCGAGACCGACTCGCCGGCATCGGCGGCGAAGGCCGCGATGTAGACGACGGCTGAAACCTTCGGATCGGTGCCGGCTTCCGACACCACGACGCCGCCATAGGAGTGGCCGACCAGGATGACGTTGCCGGGAGCGGCGGCGATGGCGCGCTTGGTGAAAGCGACGTCGTCGGCGAGCGAGGTGGTCGGGTTCTGGACGATGGTGACGTCGTAGCCGTCCTCCTTGAGCTGGTTATGGACCCCTTCCCAGCCGGAGCCGTCGACAAAGCCGCCATGGACGAGGACGACCGAATTTGCCGCGGTGTTGGACATTTGAGTTCTCCTTTTCAAATCGTTGTTTGCGTTGGTTGCAGGAGGACTATGCGTCGGGTCCGCCGCGCTCGCTTTGAGGTGACCTTCAGGACCTCTTGATTTTGTCTTGAGAGGGCTTTGATTTTGCGCCCACGACACGTCTACAGTGTCCAGGTCAGCGTTTCCGCCCCATCTGGAGCCAGCAATTTGCCGTATCTTTTCGAGGATTTCGCTCTGGACGGCGACCGGCGCGAACTACGCAGGGGCAACGAGCTGGTCCCGGTCGAGCCGCAGGTGTTCGACCTCCTGCAATATCTGATCCGCAATCGCGAGCGGGTCGTCAGCAAGGACGATCTGGTCGATGCGGTCTGGCAGGGACGCATCGTCTCCGACGCCACGCTTGCCAGCCGTGTCAATGCCGCCCGCGGCGCCCTTCAGGACAATGGCGAGCAGCAGCGCCTCGTCCGTACCATCCTGCGCCGGGGCTTTCGTTTCGTCGGCACCGTACGCGAGGAAGCCGGCGCCGAGGCGGCAGCGCCGGTGGGAACACCCAAGCCTGGCCTCGGCATTCCCGCCCGCCCCTCCATCGCCGTTCTGCCTTTCGTGAACATGAGCGGCGACGCGGATCAGGACTATTTTGCCGACGGCATGGCCGAGGACATCGTCACCGGCCTGTCGCGCATCCGCTGGCTGTTCGTCATCGCGCGGAATTCGAGCTTCACCTACAAGGGCCGCGCCGTCGACGTGAAGCAGGTCGGGCGCGAACTCGGCGTGCGCTATGTGCTGGAAGGCTCGGTCCGCAAGGTCGGCAGCCGCGTGCGCATCACAGGGCAGCTGATCGACGCTGAGGACGGCAGCCATCTGTGGGCCGAACGCTACGATCGCGAGTTGACCGACGTGTTCGCGCTGCAGGACGAGATCACCATCAGCGTGGTCGCGGCCATCGAGCCCAATTTGCGCCGGGCCGAGATCGAACGTGTCAAGCGCCAGCGGCCCGACAGTCTCGACGCTTACGACCTTTTTCTGCGCGCTCTGCCCGATGTCTACACCTTCATGCCCCAAGGCGCGGCCAAGGGACTGCCTCTGCTCGACCAGGCATTGGCCATCGAGCCGAGTTATGGGCTCGCCCATGGCTTTGCCGCCTGGGCGCATCAAACCCTTTTCATCCGAGGCGGCATGCTGGCGGAGCATCGCCAGAAGGCGTCGCACCATGCCCATGCGGCGATCGAGCACGGCTCGGGCGACGCGATGGCGCTGGCCTTGGCCGGCTTCACAATCGGTCTGGTCGAGCATGACCGCGGGCTGGCCAACGAGATGTTCGCGCAGGCCCTGTCGCTCAGCGCCTCCTGTGCCTTCGTCTACACTTTTGGCTGCGTGCCGGTGGCCTATGGCGGCCATGCGGCGCGCGCCATCGACTGGTGCGAGCAGGCGATGCGGCTCTCCCCGCTCGACGCCATGAGCTGCGTGCCGCAAGGCATCATCGGCTTCGGCAATTTTCTGTCCGGCCGGCACGAACAGGCCATCGCGGCCGGCCGGCGGGCGGTGGAGCTGAACCCCGGTTTCAGCATCCTGCATGGCTGGCTGGCCGCGCCGCTGGCGAGGCTCGGACGGATCGAGGAGGCAAGAGCGTCGGCCGCACGGCTCATGGCGCTCGATCCGCATTTCACCATCGGCCGCTGGGCCACCGCCGTCGGAATCGCGCCTGGCATAATCGACGATGTCACCGACGCCCTGCGCGTCGCCGGCCTGCCGGCTTAGAAGACGGCTGCCGCCGGCAAACGCATCGGATAGATGCCCAGCCGCGGTATTGCGCTCGCCGATAATTATTCTGGTCCATCGGGCCGACACGCTGAAGTCCACTGGCTCAATCGCCGACTGTAGACATCGCGCCTCCAATCACCCAATCTTGGCACCGGGAACAAAACAGCGCTTCAAAGAAAGCGCGGACGTCCGGGTGCTCATGAAACGACGATGGACATTGTATGATCCACGGCTGGCCTGGATGCTCGTCGCACCGGTGCTCCTGCTGCTGATCCTTTTCCTGGTGCTGCCGATCGCCGTGATGGGCGCCTACACCTTCTTCACCTTCGTCACCGCCGGCGTGGAAACGAGCGCGTTGACGACCGCGAACTGGCATGAATTCCTCACCGACAGCTACTATCACGGCTTCCTTCTGAAGACCTTGAGAGTCGGGGCCATGACGGCGCTGCTTTGCGGCGTGCTCGGCTATTTTCCCGCCTATTTCATCTGGGCCACGACCTTCAAGCACAAATGGCTGCTGTTGCTTTTGCTGATCGTGCCGTTCTGGATCAGCTTCACCATCCGCACCTTCTCCTGGATCAACATCCTGGGCGAACAGGGCGTCATCAATGTCGCGCTGCTCAAAATGGGCATCGTCAACGAGCCGTTGCCGATGCTCTACAACGAGGGCGCGGTCATCCTGGGCATGCTGCATTTTCTGCTGCCCTACATGATCCTCAACGTCTATGTCAGCCTGGAGAGCATTGATCGCACGTTGATTTCTGCGGCCCGCTCGATGGGCTGCACGAGCGCGCAGGCGTTCCGAGAGGTCACGCTGCCGCTGTCGCTGCCAGGCCTTGCGGCGGGCCTGCTGCTCTGCTTCGTGCTGGCCGCCGGCAGCTATGTGACGCCGCAGCTTCTCGGCTCGGGCCGCGACGCGCTGTTCGGCAACCTGATCTACGACACCATCATGGGCGAGCTGAACTGGCCGATGGGCGCCACGCTTTCGATCGTGCTGTTCGTCGTGCTCGGCTTCTTCGCCGCCGTCTACACGCGCTACATGGGCATGTCGCAGATCGTCAAAGGGCTTGGCGGATGATTGGGCTTGGCGGATGATGGGGCTTGGCGGATGAGAGGAACACGGCGCAAGCAGGAAGGCAGATGGGCCTGGCGGCTGACCGGCTTCGTCACGGTCTGCGTCTACATCTTCATGTTCGCGCCGATCGTGGCGACGGTGATCCTGTCGTTCAACGCCTCGATGTTCGGCGGCTTCCCGATGACCGGCTTCAGCCTGCAATGGTACGGCAAGCTGATGGCCAACGAGGCGGTGCTGGCCGCCTTTCGCACGTCCTTGTGGATCGCCTTGGTCACCGCGATCGTCACCACCGCCGTCGGCGTCACCACGGCATTTGCCTTGGTGCGCTTCGATTTTCGCGGCAAGCAGGCGCTGAGCACGCTGGTGATCCTGCCGGCGCTGGTGCCCGAAACCATCCTCGGCGTCGGCCTGCTGGTGCTGATCAAGGCGGTCGACCAGCCGAGGACCATGCTGCTCCTGGTGCTCGGTCATATCCTGCTTGCCGTGCCCTATGTAGTGCTGATCGCGCAGGCGCGCATGATCGGCATCCGGCGCGTCTATGAGGAGGCGGCGCTGTCGCTCGGCGCCTCGCGGTTTTCGTCGTTCCGCGAGATCACGCTGCCGCTGCTCATTCCGGCCGTGGTGGGCGGCGCGCTGCTCGCCTTCACCATCTCGTTCGACAACACCTCGGCCAGCCTGTTCTGGCGGCCGGCCGGCGTCGAGACCATGCCCACCCAGATCCTTTCCATGCTCAAGATCTCGATCAGTCCGGAAATCAACGCACTCGGCACCGTGATGATCCTTGTGACCGTCGGCATCCCGCTGATTGGCGGCCTGATCCTGCAAAGCCTGACAAAACTGAGAAGACGTGGCGAACCAAAGGAGGAAACACAATGAAACTCACCACCACGAAGCGGCTGGAACGGCTGCACGACCGATACGCCAATGGCGACCTGAGCCGCCGCACTTTCCTGACACTGACCGCCGCCGCGGCGGCATCGGCGGGCCTTTCCATACCGTGGATGGGCCGGGCGCTCGCCGCGGTCCAGGAGGTTCGCTTCGACGGCTGGGGCGGCACGGTGCAGGACGCGATCGACAAGTTCGCCTTCCAGCCCTACACGACCAAGACCAAGATCAAGGTGGTCCAGGGCACGTTCGGCGACGAGGACGAGATCATCACCAAGATCAAGACCGCCAAGCCCGGCGACTACCAGGTCATCCATTCCTCGGGCGTCAACTACTACATCAAATATGTGAACGCCGGCCTGACCTCGGAGATCAACGAGGCCAACATTCCCAACGTGGCGAATGTGCTGCAGCCGATGATCGAGCCGTTCCGCAAGCTGACGCCAAAGCTTTCGGCCATACCCTACGACTATGGCACGACGGGTATCGCCTACAACACCAAGGTGATCTCGCCGGAGGAAGCCAAGGAAAAAGGCGCGGCCCTGCTTCTCGACAAGAAATATGCCGGCAAGGTCGGCGGCTATTCCGACATGACGACGCGCGTCTGGTATGCGGCGCTTGCCACCGGGCAGGATCCCAATAACCTCGAGGACATGGATGCCATCTGGGCCAAGGTGCGCGAGACGCGCGACCTCGCCAAGAAGTTCTGGAGCTCCGGCGCGGAGCTGATGGACCTGCTTTCCAAGGGCGAGATCGTGGTGACCGATGCGTGGTCGGGACGGGTCGCCGCGCTGCAGGACCAGGGCCATCCGATCGGCTATCTCGACCCGGCCGGCTCCTATGCCTGGATGGAGGACATGCTGATCCTCAAGGGCTCGCCCATGGCCGAGTGCGAGGAGCTGATCAACTTCATGCTCGACCCGGCGACCTCGATCGCGGTGGCCGAGGGCCAGAGCTATCCGCCGTCGCTCGACCCGAACAAGGTCAAGCTGACCGAGAAGATCGAGAAACTGCCGGCGTTCGACAAGACCGGCACGATGAAATCGCTGACCTTCGCCGATCCGACCTACTGGGCGAACAACGAGGACGCCTGGACCAAGCAGTGGAACAGGATCTCCAAAGGTGCCTGAAAGCCAGGGCACGACACTCCATCCCCGGCCTGTCCTGGCCGGGGCAGCCGGCGCGAGCGCGGCCGCGGAGGCGAACAGCCCGGCGGTCGAGTTCCGCGATATCGACATCGCCTACGGCAAGTTCGTCGCCGTGCGCGATTTCTCGCTCTCGATCCGCAAGGGCAGCTTCGTCACCTTGCTCGGGCCCTCGGGCTGCGGCAAGACCACGATCCTGCGCTCCATAGCCGGCCTGGTCGATATTTCCGGCGGCCAGATCATGATCGACGGGCGGCGGGTCGACGACGTCCCGATCTACAAGCGCAACATCGGGCTGGTCTTCCAGAGCTACGCGCTGTTCCCGCACAAGAACGTGTTCGACAACGTCGCCTTCGGCCTGAAGTACCGCAACGTGCCAAAGCCAGAGATCGCCCGCAGGGTCGGCAAGGCGCTCGAAATGGTGCGGCTGCCGGGCAGCGAGAAGAAGCTGCCGTCGCAGCTGTCGGGCGGGCAGCAGCAGCGCATCGCGCTTGCCCGCGCCATCGTCTTCGAGCCGCAGGTGCTGCTGCTGGACGAACCGCTATCGGCGCTGGACGCCAACATGCGCGAGGAGATGCGCGTCGAGATCAAGAAGATCCAGAAGGAAACGGGCATCACCGCCATCTTCGTCACGCACGACCAGGAAGAAGCGCTCTCCATGTCGGATCGCATCGTGGTGATGAACGCCGGCGCAGTGGAACAGATCGGCACTCCGGAGGAGGTCTATGAGACGCCGGCCACGGCCTTCGTCGCCGACTTCCTCGGCAAGGCCAACATGCTTGCCGGGACCGTGAGCAGGTCCGGCCAAGCGGTGGTGCTTGCCACCGGCCAGACCATCAACGTGGCTTGTCCAAGGCCGCTTGGCGACGGCAGCAAGGTCACCGTCGTGGTGCGGCCGCAGAAATTTTCGGTGGGTGCCGGAACGAGCGTCAACCGGCTCACTGGTCGTGTCGTCTCGGCCTCGTATCTGGGCGGCAGCGCAATCTACGAGATCGACATCGGCGGCAAGACCAGCCTCCGCGCCAACGCGCCGATCAATGGCCGCGTTCTTCGCGAAGGCGAGACGGCCGACCTCGGATTCGATCCCGAGGGCTGCGTTCTGCTCGACGAGGACGGCCAGCGGATTTCATAGGCGCCGCACGTAGCGGACTTCGTTGTATCGTCGCGCCGCCGGGCCTGCGGTTGGGATGCCTGAGATAGGTTGGCGTGGTGCCGGTCTGCTGGCGGAACACGCGGCTGAAATGGCCGGCATTGGTAAAGCCGCAGCGGTAGGCGACTTCGCCGATCTGCAGGTCGCTGCCTTCGAGCAGCGACTTCGCATGGTGCACTCGTAACGCGAGATATGCCGCCATCGGGCCGATGCCCAGTTCCAGCCCGAAGAGCCGTTCGAGCTGGCGCCGCGAGCAGTTCAGGCGGGTCGCGATCTCGGCGACCGACAGCGTCTCCTGGAGGTTGCTCTCCATCAACAGCAAAGCGCGCTTCACCGCCCGGCTCGACGCCTCCGGAAACAGGTCGCCGACGGGCTGCACATCCCTGCTGCTTCTGATCCGGTCGAGCACCAGGATCTTGGCGGCCTTTTCCGCCGCCTTCCGGCCGATGAACTCGGACACGAAATGGCCTGCAAGGTCGGCGGCACCCGTGCCGCCCGCGCATGTCGAGCGGCCACGGTCGACGGTAAACAGGCTGTCGGCATGGGCGTTGACCTCCGGGAACCGGCTGCGGAAATCCTTGATGTGGAACCAGCTGACGGCGGCGCTATAGCCATCGAGCAGGCCGTAGCGCGCCAGCACGAAGCTGCCCGTGCAGAGCGCCGTCAGCGGCACGCCCTTCCCTGCGGCCCGCAACAGGAAGGCCTCCTTTTCGGAACTCAGGCTGCGGTTGGTGTCGAGCAGGCCGCCGACCACGACGACATTATCGAAATCCTCGGGATTGCCGATCCCCCCGGTCGGCAGCAGTTCGACGCCGCAACTTGCCCGGATCGGCAGACCGCGTTCGCCGACGATCTCCCAGTCGAACTCTATCCTGCGGCTGCGATCGCCCTCATCGCCCGCCAGCCGCAGCGTGTCGATGAACAGCGACAGCGGCGACAGCGTGAAGTCGCGCACCAGGAGAAACGCAAACCGCCTAGCCATTGTTGTTCGGAACCGCCTTGTCTCAAGCTTATTCGCCAGCACAATATGCTGGAACACCGGACGATGTGTTTGCCAAAAGCGGCACCGGACTTCTTGCTTATCGACGGCGGCCCAGTCTAGGGCGCCCTCGCCCAACACATGCCATCACGGCCTCGAGGGTAATAGGATCGCCCGACGACTCGGACCAAGTGCAATTCCAACGGTCGATCAGGCGTCGATGGGACGAAGAGAGCTGTGGTCAGCGCGTCGGGAATTTCAATTTCGCAACGATCTGACCTGTCGTTGTGGGCAAGCGCTCCTTGCGAAATCCGTGACGCAATATTGGAACCACCCTGCGGTTCGTTGGACCACCTGTCCAGGGCCGCTTGCATGGTGGGTTGCCCAGATGAAGTCAATAGTCTCCGCCTGCGCATGCCTAGGGAACTGTTCGACCCTGATTTCGGTTGTCCGCTGTGCGAACTGTGCTTCCACGAAAGCACTCGATGAGCGAAAACGAAACATGGCGGACAAGAAGCGCGGCTCCATTCGGAAGATCCTGAGCGGCATCGCGGCGAAAATTGCCACCGCCCCTGATCGCACGGCCGAGCAAGGCACGGGCACCGCGTCAATGGTCGCCGAATGGCTGCTGCCGCCAGCGGCGACGCTTGGGTCTTCCTTGCGCCTGAAGGGGATCGAACGGGAAGTTCGGGCCCGCCTGCCGTGGACGGTGCGGAAATTTGCCAAGGCCGAGACGGGCCGCGTCGTCTTGCGTATGATGCGAACCGACGCGGATGCGTTCAAGACCGCCTCGGCAACCATCTCCAGGACGCTGGAGGGAATCGAGGCACTGCCCGTGCTTCCGCGAGAGGCAGAGGACATCCTCACCATCTCCTCCCGAGAGCGGCACAAATGGCTCAGGGATGGTCGCCTGAAAAGCATCGGCACGCGTACCGTGAAGATGCGCGGGCGATCCAAGGCTGTGACCTTCCACGTCTTCGATCCACGCCACATCGAGGACGTTCTCGATCGTGACCTGGCGACCGCCTGGCGGGAGGAGGATGCGCTGGAAGTGTCCGAGAACAGACGGCGTGGGGCCGGCAAGGCCGCACTGACACGAGCAGGCAAGCGGACGGACAACGCCCGCAAGACCAGAAATGCGGGAAAGGACGATGCGCCAAAGCTCGAAGGTTGGGACACATTCGAGGCGGACGGATTGCTACGTTAGAGCAACTCCCAGGAAAAGCGTGTAACGGTTTTTCGTCGAGGGTCGCATCCGCAACCGTTCCCGGCTATGGATATTTCGCCGGGGTTGGACTGGCAGGGCTCAAATCACCTTGCAATTCCTTCGGAAGGGGTAGGCTCGAACACTGCAGATGCACGTCGCGGGCGAGCAGCTTTCGTTGCTTCTGCTCGTGCTCCTTGGTCGCCGCTATGATCCCCAACCCGTAGGGGCCAAGTGCGACGAATTCCCAACCCGGGTGCTGTTTTTCGCGGACCGCGTAGTCCGAAGCCGCCGCCCGGGCTTGCTGGCATTGCGGCGTCGCCCATTTCTGGTCCTGCTGCGAAAGCGAGGCTCCATAGTCGACTGGAGACGTCGCGCATCCAGCCATTGTCGCGGCCAATGCGGACATTACAAGCCCCGTCGCAATTCTCATACCGAACCCCTTTGCCAACCGCCGTGGAGCGGACACCGACGTCTCCATCCCACAAGAAGACCGCCGCGACCAGAGAGCCTGGCCTCTTTTCGTGGCGGGCTTCCCGCCGCCAGATTCAGACCGCCGCTTGGAACCAATTATGAGCGAGACTGTTCAGTTGTAACTTTGATGCCACGCCGACCATTCTTGCCGACGGCCACCTTCAGGAGTTCCCATCATGACTATTTCGTCCGGATTTCGTTCAATCGCCGTAGCCGCGATCGCAACGGTAGGCGTCAGCCTTGCCAGCGCCGCGCATGCCGACAGCGGCACGATCCGCTTCTCCGTCTACAAGGCGGCTTTCTTCGTCGGCGGCTCCGGTGGCGAGGGCACGCTGACCTTCCATGGCCGGAAATATCCGATCTCGATCGGCGGCGTCTCGGGCGGCCTCGCCTTCGGCGTTTCCAAGACCTATTTCCAGGGCACCGTGCGCCACATCAGGCGCGCCCGGGACGTGGCTGGCGTATATGGCGCGGCCGGCGGCGGCGGCACGCTCGGCAGAGGCGCTCAGGTGATCGTGATGACCAACGACAAGGGCGCCCAACTCCAACTCACGGGCAGACAGGTGGGCCTGCAGGTGAACGCGGATCTCAGCGGCATGAGCATCTCGCTGAGGTAGGCGCCTCACCCCTCGGAGCGGTTCCCGGAGAAGTGTGAAGCGGTTTCCCGTCCCGTTCGGGGGAGAGGAAGACGATGATCGCCAAAGCCGAGGTCGCGAAATTCTTCGAGGCCTATGCGAAATTCTACAATGACGCGCTCTTGTCGGATGCCGGTTTGAAGGATGTCGCCGACATCTATTCGTCCGCTTTCATCTCAGTCACCCCTGGCGCGGTAATGGCCGGCGAAAACGGCAAGCAACTGATCGAAATCATGAAGAAGGGCTTCGAGGGCTACAGGGCGATGGGCGCCGGGAGGATGACGTGCAGGGATGTATCCGTGACGCCGATCGATCAGGACCACTGCGTGGCAAAGGTGCAATGGGCCGGGGAGTACCACAACAAGAGGGCGGCTCTCATTACTATTGATTTCGAGGTCAGCTATCTCCTCGAGAGGCGAGACGGGAAGCTGAAGGTGTTCGGCTGGATCAGCGGGGACGAGCAGGCCGAATTCAGGAAACACGGCCTGCTTTAGGTCTCGCTTCGGCGAACGGCGCCCCTACCCGCTCAGCTCCTCAGCCCTGGCGCTTCCTGTCCAGTGCGCTCGACATATTCCGAATAGCCGCCGCCATAGGTGTGGATGCCTTCGGGCGTCAATTCGAGCACGCGGTTCGACAGCGCTGCCAGGAAATGCCGGTCGTGCGAGACGAACAGCATCGTGCCTTCATATTGCGACAGCGCCTCGATCAGCATCTGCTTGGTGGTGATGTCGAGGTGGTTGGTCGGCTCGTCCAGCACCAGCAGGTTGGGCGGGTCGAACAGCATCAGCGCCATCACCAGCCGCGCCTTCTCGCCGCCTGACAGCACCCGGCATTTCTTCTCGATCTCGTCGCCGGAAAACCCGAAACAGCCGGCAAGTGCCCGAAGCGGCGCCTGGCCGGCCTGCGGGAAATTGTCTTCCAGCGTCTGGAACACGGTGCGCTCGCCTTCCAGGAGCTCCATGGCGTGCTGGGCGAAATAGCCCATTTTCACGCTCGGTCCCCGCGCCACCGTGCCTGTATCGGGATCGGAGGCGCCGGCCACCAGCTTCAACAGCGTCGACTTGCCGGCACCGTTGACGCCCATGATGCACCAACGCTCGCGGCGGCGGACCTGGAAGTCGAGCCCTTCATAGATGGTGCGGCTGCCATAGGCCTTGTGCACGTTCTTCAAGGTGACGACATCCTCGCCGCAACGCGGCGCCGGCTGGAACTCGAAATTCACCACCTGACGGCGCTTGGGCGGTTCGACACGGTCGATCTTGTCGAGCTTCTTCACCCGGCTCTGCACCTGGGCTGCGTGCGAGGCGCGCGCCTTGAAGCGCTCGATGAAGGCGATTTCCTTGGCCAGCATCGCCTGCTGGCGCTCGAACTGCGCCTGCTGCTGCTTGTCGGCGATCGCCCGCTGCTGCTGGTAGAATTCATAATTGCCGGAATAGGCGGTGAGCGATCCCGCATCGATCTCGACGATCTTGTTGACGATGCGGTTCATGAACTCGCGGTCGTGCGAAGTCATCAGCAGCGCGCCTTCATAGCCCCTCAGGAACTGCTCGAGCCAGATCAGGCTTTCCAGGTCGAGATGGTTCGACGGTTCGTCGAGCAGCATGGCGTCGGGGCGCATCAGCAGGATGCGGGCCAGCGCCACGCGCATCTTCCAGCCGCCCGACAGCTTGCCGACATCGCCGTCCATCATCTCCTGGCTGAAGCCGAGACCGTCCAGCACTTCGCGCGCGCGGCCGTCCAGCGCATAGCCGTCGAGCTCCTCGAAGCGGTGCTGCGCCTCGCCATATCGTTCGATGATCTCGTCCATCCGGTCGGCCTGGTCGGGATCGGCCATGGCCGCCTCGAGTTCCGCCATCTCGGCCGCCACGTCGCTGACCGGTCCGGCGCCGTTCATCACCTCGGCCACCGCGCTGTGACCCGCCATGTCGCCGACATCCTGGCTGAAATAGCCGATGGTGACGCCGCGGTCGACCTGCACCTGGCCCTCATCGGGCTGTTCCTGCCCGGTGATCATGCGAAACAGCGTCGTCTTGCCGGCACCGTTGGGTCCGACGAGGCCGATCTTCTCGCCCCTCTGCAGGGAGGCCGACGCCTCGATGAAGACAAGCTGACGGCCGTTCTGCTTGCCGATGTTTTCAAGTCTGATCATGATGTTCCGGGGGGTATCGATGCGGAATTGGAATTTTCCCGCGCCCTTACGCGAATGACGGTGCCGGGGGAAGAGGCAGAAGCGCCGCAGATGCCCGCGGGAGCGCGAGGCGCCGATCTCCTCAAGTCGGGAAATCGGCTGTCGCATATAGCCCCGCCCCCGGCGGCGCACATAAAAATCGACCGGCGGTCGAAATCCGCCAATGTCGAACGACTTCGGTTTGGCGGCCTGCACGGCTTGACCATCGACATCAACAGGACAGGAATACGGGCAATGGCCAAGATGCTTGTGATCTACAAAACCCCGGCCGATCCGGCCGCGTTCGACCGGCACTATTTCGATGTTCATATACCGCTCGCCAAGAAGCTTCCCGGCCTGCGGCGCTACGATGTCAGCAGGCGGCCCATCGTCAAACTCTCGGCGGGCGAGATGCCTTACCTTGTGGCGACACTGTATTTCGACAGCCTCGACGACATCCGCGCGGCGTTCGCCAGCGAAGTCGGCGTTGCCTGCGCCGCCGACCGGCGGATATTGGCCCCGGGCGACGACGATCTGACGATGCTGCTGTTCGACGCCGACGAAGTGTGAACCCGGCCTCCAGACACACTCCAGAAACAAGATTCAACATCCGGGAAAAACTGGCGAAAAGATCGTCTGCGATAACCATCCCCGTGGCAGCCGGGCAGCGGCCGCCAGACACGCCAAGGATAGTGCCTGCAATGCAACGACGTTCGACCGGATGGATGAGTGCCCTGACAGGCATTTCGCTCGCCATGCTTGCGGTCGTACAGTCCGACGCGGAGGCGGCGGTCACCCGGACCGAATATTGCAGCCGGCTCGGCCTTCAACTCGACGGGGCCATCCGGGCCAAGGCCAAACCGGGTGCCAGTGCGAGCCAGATCGCCGAGGTAACGGCACTGCAGGACAAGGCGAACCGGTTCTGCGCCGGGAGCAAGCAGGCGCAAGGCATCCGGATCTACGCCAACGCCCTGAAGCTCCTCGGGGTGACCCCGGTCGACCTCGATCAGTGACGACAGCCATCACCCGAAGACCCGTCCTGAAAGAGGGCGGCTTTTTCTTGCGCGCAATGCCGCGAGCTGTCCGTCCCCCGCTCTCATGCCGATAGCCTATTTCTCGCCCAGATACTGGAAGACCGCCTGTTTCCACCAGTCGCTTTCCATGGTTTGCAGCAGGGCGACATCAAGCGGCTTGCGAAGCCTACTGCCGAGCGGCAGGGCGATGGCATATTGCTGCTGGTCGAAGGTCGCGTCGAGGACCCGCAGGCTCGCGCCGTAGTTCTGTCCGACCAGCCAGCCAAGCAGCGGCTTGTCGTGGACCAGCGCATCGATCTTGCCGGCGCGCAGCGTGTCCAGGCCCTGCTGGACGGTGGCAAAGTCCTGATGGCGGATATGGGTGGAATCCAGGTAGGACGCGGTCGAGGAATTCTGCACGGCGCCGACCCGGACCGTGGTGAGGTCGCTTTCGCCCTGCACCATGCCTTCCATCTGCGTCACGGTCAGCACCGATGTGACGCCGGCGGTGAACACCGCGATGGCGATGATCGATCCCATCATCCACAGCGCGGCCAGCACACGTCCCGGCACGGTTCGCGGACCGAAATCGCCGGTGCTGGCCTGGGTCGCGGCAATCGTCGACCACCACATACTTGAAAACAGGCCCTTGGCGACGCCGCCGCCGAAATCCTCATTGTGGCGGCGTTCGAACATCCAGATCAGGATGCCGACCACGACCGAGATGACGATCAGCGCCAGCACGGCCTGCAGGAAGCCGAACGAGGTCAGCGCGTGCAAAATCGGCCGCCATGACGGCTGGCTGTTGAGCGGTGTAGCGATGCCGAGCCCGGTCGTGAAAAAGGGCTGCGTGAAGTCGACGGCCTTTTCGCGGTCTGCCGTGACCGTGATCGCGGCCATCGCCACGTCGAATTTGCCGCTGACGACGCCGTCGATCTGGTCCTGCACGCCAGGCACTTCGACATAGTGGAAGCGAAGGTTGAGCCGCCCGGCCATCTTCTGCCAGAGGTCGATGCTCAATCCCGACCAGGTGCCGTCCTGCAGCTTGAAGGCGAAGGGCGGCGCGGCCTTTACCCCGACCGATATGTCCTTCGACGACACGTCCGGCGGCAAAGGCAGCTCGGCAGGCGTTTGTGTCTGGCCGACGGCGGCGCCAGCCCCGACGCACGCGGCGACGGCAACGAGGATCAGCGCCATCGTCCACGAAGCAATTCTTCTCAACGGCAACAGCTCCCGGCGACCGATTGCGCCTCGCGATCTGGTCGCGGGCTCGAAAAAATAGCCGCCATGCCGGTCTTCGTCCACCCGCCATGGAGGAGGTGATGCACGGATGTCCGGCGAGATTGATGCGAAAACAATCGTTTGGCACAATTTCCCGATTCAGATGCTGAACGCCGTTACGCAATGCCGGGCGCCGCCCGAACTTGCCCGCGTCTCGCCGTCACCACGGCAGCCTCTTGCCATCGCGAAAAAAGCCGCCAGTCGGGCCGTCGTCGGGCAAGGTCGCGGCCCACACGATGCCCGCCGCCCCTTGCGCCACCGGGCGCCCGCCCGGCC